>CAZJSH010000009.1:0-50749 GCA_964548715.1 uncultured Halomonas sp. | reverse complement strand
AATGCGCCGCCGCCGTGACGGGCCATGCCGCCGTAGGTGTCGACGATGATCTTGCGGCCGGTCAGCCCGGCGTCACCGACGGGACCCCCGATGACGAACTTGCCGGTCGGATTGATATGGTAGAGCGTCTTGTCGTGCAACCATTCGGCCGGCAGCACCGGCTCGATGATGTGCTTGCGCACGCCGGCGCGGATCTCGTCCAGCGAAATGCCGTCGTCGTGCTGGGTCGACAGCACGACCGCGTCGATCGATACCGGCTTGCCGTCCCGGTAGCGCAGCGTGACCTGGCTCTTGGCGTCCGGGCGCAGCCACGGCAGCGGATTGTCGGGCGACTTGCGCAGTTCGGTCTGACGCTCGACCAGGCGATGCGCGTAGAAGATGGGCGCCGGCATCAGCGCCTCGGTCTCGTTCGACGCGTAGCCGAACATCAGACCCTGGTCGCCTGCACCCTGCTCTTCCGGCGCCTCGCGATCGACGCCCTGCGCGATGTCCGGGGACTGCTTGCCGATCATGTTGATGACCGAGCAGGTCCGGCCGTCGAACCCGACGTTGGAGGAATCGTAGCCGACGTCGACGACGACCTGGCGGATCAGGTCTTCGAGATCGATCCACGCGGTCGTCGAGATTTCGCCGCCGACGACCACTGCACCGGTCTTGATGAAGGTCTCGCAGGCCACGCGCGCATTGGGATCCTCGGCGAGGATCGCATCGAGCACGGCATCGGAAATCTGGTCGGCCATCTTGTCCGGATGTCCCTCGGACACGGACTCGGAGGTGAAGAGGTACTCGCTCATCGGGTGGTTATCTCTTGATCGGGATAGAAAGATATGGAGTCTAACGCATCCGCCGCGTGATTGCATCCCGGGCAGCGGTGCACCCTTCGGCGCTATGCTGACCGCCGGAGCCACGGGGACTGCGCATGGTCGAGCCGGACCGACTACTGGACCTGGGCCTGGTGGCGGCGCTGTTCCATCTCGTACTGGCCCCGGCCACCGGCATCCACGCGCTGCTGTTCAAGCGCGATGCCCGGGCCGCTTTCGGCTGGATCGCGCTGTGCGTGCTGCTGCCGATTGCCGGCCCGATCCTCTACCTGCTGCTGGGCATCAACCGGATCCGACGCCGCGCCGCGCAGCTGGAATGGCCGGCACTTCGTATCGGCCACGAGCGCGGCCGGCCCAGCCGTCGCCATGCCGTCGCGCCCGAGCGGCTGCCCGGGCCGCTCCGGGAGCTGGCCGCGATCGGCGAGCGTCTCAGCCGGCATCCGCTGGTCTTCGGCCACCGGGTCGAGCCGCTGTTCAACGGCAACCAGGCCTATCCGAGCATGCTGGCCGACATCGATCGAGCAGCCCGCTCGGTCTACCTGTCGACCTACATCTTCGACAGCGACGAGGCGGGCCAGGCCTTCGTCGCTCGACTCGCGGCGGCGCGCCGACGCGGCGTCGATGTCCGGGTCATCGTCGACGGCGTCGGCGAATTCTACGGCCGGCCGCGGATCGGCCGCGCCCTGAAGCGAGCCGGCATCCCGTTCACCCGCTTCCTGCCGCCGCGCCTGTTGCCGCCGCAGATCTCGCTGAACCTCCGCAACCACCACAAGATGCTCGTCGTCGACGGGGAGGCCGGCTACACCGGCGGCATGAACATCGGCCAGCGGCACGTGATCGACGACGGAGCCGGCCGCGGTCGTGCCGCCGACCTGCAGTTCCGGATCGCAGGGCCGGTCGCCGGCCAGCTGGAAGCGGAGTTCCTCCGGACCTGGACATTCTGTACCGGCGACGATGTCCGCCCCCCTGAGGTCAACGCGGTGGAGCGCGGCACCGCCGCCGGCCGCGTGATCACCGACGGGCCGGACGAGGACCTCGACCAGCTGACCCAGCTGCTGTTCTCGTCGATTTCCGCGGCGCGCCGGCGAATCGACATCATGACGCCTTACTTCCTGCCACCGCGCGAACTGATCGCCGCGCTTCAGGCCGCCGCGCTCCGCGGCATCGAGGTCCGGCTGGTGCTACCGGCCGAGAACAACCTCCCGTTCGTCCACTGGGCCAACCGCAACATGCTGTGGGAGCTGCTGTTCCACAACATCGAGGTCGTCTACCAGGCGCCACCCTTCGCTCACACAAAGCTGCTGCTGATCGACGACGCCTACGTCCAGATCGGCTCGACGAACTGGGACTGCCGATCCCTCCGGCTCAATTTCGAACTGCAGGTCGAACTGTTCGACGTGGCCCTGACCCAACGCCTGCGCGCCCATTTCGACGCGGCCTGGAGCGAGGGTCGCGCCGTAACGTTGGAGGAGGTCGACGGCCGACCCCTGCCGGTGCGGCTGCGCGATGCCGTCTGCTGGCTGTTTTCGCCCTACCTTTGACGTGCGGGCACGAACGCGCTGTAATGGCGCCACCCCACCCTCGAGGATTCCCCATGACCCAGCTGGTGATCGGACTGATCGTGTTTCTCGGCATCCACTCGATCTCGATCGTCGCCCGACCGACCCGGGATCGACTCGCCGCCCGTCTCGGCGAATGGCCGTTCAAGCTGGTGTACTCGGTCATCGCGGCGGTCGGCCTGGTCCTGATCGTGATCGGCTACGGCGAGGCCCGGCTGACCCCCACAGTGCTGTACTCGCCGCCGGACTGGCTGCGTCACCTGAACATGCTGTTGATGCTGATCGTGTTTCCCGGCCTGCTCGCCGCCTACCTGCCCGGCCGCATCGGCGATGCCCTGAAGCACCCGATGCTGGTCGCCGTCAAGGCCTGGGCGCTGTCCCACCTGCTGGTCAACGGCACGCTCGCCGACGTGTTGCTGTTCGGCGGCTTCCTGGCCTGGGCGGTGGCCGACCGGGTTTCGATGAAGCACCGGCCGGCCGGCGGAAGCGCTCTGGCGCTGCCCCGGACCCGGTTCAACGACGCGATCGTCGTAATCGGCGGCCTGGTGCTATACGTCGTGTTTTCGTTCTGGCTGCACCCCGCATGGATCGGGGTCTCGGTGATGGGCAGCGGCTGAGGCGATGGCCTGCGGCGGGGCTGGCCGGTCAGCGGCCGAGCAGGCGCTGCCAGAATGACGAGACTGCCCGCGGCGCCAGCCCCCCGGCATCGGCCTCGGGTGCGCCTTCGCGCTCGGGGATGGAACTCATAACCAAGTCCTCGATCAGCGCCGGGGTGAAGCGGTCGGGATCGAAATGCTGCAGACCGTGCCGCTCGAGAACCCGCTCGATCGAGCGTTCGAGCGAAACGTATTTCATCGCCAGGCCGTCGAATCGCCGACGCGGCAGCGGTCGCCGGGTCAGCCGGCGCACCTCGGTGTGGCGCGCGTCACGGCAGATGCGCGCATACAGGGCGTCGACGCGGTCGGCGGGGCCTTCGAGATACTGGAAGAAGCGACCATCCGCGAAGTGCAGCACGCCGCTGATGCCGTGCCGGGTGTTGTTGCGGCGGGAATCGACCAGGATCTGCTGGACTTCAGCGTGCACGCCTAGCGACCGCCCGGCGCACTTGAACGCCGCAGTGGAACAATAGCTCAGTCCGATCAGGTCGCTTCCCGTCTGCATCCGTGATTCGTATTAATAGAGGAAGCGCGAATCCTATCTCCCCGGCCTGCAGGCGGTGTCAACACCCGACGACACGCGGCGGCACCACCCTTTCACGGCACCCGGTTTGGTAGTATTCCGGCGTTATGCGATACCTCGTCTCCCTGGCCATTCTGCTGGCCCTGCTCTGGCTGGGCATCTCCGGCGTGTACAAGCCGTTGCTGTTCATGCTCGGCGCGGCCTCCGTGCTGTTCGTGGTCTGGATGTCGCGCAGGATGGACGTGGTCGGCGTCGAACACAACCCCGTGCTGTATTCCTGGCGGCTGCCGATCTACTGGGCCTGGCTGGTCTGGGAAATCGTCAAGGCGAACGTCGCCGTGGCGCGCGCCGCGCTGTGGCCGGCTCGACTCGTGAAGCCGCGGGTCATCCGGGTGCCGGTGCGGCTCCACAGCCCGATCGCCAAGGTGACCTACGCCAACTCCATCACCCTGACCCCCGGCACCGTGACGCTGCAGCTGGAGCCCGACTGGATCGAGGCTCACGCGCTGCTCGAATCCACGGCAAGCGATCTCGAGGGCGGCGAAATGGAGCGGCGCATCGCGTGGCTGGAGAATTCGCGTTGAACGCCGTGCTGGTGGTGACCGCACTGGCGATCTTCGTCACGATGGCACTGGCGCTGGCCAGGGCGCTCAAGGGCCCGACCGTCTATGACCGGATCGTCGCGGTCAACGTATTCGGCACCAAGACCGTGCTGATCGTCGCGCTGATCACGGCGATCAGCGGCAACGACGACCTCATCGATGTCGCGCTGGTCTACGCGCTGATCAACTTCATCGCCGTGGTCGCGGTGCTGAAACTGGTCCGGATGCGCGACCTCGGAGCGGCCGGCGAAGGGGACATCACCGATGGCTGAAACACTGCTGTTCTGGCTGTCGGCCGCCTGTCTCCTGACCGGGGGCCTGTTCGGCATCCTCGGCGGAATCGGCCTGGTCCGCTTTCCCGATTTCTACAGCCGGCTTCACGCCGCCGGCATCACCGACACGCTTTGCGCGCTGCTGATCATCGCCGGCCTGCTGATCCAGGCCGGTCTGGCGCTGGTCAGCATCAAGCTGCTGCTGATCCTGCTGTTCCTGTTGTTCACTGCGCCGACCGCCAGCCATGCGCTGGCCCGGGCCGCGATGCTCGATCGCGACCCGCCGGAGACCGCTGCCGACGCCCCCGATGGAGAGCCGACATCGAAGTCCTGATCGACATCGCCCTGCTCTCGTTTCTCGTCGTGGTCGCCGTTGCCGTCGTCGTGGCCCGCGACCTGTTCTCGGCCGCAATGCTGTTCGCGATCTACTCGCTGCTTTCAGCGGCGCTGTTCGTCGTGCTCGACGCCGGCGACGTCGCGCTGACCGAAGCGGCAGTCGGCGCCGGAATCTCGACCATCCTGGTGCTGGCCGTGCTGGCCCTGGCCAAGCGCTACGAACATCCTGTCAAGGCCCTGAACCTGCCGGCCCTGGCCGTAGTCACCGTCACCGGTGCCTGCCTGATCTGGGCCGTCCACGACCTGCCGGAATTCGGTGCCGCCGGCAACCCGGTGCAGACCCACGTCGCGCCCTACTACGTCAACGAGACATACAACGACATGGGCATTCCGAACATGGTCGCGGCGGTGCTGGCCAGCTACCGCTCGATCGATACCTTCGGCGAGGTCATCGTGATCTTCACCGCTGGACTCGGCGTCTTCGCGTTGCTCTCGGTCCGGCCGAAGCGCCGTCGACGCGACGACGGGGAGCGCGGGCAATGAGAGACAACGGCATCCTGCGCATCGTCGCGCGCTTCCTGATCCCGCTGATCATGCTGTTCGCGCTGTACGTGCAGTTCCACGGTGAATATTCGCCGGGCGGCGGGTTCCAGGCCGGCGTGATCTTCGCCGCGGCCTGGATCCTGTTCGTGCTGATCTACGGGCTCGACGCCGGACTGGACGTCGTTCCGGAAAGGGCGATGTTCGTGCTCAGCGCCTGCGGTGCGCTGCTGTATGCATTCATCGGCGTGCTGGGCGTGGTCCTGGGCGGACACTTCCTGGACTTTTCGGTCCTGCTGGACGATCCGCAGAAGGCCCAGCAGGCCGGCATCATCCTGGTCGAACTCGGGGTCGGCATCACCGTCGCGACGGTCGTGATGCTGATCTTCACGATGTTCGTCAAGCGCCGCAGCCAGCTCGATTCCGAAGACCGCCTCGAGGACCCGAACTGATGGACCTGCTGGGCCACTACAACTACTACGTGGTCGTTGTGCTGATGATGATCGGCTTCTACGCGGTGATCGCTCGCGGCAACATGGCCAAGAAGATCATGGGGCTGAACCTGTTCCAGACCTCGGCCTTCATCCTGTTCATCTCGGCCGGCAAGATTCTCGGCGGCTCGACGCCGATCCTGCGCGAAGGCGTCGAGGTCTATTCCAATCCGCTGCCGCACGTGCTGATCCTGACCGCGATCGTGGTCGGTGTCGCTACCACCGCGGTCGGCCTTGCACTGGCCGTACGGATCAACGAAGCCTACGGCAGCATCGAGGACGACCTGCTGACCGAGGCCGAGGACGCCACCGAGGACGACGAGGGCGCCGCATGACCGTGCTGGAATGGCTGCCGTTCAGCGTGCTCGTGCCGCTGATTGCCGCACCGGTCTGCGCGCTGCTGCCGGGTCGCGTGCTGCCGTGGCTGCTGGCCTTGCTGTCGGTGGCGGCCTCGGCCGTGATCACGGCCTTCGTGCTGCCGGCGGCGATGGACGAAACGCTGCGCTATTCGTTCGGCAACTGGCCGCCGCCGATCGGCATCGAATACCGGGTCGACAGCGTGAACGCTCTGCTCGCCCTGTTGATCGCGTGGATGGGCGTGATCATCCTGCCGTGGGCCCGGCTGAGCGTGAACCGCGAAGTGCCCGAGCGTCAGGGCCCGTTCTACGCGCTGTTCCTGCTGGCCCTGGCCGGGCTGATGGGCATCGTGTTGACCGGCGACGCCTTCAACGTGTTCGTGTTCCTGGAGATCTCGTCGCTGTCGACCTACGCGCTGATCGCGCACGGCCGCAGGCGCGCCGCGTTGCTGTCGTCGTTCCGTTACCTGATCATGGGCACGCTGGGCGCGACCTTCTACCTGATCGGCGTCGGCCTGCTCTACATCATGACCGGCACGCTGAACATGGCCGACCTTGCCGAGCGGGTGCCCGAGGTCGCCGACACCAACGCGGTACGCGCTGCCTTCGCCTTCATCGTCATCGGCCTGGGCCTGAAGCTGGCGCTGTTCCCGCTGCACCGCTGGCTGCCGGGCGCCTACACCAACGCGCCGTCGGCGGTCACGGTGTTCCTGGCGGCAACCGCGACCAAGGTCGCCGTCTACGTCCTGCTGCGCATGGTGTTCACGGTCTTCGGCCTGGATTTCGCGCTGGACATGCCCTACCAGACCGTGTTCTTCACGCTCGGCACCATCGGCATCCTGTTCGCCTCGATCTCGGCGATCGACCAGCCCAACATCAAGCGCATGCTGGCCTATTCCAGCGTGGCCCAGATCGGCTACATCGCGCTGGCCATCAGCCTGGTGTCGGTCGACGGCCTGGCCGCCGGCCTGGTCCACATCTTCAACCATGCGCTGATGAAGGGCGCGTTGTTCATGGCCGCCGGCGCGATCATCTACCGACTCGGCGCGGATCGGATGAGCGACATCGCCGGCCTGGCCCGCAGCATGCCGTGGACGATGCTGGCCTTCGTACTGGCCGGCCTGTCGATGATCGGGGTGCCGCTGACCGCCGGCTTCATCAGCAAGTGGGCGCTGATCCAGGCCGCGATCCTGCAGGGCAACTGGTTCGCCGTGGTGGTCGTGCTGGTCGGCTCGCTGCTGGCCGTGATCTACGTCGGTCGGGTGGTCGAAGCGGCCTACCTGAAACCGGCGCCGGAGCGGGCCGAACCGGTCCGTGAAGCGCCGCTCGGACTGCTGCTCCCGATGTACGTACTGATCCTGGCCAACTTCTGGTTCGGCATCGACACCCGGCTGACCCTGGATGTCGCCACCCACGGTGCCGAGATCCTGATCGGAGGCGCGCCGTGAGCCCCGAACTGATCATCGTCCTGCTGCTCGTCGTGCCGCTGGTCGGTGCGCTGCTGATCGCGCTGGTCGGTCGCTGGCCGAACCTGCGCGAAGCCGTGACGCTGACCACCGCCGTCACGCTGTTCGCGGTCGCCACGCAGCTGATCGACCCGGTGATCAACGGCGCCGGCGCCTCGCTGACCGTCGCCGAGCCGCTGCCCGGGCTGAAGATCGCCTTCGACGTCGAACCGCTGGGGCTGGTCTTCGCGCTGCTGGCCAGCCTGCTGTGGATCGTGACCTCGGTCTACGCCATCGGCTACATGCGCGGCGCCAACGAGCCGCGCCAGACGTCGTTCTTCGCCTTCTTCGCCATCGCCATCTCCGGCGCGATGGGCGTGGCGACGTCGGGCAACCTGCTGACGCTGTTCATCTTCTACGAAATGCTGACGCTGTCGACGTGGCCGCTGGTCACGCACAAGCAGAACGATGCCGCGCGCGCCGGCGGCCGCACCTACATGGGCGTGCTGCTGACCACGTCGATCGGCTTCCTGCTTCCGGCCATCATCTGGACCTGGGTGGCCGCTGGCACGACCGACTTCACCCAGGGCGGGATCCTGCTCGGCAACCTCGGCCCCACCGCGGCCGCGATCCTGCTGACGATGTTCGTGCTCGGCACCGGCAAGGCCGCCGTGATGCCGATGCACCGCTGGCTGCCGGCCGCGATGGTCGCGCCGACGCCGGTCTCGGCGCTGCTGCATGCCGTGGCGGTCGTCAAGGCCGGTGTGTTCACGATCACCAAGGTAGTCATCTATATCTTCGGACTCGACTTCCTTGCGGCCGTGCCGCTGGAGAAGTACTTGATGTACCTGGCCGGCTTCACCATCGTGGCCGCATCGATCGTCGCGCTGAAGCAGGTCGAGATCAAGAAGATGCTGGCCTATTCGACGATCAGCCAGCTGAGCTATATCGTGCTGGCCGCGCTGGTGCTGGCCCCGTTTGCGGAGATCGGTGCTGCAGTACACATCGTCGCGCATGCCTTTGGCAAGATCACGCTGTTCTTCTGCGCCGGCGCGATCTACATCGCGTCGAGCAAGACCCGAGTCGACCAGCTGCGCGGCATCGGGCGTCGAATGCCGTGGACCATGGCGGCCTTCACGATCGGTGCGCTGTCGATGATCGGCGTGCCGCCGACCGCCGGCTTCGTCTCCAAGTGGTACATCATCGCCGGCGCGTTCCAGGTCGACAGCGTCTTCGTGCTGCTGGTGATGGGCGCGTCCACGGCCCTGAACGCGGCCTATTTCCTGCCGATCGTGTTTCGGGCCTTCTTCAAACCCGAAGACGTCGCCCCGGCGCGCGAGCATGCCGAGGCGCCGTGGCCGATGGTGGCTGCGCTCTCGCTGACCGCCGCGCTGACGATCCTGTTCTTCGTGTTCAACGGCCCGGTCGTGGACATCGAGGCCCGCATTCTCGAGGTGCCGAAATGAACCAGCAGCCCGAGCGCCGTCCGGACGACGCCGATCACTGGCTGGTCCGCCCGAAGACCATCCGGATCCTGTGGTGGGTCTTCGGCGCCATCCTGGTCGCGACCGTTGTCGCACAGGTCGCGGTGCACGTCCATGGATATTTCGGGGTCGATGAGTGGATCGGCTTCAACGCGGTCTACGGCTTCCTGACCTGCGTGGTCATGGTGGTATTCGCCAAGCTGCTGGGCTTCGCACTGAAGCGCCCGGTCGACTACTACGACGTCGAGCCGCGGCTTTCGCCGAACAAGCCGGAACACGACGATGCTTGAGTTCGTCCTGCCGCCCGCGTTCCTGATGATCTTCGGCGCGCTGCTGCTGGCGCTGAGCCGGCCGGCGCTGCGCCCGCTGATCGCGCTGGCCACGCCGCTGGTCACCCTGTACTTCATCTGGCAGGTCGGCGACGGCGTGCAGCAGACAGCGACTTTCCTCGGCTACGAAGTGCAGCTGGTGGAAGGCAGCAACCTGCGCCGCCTGTTCGCCACGGTCTTCGCGCTGATGGCCTTCGGCGGCGTGCTGTTCGCATTCCGCCAGTCGAAATGGTGGGAGCTGTCGGCGGCATTGATGTATGCGGCCGGCGCGATCGGCGTCAGCTTTGCCGGCGACCTGATCGTGATGTTCCTGTTCTGGGAACTGATGGCGCTGTTCTCGACCGTCGTGGTCTGGTGCGGCGGCACCGAGAAAGCCCGCGCGGCCGGCATTCGCTACGCGATCATCCACCTGCTCGGCGGCCTGGTCCTGAAGATCGGCATCGAGGGGCTGATGATCCACACCGGCTCGGTCGAAATCCGCGCGCTGGCGCTGGACAACTTCGACACCTGGATGATCTTCATCGGCGTGCTGATCAACGCCGCGGCACCTCCGATCAGCGCCTGGCTGGCCGACGCCTACCCCGAATCCAGCCCGATGGGCGGCGTCTTCCTGTCGGCCTTCACGACCAAGACCGCGGTGCTTTCGCTGATCCTGCTGTTTCCGGGCCAGCCGCTGCTGATCTGGATCGGCCTGTACATGGTGTTCTACGGCATCATCTACGCGCTGCTGGAAAACGACATGCGGCGCATCCTCAGCTATTCGATCGTCAACCAGGTCGGCTTCATGGTCGTCGGGGTCGGCATCGGCACCGAGATGGCCCTGAACGGTGCCGCGGCGCACGCCTTCACCCACATCATCTACAAGGCGCTGCTGTTCATGAGCGCAGGTGCCGTGCTGTACCGGACCGGCGAGAGCAAGTGCTCGAACCTGGGCGGACTGTTCCGGACCATGCCGCTGACCACGATCTGCGGCATCATCGGCGCGCTTGCGATCTCGTCGTTCCCGTTCACGTCCGGCTTCATTTCCAAGTCGATGATCTCGTCGAGCGCCGCCGGCGAGCACCTGGCGGTGGTCTGGTTCCTGCTGGTCGCTGCGTCGGCCGGCGTCTTCCTGCATGCCGGCATCAAGTTTCCTTGGTTCGTGTTCTTCCAGAAGGACTCGGGCCTGCGGCCGAAGGAAGCGCCGTGGAACATGCAGATCGCGATGGTCGTATTCGCCGTCGGCTGCGTCGGTCTGGGCGTGTTCCCCGGCCTGCTCTACGAGCTGCTGCCCTATCCGGTCGACTACGTTCCCTACACGGCCGACCACATCGTGACCCAGCTTCAGCTGCTGCTGTTCGCCGGCCTGGCGTTCTTCGTGCTGCTGCCGCTGATGAAGCGCACCGACACCGTCAGTCTCGATATCGACTGGCTGTGGCGCCGCGGCCTGCCGTGGCTGATGGAGCGCTCCGACCGCGCGATCGTCGGCGTCCGGAACATCGCGGTCAGCGCAGGCAGCACCATCGGGCGCAACCTGTTCGACCTGATGCGGGAAAAACCGTACCGCTACTTCTCCAGCCGCAGCCCGATGGGCCAGACGGCGATCTGGATGGCGGTGCTGCTGGCGCTGGTGGTGCTGCTGGCGATGACCTGAGTCCGGAGCGGCGCTCAGTCGTCCCGCTCGCGGTCGACGATCCGGTATTCGACTTCGACCAGGTCTTCCTCCGGCCGACCCCGCCCACCCCTCCGGCCCAGCCACCAGTTGCGAATCGTCAGCGCGACGCTGCCGACGATGGCCAGCCCGGCGACCACGGCCAGGAACACCAGGCCGACGAAGAAACTGACGACCAGCAGGGCCAGCCCGAGCAGCGCCAGGCCGAACCGGGCCAGCGGGCTTTCGGGCACGCGATAGAATGTAGTTCGGTACCTTGGCATACTTTCCATGACCTCCGAAACCACCGGACAGTTCCTGCTGAATGCCGACGACCTGCCCGAGGGCGGCTTCCGGGAAGCGCAGGCCGAACGCGACGGCCGAACGCTCTGGCTGGTCGTGACTCGCCAACAGGGTACGCCACGGGCATGGCTGAATGTCTGCCCGCACGCCGGGCGCAGCCTCAACTACGCGCCCGACAGGTTCCTGGTCGACGGCGAGGGCCGGCTGGTCTGCGCCGCGCACGGCGCGGTGTTCGAACCCCTGCAGGGCGAATGCGTCGGCGGACCGTGCCGCGGCGATCGCCTGCGCGGCGTGTCGGTCAGCGAGGACGACGGCCGCATCCACCTGCAGCCCGAGGGCTGAACCGTACCGCAGAACGGCCGACTCGCCGGCGCCGTTCTCGCGATCATTCCGTCCGGCGTCGTGAATGAAGGAGCATTGCCATGGGCCTCGAATTCGGACTTCTCGGACTGATCTGGCTGATCATCGTCGTCTGGGCCATCGTCAGGACCGCCCAGGCGCGGGTCGGACTCGTGGTCCGGGTGCTGTGGATCCTGATCCTGCTGGTGTTCCCGGTCATCGGCTTCCTGTTCTGGCTGTTCCTGGGCCCCAAGGGCAAGCGCTGACCGCGCTCGGCGCAGGCGCAAGCGTTGCGACCTGAACCGGCGCGGAATCGTCTACCCTCTTGGCTGGTCTCGACTCCCGGAACCCCGTGATGCGCTCGACTCCGATTCTCGCGACCGCCCTGTTGGCGGCCTGCGCAGCGCTGCTGGTCGCCTGCGGCGGCAGCCCGCCGCCGCAGGGCAAGGTCTATCGCCACTCGATCGACGGCACGCCGACCAGTCTCGACCCGGCCCAGGCGGGAACCATCTACAGCTCGATGGTGGTGGTCAACGTGTTCGACACGCTGTACCGCTACAAGTACCTGGCGCGGCCCTACGAACTGACGCCGAACCTGGCGCTGGGCCTGCCCGAGGTCTCCGACGACGGCCGGGTCTACACGTTCCGGATTCGCAACGACGCGCGTTTCACCGACGACCCGGCTTTTCCCGACGGCACTGGCCGCGCGGTCACCGTTCACGACCTGGTCTATTCACTGCAGCGCCACTTCGATCCGGCGACCCGTTCCCGGGGCGCGTGGCTGTGGCAGGACCGGATCGTCGGCATGGCCGAGTGGGCCGACGCCGGCGCCGACTACGACCGGCCGGTCGAGGGCCTGAAACCGATCGACGACCACACGCTGGAAATCCACCTGGCCCAGCCGTTCCCGCAGCTCACCTACACGTTCGCCACTGCCTTCTCGGCGCTGGTTCCGCGCGAAGCCGTCGAACACTACGGCCGCGAATTCGCCATCCGCCCGGTCGGGTCGGGGCCATTCCGGCTGACCTCGTTCGATTCGGCCAGGGCGACCTTCGAGGCCAACCCGGAGTTCGTCCGTGATCCGCTGGACCTGGCGGCCGAAGGCTTCGACCCCGAGCGCCACGCCGGACTCGGCCTCGAGACGCTCGACGGCGGACGCTACCCGTTCCTCGACGGGCTGGAAATCCATTTCATCGAGGAAAACGCCGCGCGCTGGTCCAGCTTCGCCCGCGGCAACGAGGTCCACAACGTGATGCTGCCCAACGAGCAGGTCGACCAGGTGCTGGCCAGCCGCTCGCCGATCGCGTTCACCGACGAGATCGAGGCTAGCTATCACGGCATGGCCGGTCTCGAGGCCGGCTTCGTCTACGGCGGCTTCAACATGGCGGATCCGCGCTTCGGCCACCATCCCGACCCGGAGCAGGACGCGGCCAACCGGGCGCTGCGCTGCGCCATCCGCGACGCATTCGACTGGCAGGCCCGCAACGACACCTTCTATTACGGCCTGGCCGAGGTCTTTCCCGGCGTGATTCCGCCGGTGGTGCCCGAGTTCGATCCCGCCCTGTCCGAGGCCTCGATCACTCGCAACCTCGATCGTGCGCGCCAACGGCTCGCCGGCTACGGCTGGGATGACGAGTCGCTGCCGACGCTGACCTACGGATTCCCGTCGTCGGTCCAGCAGCGCCAGATGTTCGAGCAGCTGCGCGGCCAGCTGGCCGACCTCGGGTACCCGGTCGATCGGCTGGTGCCCGAGACCTTCGCCAGTTTCGGTGACTACTACCAGGCACTGACCAATCGACGCCTCGACCTGTTCTACCTGGCCTGGACACTGGACTACCCCGATGCCCAGAACACCCTGCAGCTGTTCTACGGGCCGAACGCCTCGCCCGGCTCGAACAGCTTCAACTACCGCAATCCGGACTACGACGCGCTCTACGAGCGCAGCCGCACGATGCAGCCCGGGCCGGAGCGGACCGCGCTGTACCGTGAGATGAATCGCATGGTCATCGACGACTGCGTCGCGATCAGCGGACTGGCCCGGACGCGCATCCACCTGTGGCACAAGGAAGCGATCATGGTTCCCGACCGCGAGATCCTCGGCGGGTATTTCATGCGCTTCGTCGATCTCGACGAGCCCGGTCCGGCGGTCGAGTGATCCGACCCGGCAGCGACTGAATGGACACCCTCCGGCTCGTCCTGTTCAAACTGGCCGGCGGCATTCCGCTGGTGCTCGGCGTGACGCTGATCAGCTTCGTGCTGATGGTCTACTACGGTCCGGACCTGACCTACACGCTGCTGTCGAAGAACCCGACGGCCGAAGACATCGAACGGGTCCGAGCCCAGCTGGGCTACGACCAGCCGTTCTGGTGGCGCTACCTCGACTACCTGCGCGAACTGATCACGCTGGACTTCGGCCACTCGTTCAGCTCCGGTGAGCGAGTCAGCTCGCTGCTGGCCCGCACGCTGCCGGTATCGTTGGCGCTGCTCGCGCCCGGGTTCGTGCTCGGCAACCTGCTCGGCGTCGCGCTGGGGCTGGTTGCCGCCTGGCATCGCGGCGGCTGGGTAGACAAGGCGATCATGGGGTTCTCGGTCATCGGCATGTCGATCAGCTTCCTCGTCGTCATCGTCGCCTTCCAGGCCGTGTTCGGCGTGACCCTGGGCTGGTTCCCGGTCCGCGGCTGGAACGTCCACGACCTGCCCAGCTATCTCTACTACGTGACCGTGCCGACGTTGGCCTCGGTGTTCGTCGCGCTGGGCTACAACACGCGCTTCTTCCGCGCCGTGCTGGTCGAGGAACTGACCCGCGACCACGTCCGCACCGCGCGCGCCTTCGGCGCAGGCCCGGTATCGGTGATGACCAAAAACGTTCTGATGAACGCGATGATCCCGATCGTCACCCGCGTGCTGTTCTCGATTCCGCTGGTCGTCGTCTCGGGCAGCCTGTTGATCGAGAGCTACTTCGGCATTCCCGGCATCGGCAAGGCGACCTTCGATGCCATCACCTCGGGCGACCAGCCGGTTCTCAAGGCCGTCGTCGGCCTCACGGCGCTGCTGTTCGTCGTGATCCTGGTCGCCGCCGACGTGCTCTACACCTGGCTCGACCCGCGCGTCTCGCTCGACCGACCGGGGTCCGCGTGAGCTCGCCCGTGCCCGAAATGAACCCCGGCGCCGACGCCCCGCTGGCGGCCGACATCGACGCCCGCACGCCGCTGCAGGATGCGCGTGCGGCCTTCATGGCCGACCGCTGGGCGGTCGCCGGCCTGTTGATCGTGGCCGGGTATTTCGTTCTGGCGCTCGGCGTCTGGCTGGGTCTCTGGGCCACCGGCTGGTCCGAACTCGGCGATCAGCGCTGGGGCGGGCCGTCGGGCGAGCACTGGCTCGGCACCAACCTGCTGGGCCAGGACATCCTGCAGCGCGCCGTGGCCTCGACCCGGACGGCGTTCGAGGTCGGCGTCATCGTCGCCGTCGCCTCGACCGTGCTCGGCGCCCTGCTCGGCGGGCTGGCCGGCTATGCCGGCGGCAGCTGGATCGATTCGATCGTGCTGTGGCTGAAGGGCACGCTGGACGCCATCCCGTTCTATCTGTTCGTCGCCGCCGTGGCGTTCGCCCTGGACGGCAACCCCTGGGCCATGCACATCGCCATGACCGCGACCTTCTGGACCACCACCGGGCGCCTGGTGCGCGGCGAAGTGCTGCGCATGAAGAACCGCGAATTCGTCGAAGCCGCCCGCGCCCTCGGCCTGCCCCACCGCATCGTCCTGTTCCGCCACATCCTGCCGAACACCGTGCCGGTGCTGCTGGTCCAGGCCACCATCACCTTCGTTGCCGCGATCAAGTCCGAGGTCATCCTCAGCTTCCTCGGCCTCGGCGTGCAGGACGGCGTGAGCTGGGGACTGATGATCGCCGAGTCGAGCCAGGAAGTCCTGGCCGGCCACTACATGAACTTCGTCGCCGCGTCGGCGTTCCTGTTCGTGCTGGTCATGGGGTTCAATCTTTTTGCCGACGGGTTGCAGGATGCGTTGGATCCACGGCGGGGGGTGAAGCGGTGATCAGCGTGTTCGTTTTGATGGCCCGGGGGTGGGATCTTCGGTGTACTCGATCGGACGCCGGCCATGGATACGCGCTGCCGGGCGGCTCGGAGCAATCGTGGATAGTTCCATGCGCCGCTTCCTTACGATCGTCACCCGCCGGGTTTCGATCATCGCGATCAAAAGCGTTTCTCCCGCACGAAGCGCGGGCTCGTTGCGAGGTACTTTTGTGGCGACGATTGTCAGGACAAGCGTACCCAAAAGCGCTTATGCCGCAATGCCCCCCGAACTGCGCTCGGGTTGCCTGCGATGCTCGCGCCGGGCGGGGTCCGTCGGACTCGCTCCGCGCCTGCGGCGCTTTGCTCGAACATTCCGACGGACCTGCTTGTCATGACCATCGCGCCCGACGCTGCGCTTCTCGGCGCAATCGAGACAGATGCAGCCCATCAGTACCTGACGGAAGCCGCCGCGGTTGGCCTGTTGGAGGCCGCTTGCGGGTGAAGGGTGGTCCTGGCAAAACCCGTTCGCGCGCAAGCGCCCTCCAACAGGCGGGACGAAGCGCGGGTTGGCCGCTGACTTGCCCCGCCGTCAGCGCCGCCGGAGGCGCGGACCGGATGACGGAAAGAGGGCCGTCGCAATGCCTGAGCGTAGAGAGCGCAAGCGACCGGAGCGAGTTCGACGGACCCCGCCAGCCAGGAGCACCGGAGGGAACCCAGCCGCGGGCCGGGCGGCGATGTTCGCGCAGCCCTTTTGGGTGCTTCTGGGGCCACAAAAGCACCTCGCAAAGAGCGCGCGCAGCGGGCGTGCGAAACGCCTTTGCAGTTGCAGTTGCGATGTCAGTCGCTGCGAACACCGAAACACTCACCCCACCCGCAACCCGTCACCAACGAGCAGTCGAACACGACCGCCGCAGCCGAGGGGCCCACCGATGAGCACGCCCCTGCTGCACGTAGAAAACCTCACCATCGACTTCGACACCCACCACGGCCCCGTCCGCGCCGTCGACGGCGTCTCGTTCACGCTCGCCGAAGGCGAAACCCTCGGCCTGGTCGGCGAGTCCGGCTGCGGCAAGTCGGTGACCAGCCTGGCGCTGTTGGGCCTGATACCCGTTCCGCCCGGGCGGATCGTGGCCGGATCGGTGCGCTTCGATGGCTTCGAGTGCATCGGCGCGCCGGAGAAGACGCTGCGGACAATGCGCGGCAAGGCGATGTCGATGATCTTCCAGGAGCCGATGACGGCGCTGAACCCGGTGTTCACCGTCGGCCATCAGCTCGTCGACGTGCTGCGTCGGCACGAGCGGCTGGACCGCGTGCAGGCCCGGAAGCGGGGGGTCGAGATGCTCGAGCGAGTCGGCATCCCGCGCGCAGCCGAACGGATGGCGGAGTATCCGCACGAACTCTCCGGCGGGCTGCGCCAGCGCATCATGATCGCGATGGCGCTGGCCTGCCGGCCGCGGCTGCTGATCGCCGACGAGCCAACGACCGCGCTGGACGTGACCACGCAGGCGCAGGTGCTGGCCGAAATCCGCGAGCTGACCGAGGCGCTGGGCACGGCGGTGATCCTGGTCACACACGATCTCGGCGTGATCGCCGAGGTCTGCGACCGCGTCGCGGTGATGTACTGCGGACAGATCGTCGAGCAGGCACCGGTCGACGCGGTGTTCCGCCAACCTCGGCATCGCTACACCGAGGGCCTGGTCGCGGCCGTGCCGCGCATCCGCGAGTTGCCCGTCGACCGACTGCCGACGATTCCCGGCACGGTGCCGGAGCCCGGGCGCTGGCCGTCGGGCTGTCGCTTCGCGCCGCGCTGCGCCCACGCCGACGACGCCTGCCGGGCCGAGCAGCCGGCGCTGCGTCGGACCGGCGAGGCCGATGTCGCCTGCCTGCACCCGGCCGGAGACGGCGCCGGCGACACGGCATGAACACGCCGCTGCTCGAGGTGCAGAACCTGGTCAAGCACTATCGGCTACGCGGCGGCTGGCCATGGTCGCCGGCGCGCTGGCTGCGTGCGGTCGACGGGGTCTCGTTCGAGCTGCGGGCCGGGGAAACGCTCGGCCTGGTCGGCGAGTCGGGCTGCGGCAAGTCGACGCTGGGACGTGCGCTGCTGCGGCTGGTCGAACCGACCGCAGGCCAGGTCCGGCTCGACGGAACCCCACTGGCCGAACTGGGCGGCCGGGCGCTGGCCGCGCAACGCAAGAACATGCAGATGATCTTCCAGGACCCCTACGCGTCGCTGCCGCCGCGCCGCACCGTCGAACAGATCCTACGCGAGCCGCTGGACTGGCATCGAATCGGCACGCCGGCCACGCGGCCCGAACGGGTTGGTGCGCTGCTGGCCCGGGTCGGGCTGGGCCCATCGGCGCTGTCGCGCTATCCCCACGCGTTTTCGGGCGGCCAGCGCCAGCGGATCGGCATCGCCCGGGCGCTGGCCGTGGAGCCGAAGCTGATCGTCGCCGACGAGGCCGTTTCGGCGCTGGACGTATCGGTGCAGTCGCAGATCCTGGACCTGCTGGCCGACCTGCAGCAGGAGCTCGGCCTGGCCTACCTGTTCATCGCCCACGACCTGGCCGTCGTCCAGCACATCAGCGACCGGGTCGCGGTGATGTACCTGGGCGAGATTGTCGAGCAGGCGCCGGCGCAGCGGCTGTATTCGCTGCCGGCCCATCCCTACACCCGGGCGCTGATCGACGCCGTGCCGAGGCCGGATTCGGGCCACCGCGGCCACCGGGCACCGCTGACCGGCGAGGTCCCGTCGCCGGTCGATCCGCCGAGCGGCTGCCGCTTCCACACCCGCTGTCCGCACGCCAGGGCGATCTGTCGTAGCATGGCGCCTCGTGAAATCGAGCTGGGCACCGCGGCAGAATCCCACCGCGTGCGCTGTCACCTGCACGATCCGGAGATCGATGAGCACTTCGATGACTGACTGCCCCGCCCTGCACGCCGTCCTGGCTCGATCCGGCCGGGCAATGTTCGTCTTCGCGCTGGCGCTGCTGCTGGCCGGTTGCGGTCCGCTCGAAGTCCGCTCCGCGCCGCCGGGCTCCGATCTGGACGGCCTGCGCGTCGACGGCGACGTGCTGGTCCTGCGCATGCTGGTCATCAACCGCAACGACGTTCCGCTGGCCCTGAGCGGCGCCCGGCTCGAGGTCACGCTGGGCGGCGAGACGCTGGAGGCGCGCGACTGGCCGCTGTCGCTGGACCTGGGACCGCGCAATCGCGAAGCGGTCGAGCTGCGGATGCCGGCGACCGATGCCGTGCTGCGAGCACTCGAGAGACTGGAACGCGGCGATCGCGCCCCGCTGCCCTACGAACTGACCGGGCGCTGGACGCTGGCCCAAGGCGGCGACGAGCGCATCCGCCGCACCGGTTTCCTGCATCCCGTACCGGGCCGGCCCGGACGCTTCCGCTGAGCTCGAACGGGCCATGACCTGTGGCGGATGCAGCTGGCCGATGAATTGGCTATCCTAGCCCCCGACATCGATCCGCCTTCAACAAGGAATCTCCAATGAGCATTCGCATCGTCCTCGACCTGTCCGATCACGATCTCGAGCACTTCCGTGGGCTCGCCAGGAAGGCGGTCGAGACCGCGCAGAAGAAGTCACCCGAACAGGTCATCCAGGGCGCGCACGAACTGCTCGACGAGGTCAACGAGAAGGTCACCTCCGACTTCATCCGTGAAAAGATCGGCCAGATCAAGCTGCTCAGCGACATGCTGGCCGACGAAGGCTGGGGTCTGGGCGAAGTCGGCCGCAGCCGCGTCCTGGCCGCGCTGGCCTACTTCAATCAGCCCGAAGACCTGATTCCCGATCATCTTCCGGGCATCGGCTTCCTCGACGACGCGATCATGATCGAGCTGATGTGCCGCGAGCTGAAGCCGGAGATCGATGCCTACCACGACTTCATCAAGTACCGCGATGCCGAGGCCAAGCGCCTGGGCAAGCCGCCGGAAGAACTCAACCGCGGCGATTTCCTGAAGCAGCGCGAAATCGAACTGCTTTCCCGGATGCGTCGCCGTCGCCGCCGCGGGGGCGGCGGCGGAGGCGGCGGCAAATCGCCGTTCGGCCTGTTCTGAAGTCCGCGTAGCGCGACCGCTTTCCACGCGCCCCGCTGGTCGGGGCGCGTTTCGTTCAGGTCCCGGCGGCCCGCAGCATATCGACGTGCGGAATGCCGTCCTCGTCGTAGACCTCGGAATCGGCCTCGAAACCCAGCGACGCGTAGAAGGCCCGCAGGTGGTCCTGCGCCGACACCCGAATCGGCCGACCGGGCCACTCGGCCTCGACCGCCTCGATCGCTTGCTTCATCAGCGCCCGGCCCAGCCCCGTGCCCCGGAACGCCGGGGTCGTGAGCACGCGGCCGATCGACGGGTCGGCGAACCGCCCGCCGGGCGGCACCAGCCGCGCGTAGCCGGCCAGCCCGTCGTTCGCCCAGGCGCTCAGGTGCAGCGCATCGGCGTCACGGCCGTCGAGCTCCGGATAGGGGCAGTCCTGCTCGACCACGAACACGTCCACGCGGGCGGCCAGCAGTGCATACAGCACCGCCGGATCCAGTTCGTCGAAACGCTGCACGCGCCATTCAAGCGCTGGCGCTATCATCTCGTTCATCTTCGCTTGGTCCTTCTTCCGGGCGACGCTCACTCGCCACCACAACGAACGCCCCTCCATGGCCGATTCCCTGCATCCTATCCGACTCGCCGCCGGCATCGAAGTCCGGCCACCGGCGCCGGGCGCGCGCTTCGTGCTCGAACGCGACGCGGCCGAGCAGGTCGGCGCCGCGATCGCCGACGACCTCGCACGCTGCGTGCCCTCGGTGACCGAGACCCGGCTGGTCACCGGCCCGGCCCTGCTCGAGCCCGGCCAGGTGCTCAGCCCCGCGCACGCTCCGTATACCGCGATGCAGACCGTCGCCGGCGCCGCCGACGAGCCCGGGCTGACCACGCTGGGCGCGGTCGGCGGCCGGCTGTCCCATGACATCCTGCGGCCGGTCCGGGAGCCTCCGGACGGCCTGTTCCTGGTCCTGCCGCTGGTTCTGTTGGCACCGGCCGAGCGCGGCGAGGCCATCGCGAGCGACCTCGAGCAGGTGCTGTTCGATACCGGCGGCCTGCATCCGCCGTCGCTCGCCGCGCTGGCCGAGTCCACCGGCCTCGACCCGGTCCATGGCCAGTTGATGACCTGGGCCGACCTGGCCGCGCTGGTCAAGATGCAGCTGGCCGGCGCTGGGCTGGACCCGTTCTGGCCGCCGGTCGAACACGCGCTGGTCTCACCGAACGAAGACGCCAGGCTCGAACTGCCGGCCGGGCTCGAAGGCCATTGGAGCGCGTCGGCCGGCGGCTGGACGCTGCCGTTCCGCGTTCCGGCCGACCCGCCTTCCGAGGACGACGCGCTGTGGCTGCGGTCGTTCCGCCAGACCGTCGCCTTGCTGGAAACTCACCTGATCCCGTGGCGCGCCTCGGTCGACGCGCCGGGCGCCGAACTCGATCCCGAGCACCGCTGGATCCGGCTCGACCGCGGGCCGGCGCCCGCCGACGCGCCGACCGCCATTGAAACCATTCAGCACCCGGAGGTCGGCCTGGTCGGCTTCGGTGCGGTGGTCGACGGGCGCCGCGTTCGGGCCCTTCCGCTGGTCGCCGAGGCGATTCCCGCGTTGAAACGATCGCTGCAACCATCGTCCGAAGCCGGTGCCGGCGCTTGATTCCCGAACGATTCGGCCCCACCCTACGCCCCATCACGCTTTCGTATCACGCACCCAGGGACGATTCCATGAGCCTCGACTCCGCCACTCGCGATCGCATCCACGACATGGTCACCGGCAACAAGGTGATGCTGTTCATGAAAGGCACGCCGAAAATGCCGCAGTGCGGCTTCTCGGCCCGCACCGCCGGCGCGCTGGACAGTCTGCTGCCCGACGGCTACGCCTCGTTCAATGTGCTCGAGGACCCGGAAATCCGCGAGGGCGTCAAGGAATTCGGCGACTGGCCGACCATTCCGCAGTTGTACGTCGATGGTGAGCTCGTCGGCGGCTGCGACATCATCATGGAAATGTTCAACGCCGGCGAACTGCACGACCTGTTCGGCCTCGAAGCCCCGGACCGCACGCCGCCGGAGATCGAGATCACGCCGGAAGCCGCGGCGAAGATCAGCGAATTCCTGGCCGGCTATCCGGGCCAGTTCCTGCACTTCTCGATCGGTTCGGACTGGGATGCGCAGTTCACGGTCGGCCCGAAGAGCGGCACCGAGATCGAGGCCACCGCCGGCGACCTGACCGTGCTGATGGACCTGGCCTCGGCCCAGCGCGCCCAAGGCGCGAAGATCGACTGGGTGACGAACATGCACGGCGAAGGCCTGAAGCTCGACCTGCCCGGCGCACCTCCTCCGGTGCGTGAAATGTCACCGGACGAGCTGCAGCAGAAGATCAACGGCGGCGAGCGGGTCGTCGTCGTCGACGTGCGCGGCGAGTCCGACCGCGACCGCACCCCGCTGGAGTTCGCCCGCCCGCTCGACGCCGGGTTGATGGCCGAGCTCAAGGATGCCGACCGTTCGACTCCGCTGGTGTTTCTCTGCAATCTCGGGCAATCCAGCCTGGACGTTGCCGAGCACTACCGCAAGCAGGGCTTCGAACAGGTCTACAACCTGACCGGCGGCGTCAACGCGCTGCTGGGCTGAACCCGCCCCCGGCGGTGCGCGCCCGGCGCGCGCCGCTCGATCTCCCTACCGCCTGAGCTCCACCGTCACCGGCGCATGGTCGGACGGTCGCTCGAGCGCGCGCGGCTCGAGGTCGATGGTGCTGGCGGCGACCTTGTCCTTCAGCGCGTCCGAGACCAGCGCCAGGTCGATGCGCAGGCCGCGCTTGCGGCGAAACGCCAGCTGGCGGTAGTCGTACCAGGAATACACCCGCTCGGGCTGGTCGAACAGCCGGTAGCTGTCGGTCAGGCCCAGGTCCAGCATCCGCTTCAGCGCCTCGCGCTCGGGCGTGGAGCACAGGATCTTCTCGTGCCACTCCTCGGGATCGTGAACGTCGCGGTCGTCGGGCGCGATGTTGAAGTCGCCGATCACGACCAGTTCGTCGTGCTGCTGCAGCTCGGCCTCGACCCAGCGCGTCACCGCGTCCAGCCAGTTCAGCTTCCAGGTGTACTTCTCGTCGCCGACGGCCTTGCCGTTGACCACGTACAGGTTGATCACCCGCACCCCGTCGAAGGTCCCGGCGATGGTGCGCTTGTGCGGATCGTCGAAGCCGGGAATGCCGGTGAGCAGGTCCTCGGCCGGCGTCCGCGACAGCAGCGCCACGCCGTTGTAGGTCGGCTGCCCGGAAAACGCAGAGTGATACCCCGCCGCCTTGATCGCTTCGACCGGAAAGTTCTCGTCCTTGAGCTTGGTTTCCTGCAGCCCGAGGATATCGGGGCCGTTGGCTTCCATCCACTCCAGCACATGATCGAGCCGGATCTTCAGCGAATTGACGTTCCAGGACGTGATTTTCATGGGCGGTTCGCGGAGAGTGGAGGGGATGGCAAGGGTAGCGCAAGCAGGGGCGGCGGCGCGTTGAATCGGCCAGGGACGAGGGGGAAGGGACGAGGGACGAGTGAGAAGCCTCCAGGCTCACCATCATCGACACTCGCCCTCTCTCTTCGTCCCTGCCCCGCTATTCCCAGTCCTCCCCGTAATCGAATGTGATCTCCTCGTCGGCCTC
This sequence comes from uncultured Halomonas sp., assembly GCA_964548715.1. GTDB lineage: Bacteria > Pseudomonadota > Gammaproteobacteria > Xanthomonadales > Wenzhouxiangellaceae. The sequence continues at coordinate 27,359 of CAZJSH010000009.1, read as the reverse complement.
GATGTCGCGCAGCGCGTAGAGCTCGTTGTCGTACCACTCGGCGTTCGGCGGGCGGGCGTGGTTGAGGAAGCGCATCTCGTTCTTTCCATCGATGCCTTCCCAACGCTCGTTGTCCTCGTTCCACAGCCACAGCACGTGCATGCCGTCCTCGAGCGTGTCGGGGCCTTCGTAGGTGCCGATGTAGTCGTCGGCGGCAATCGCCACGCGAGCGAACAGGCCCTTGCCGTGGATCGGGGATTCGCCGACGTAGGCGCGGGGATTCTCATCGTAGGTGTTCATCCGTTCATTATCACCGACCGGCGCGGCCGATTCGGCGCTGCTTGCCGGTGGACGCGGCCGCCCGGCGCTATCATTGGCGCCATGAAAACTCCGATCCAGACTGCCAGTCGCGTCGCCGACGTCCGCTACGAGATCCGCGGCCCGCTGGCCCGTCGCGCCCACGAGCTCGAAGCCCAGGGCCACGAGATCCTGCACCTCAACGTCGGCAACCCCGGCGCGTTCGGCCTGCACGCGCCGGAGACGATGCGCGAGGCGATCGTTCGCAACCTGAAGTCCAGCGACGCCTACGGCCCACAGACCGGCATCTTCCCGGCCCGCGAGGCCGTCGCGATCCAGTTCCAGGAGCGCGGGCTGGTCGACACTCGGTTCCACCAGGTGTTCATCGGCAACGGCGTGTCGGAACTGGTCGACCTGACGCTGCGCGCACTGCTCGAACCCGGCGACGAGGTGCTGATTCCCGCGCCGGACTATCCGCTGTGGACGGCGGCCGTCGTGCTCAACGGCGGCCGGGCCGTGCACTATGAATGCGCCGCCGGCAACGGCTTCCTGCCCGACCCGGCGAAGATCGAGGCGCAGATCACCGAGCGCACCCGCGCGCTGGTGGTGATCAACCCGAACAACCCGACCGGTGCGGTCTATCCCGAATCGCTGCTGCGGGAACTGGCTTCTCTTGCAGAACGGCACGGCCTGGTGCTGTTCTCCGACGAGATCTACGACGCGATCACCTACGACGGCGCGGAATTCACGCCGATGGCCACGTTGGTCGACGACACCCTGTGCGTCAGTTTCGGCGGCCTGTCGAAGGTTTACCGCGCCTGTGGCTGGCGGGTCGGCTGGATGGTGTTCACCGGCGACATCGAGCGCGCCGAGGCCTACCGGCTCGCCGTTGAAAAACTGGCCGCGCTGCGGCTGTCCTCCAACGTGCCGACTCAGTGGGCGGTCCAGACCGCGCTGGGCGGCTACCAGTCGATCCACGAACTGACCGGCGAAGGCGGCCGGCTGTACGAGGCCCGTCGCGCGGTGATCGACGCGGTGGCGGCATCGCGCCACCTGCAGTTGGTCGCCCCCCAAGGCGCGATGTATGCGTTTCCGTCGGTGAAGACCGACACCGACTTCAACGATCACGCCTTCGCCGCCGAACTGCTCGAGCACCACCACGTGCTGGTCGTACCGGGAACCAGCTTCAACATTTCCGACCCTCGCCATTTCCGCATTACGCTGTTGCCCGAGCCGCATCGGCTGACCCGGGCGATCGAGGCGATCGACACTCAACTCGACGAACTGCTATGAACGAGACCAATCCCCTGCTCGAACCGGGCCTGCCGCGCTTCGACGCGGTCCGCCCCGAACATGCCCTGCCGGCAATCGAGACCCGGCTGGCCGAGTACCGGGCCCTGCTCGATGCGATCGAGCGCAGCGAAGGCGAGTCCACGGCCGAGACACTGGCCGACGAAGTCCGCGCCGACGACGCGCTGGCGCTGGCCTGGTCGACGGTCGGTCACCTGCACGCGGTGACCAATACGCCGGAGTGGCGCGAGGCATTCACGGCCTGTCTCGAGAGGATCACCGCGTTCTTTACCGCCCGCGGGCAGAACCGCGCGCTGTTCGACTGCTGGAACGCGGTCGCCGCGCGCGACGACTTCGCTGGCCGGCCCGAGTCCTTCCGCCGGATGGTCGAAGAAGAGCTGATCGATTTCCGTCAGTCGGGCGTCGATCTCGAAGGCGAAGCACGCGAGCGCTTCGCAGAGATCAGCCTTCGGCTATCGAAGCTCGGCAACACCTTCGGCAACCACGTCCTGGACGCGACCGAGGGCTACACCGAGCACTTCGAGAACACCGAGGACCTGGCCGGCCTGCCCGAATCGGCGCTGCACACGCTGGCTGCGCGCGCCGAAGCGGCCGACCGCGACGGCTGGCTGGCCGACCTGTCCTACCCCTGCTACCACGCCGTGGTCACCTACGCCGACGACCGGCATCTGCGCGAGCGCTTCTACACCGCCCACGCCACGCGCGCCTCGAGCCAGGGGCCGCAGGCCGGGCAGCACGACAACGAACCGATCGTCGACGAAATCCTGGCCCTTCGCCGCGAACAGGCCGCGCTGCTCGGCTATCGCGACCCGGCCGCGGCGAAGCTGGAGCGCCGTATGGCGCCCGACGCCGAGGCCGTCGAGCGGTTTCTCCGCGGATTGGCGGAGCGGGCCCGGCCGGCGGCCGCCGAGCAGCTCGGGGAACTGTTCGCCTTTGCCGTCGAACACGGCGGGCCCGACCGGCTGGAGCCCTGGGACATCGCCTACTACTCCGAGAAGATGCGCGAAGCCACGCTGGGGCTGAACCAGGAGAAGCTCAAGCCCTACTTCGAACTCGAGCGAACGCTGGACGGCCTGTTCGGCCTCGCCGAGAAGCTGTTCGGCATCCGCTTCGAGCGCGACGAGGACGTATCGACCTGGCACCCCGACGTGCGCTACTACCGCGTGCGACTCGGCCAGGACGGCGGCCGGGCCCAGCCCGACGCCGGTCTGTATCTCGACCTGTACGCGCGCTCCGGCAAGCAGGGCGGCGCCTGGATGGACGTCTGCCGGCAGCGCAGCGCGCTGTCGGGCGTACCGCGCCCACCGGTAGCATTCCTGACCTGCAACTTCGCGTCCCCGCGCCGCGGCCATCCCAGTCTGCTGCGCCACGACGATGTCGTGACGCTGTTCCACGAGTTCGGCCATTGCCTGCACCACCTGCTGACCACGGTCGATTGGCCGCCGGTGGCCGGCATCTCCGGCGTGGAGTGGGACGCCGTCGAGCTGCCCAGCCAGCTGCTCGAGGGCTGGACCTGGGAGCCGGCCTTCCTGAACACGTTCGCCCGTCACCACGAGACCGGCGAGGCGTTGCCGGCGGCGTGGATCGAGGCGCTGAACGACGATCGCAAGTTCCTCGGCGCGATCGCACTGACCCGGCAGCTGGAGTTCGCGCTGACCGACATGGCGCTGCACCACGACACCGACGAACCGCCCGTCGACGTCATGCGCCGCATCCACGACGAGGTCGCCGTGACGCCGCTGCCGGACTTCAACCGGTTCCTGATGAGCTTCAGTCACCTGTTCGACGGCGGCTATGCGGCCGGCTACTACAGCTACCTGTGGGCCGAGCGGCTGGCCCGTGATGCGTTCGAGCTGTTCCGCGAGCGCGGCCTGCTGGATGCCGGCGTCGGACGCCGGCTGCGCGAGGAAATCCTCGCCGTCGGAGGCAGCCGCCCGATGGCCGAGTCCTGGCAAGCCTTTCGCGGCCGCGACGCCGCGCTGGAACCGCTGCTCGATGCCTATGGGGTCGCGGGATGAAACCGCGGACGCCCCGCAACGAGTTCACCCGGCTGGTCTACGCCACGCGCAACTCGTTGAAGGGCTATGCCCGAGTATTCAGGGACGAGGCCGCCTTCCGCTTCCAGCTGGTCGTGCTGGTAGTGCTGATTCCGCTCGCCGGCCTCCTGGCCGACAGCGCGCTGGAGTTCATGCTGCTGGTCGGCGCCTGGGTCCTGGTGCTGGTCGCCGAGCTTGGCAACTCGGCGATCGAGGCGGCCGTCGACCGCATCGGCGAAGAGGAACATGACCTGTCGGCCAAGGCCAAGGACGCCGGCTCGGCGATGGTCATGACGATGATGATGCTGACCGGCGCGGTCTGGCTGGCCGCGCTGATCGACCAGTTCGTTCGCTGACCGGAGCGGTCAGAGCCGGCGCAGGTTGTGAGCGTGCAGGTTGAAGTGGGCGATCCGTCCGCTCGAGCCTGCCGGAAACACCAATGGAAGCTCGTCCGCCTTGGCCTCGAGGTACCCGGCGCATGGCCCCGGCGGCGTCGTCAGCGCGAGGGCGTGGTCGGCCAGGTCGGTTGCGGTGGTATCGGCCAGCAGGATCTGTTCGGCCGGCAGCAGGATGCGGACACGGGCCTCCGGTTCGAGATCGGTCGGCTGTTCGCGAACTCGGACGCGCAGACCACCGGCATCGAGCCGAACGGTTCCGCCGGCTTCCATCACTCCGTCGAGCACGTTCAGTCCGCGCTCGCGCAGCGCGGCGCCGACCCCGATGGCCTCCGAATAGCGGCCCTGGTCGACGAAGACCATCCGGTCGGAAATCCAGGCATGTTCCTGCACGTGGTGACTGACGAACAGGGTCGGCGTCTGCAGTTCGCCGCGCAGCCGCAGCAGGCAATCGACGATGCGCTGCTTGCGGACGTCGTCGAGTCCGGTCAGCGGCTCATCGAGCAGCAGCACATCGGGCGCGCTGTACAGCGCCCGGGCGATCGCCAGGCGCTGCATCTCGCCGCCGGACAGGCGCGTGACGTCGGTGGCCAGGAGTTCGTTCAGGTGCAGCACGTCGAGCAGGAGTTCGAACAGGCCCGGGTCGTCGGCCAGGCGACGCCGGTGCCGCCCGAACTCGAGGTTGCGCCGAACGTCGAGATGATCGAAGAAGATCGGCCGCTGGGCCACCAGCGCGCAGCGCCGCAGGTAGGGCGCCATCGGCCGCTGTCCTTCGCTCATCCACGGCTCGCCGTGGGCGCGAATCTCGCCGCGGGCGCCCGACTCGAGGCCGGCAAGAATCCGCAGCAGGGTCGACTTCCCGCTGCCCGACGGGCCGTGGATGCCGAGCACCTCGCCCGGGCCGACCCCGCCTTCGGCGCGCAGCGCCAGCCCCGGGAATTCCAGCGCGACGTTCCAGTCGATCACGACAGCATCGCGCGACGGCGCCCGAGGTAGACGTAGACGATCAGCAGCACGATGAACGAGAACGCGAGCAGGATGCCGGACAGCACGTGGGCCTCGGTCAGCTGCAGCGCTTCGACATGATCGTAGACGGCAATGGACGCGACTCGGGTCACGCCGGGAATGTTGCCGCCGACCATCAGCACGACACCGAATTCGCCCACGGTATGAGCAAAGGCGAGGATGCTGGCGACCACGAAGCCCTGGCGGCACTGCGGGAGCACCACCCGAAGGAAGGCCGTGGCCGGTGAGGCGCCGAGATTCGCTGCGGTCTCGAGCGTCTCTCGCCCCAGCCGCGAGAACGCGGCCGTCAGCGGCTGGACATAGAACGGCAGCGAGTAGATCACCGAAGCGACCACCAGCCCCGAAAAACTGAATGCCAGGGTCGTGCCGGTCAACGTGAACCAGGCTTGGCCCAATGGCGTTTCAGGCGCCATCGCGAGCAGCAGGTAGAACCCGAGAACGGTCGGCGGAAGCACCAGCGGCATGGCCACCACGGCCTCGACGGCAGGCCGGAAACGGTTCCGGGAGAACGACAGCCACCAGGCCAGCGGGGTCCCGATCACGATCAGGACCAGCGTGGTCACTGCCGAGAGTTGCGCGGTGACCAGCAGCGGCGTCAGCCCGGGAAACTCCATCAGGGAGACGGCCCGGTCCGGTAGCGGAAGCTGCGGATCAGGTCGCGGGCGTCTCCACCGGCGAGAAAGTCGAGAAAGGCTGCGGCCCCGGGGTGATCGGCAACCTGCACGGCGTACTGCGAGATCGGCGCGTGCAGGCCGGCGTCGATCTCCTGCAGGCAGCCGCCATCGACCGATACGGCCTGCGAACCCGCGATCAGCCCCGCCGCGGCGTTGCCGGTGGAGACGAACAGGAAGGTCTGACCGATGTTCTCGCCGACCACCCGGCGCGGTTCGACGCGCGACCACAACCCCAGCTCCGCAAGCGCCTGCTCGGCGGCGAGGCCGTAGGGGGCGATCTCGGCATTGGCCATGCTGATCCGACCGCCAACCTCCAACAGGCCGGCCAGGCAGTCGCCGCCCGGCTCGCCGCCGGGAATCCACAGCATCAGGATGCCGGCGGCGTATTCGAACAACGAGTCGGCTCGTCCGATGCCGGTTTCGACCAGCAGCGCGGGCCGCTCCCGATCGGCGGCGAGAAAGACATGGAAGGGCGCACCGGCACGAATCTGGTGATAGAGCTTGCCGGTCGAACCGTTGCTGATCTCGACCTTTGTCCCGGTCCGAGCTTCGAAGCGCTCGGCGAGGAGGCGCGCCGGCTCTGCGAAGTTCGATGCCACGGCGAGCCGCAGTGGCGGGTCCTCGTCCGGCGCGTTCCCGCAGCCGACAGTGACCAGCAGAAACGCGGCGGCGACTATACTCGAACTGATTCTGATCACGAGCAACCGCATCCGATGGAGGAGGAAGAGAGTATACCCAGACGCTCTTTCGAACTGAGCCCTCGCGCGATTCGCCTCGCACTGGTCTACTTGTTGGTGCTGTCGGTCGCGATGTTCCGGTTCGAGCGGCTTGACCTGCTGGCCGGCCTGGCGGTGGCCCACCTGGTGCTGTACGCCGCGCTGAAGCTCGATGGGCAGCCGCTCGTTCGCATTCTCCGCCGGCTTTCGCTGTTCTTCCTGTTCATCCTGCTGGTCAATGCCGTGCAGTGGTCGGCGTTGACCGATTCACCCGCGAACTGGATCGACGACGACGGCCTTTGGACCGGCCTGGCCCTGTCGCTTCGCGTACTGATCATCGTGGTCGCGAGCACGCTGGTCCGGCTGGCAGCGCCCGCGGGTGCATTCGCCGATGCGATCCGTGCATTCGGCCTGCCGCGCACCGCGGCGCTGGCCGTCGATGGCGTGTTCGAACTCATCGGCAGCGAACGCGCTCCGGGAAGCGGCCGCGGCAAGGGCCGGGGTCAAGGCGGTGGCGATGGCAGGGGCGGTGGCCGCGGCGGGAGCGCCGCGAAGACGTCCGGTGCCGCCGGCCTGACCTGGTCGGACTTCCGCAATCGCCGGCTCGATGCGCTGTTCGACATCCTTCGCGACAGCCTCGACCGGTCCCAGCGCTGGATCGCCCGGCGGGCACCGGACCTTTCGGAATCCGCCGTCCGCGACGCTTCGCTGGTGCTGATGACCGCACTCGCGATCATGAGCGTGCGCTTCCTGCAGATTCTTCCGGGCCTGCCGATCGCGCCGGGTCACAAGAACCTGCTGATCGTCCCGTTGTACTTGTTCGTCGCGGTGAGCACGCGATCCCGATTCGGCGCCACCCAGTGCGGACTGGCCATCGGCCTGCTCAGTTTCCTGTTCGGTCAGGGCCGCTTCGGGGTATTCGAGGTGCTGCAGTGGCTGTTGCCCGGTGTGGCGGCGGACCTGATGGCGCCGTTCCTGCGCCGAGTCCGGGGGGTATTCCGGTGGCCGGTCTTCGCGGTTGCTGGCCTGGTCCTGGGCGTGCTTCGCTTTTCCGCCGGGTTGCTGATGATTCTTCTGGCCGGGGGGCATCCGGGCCTGTTCGCGATATACTTGCCGTTTCTTCTGTCCCAGGCAGCATTCGCAACGGTCGGCGCCAGCCTGACGCCGTGGCTGACGAAGCGCTGGACGGCGATGGAACCACAGCCTCCCCCATCCAACCGAGGATCCTCAACATGAGCCAGTCTCCGCACGAGGACGGCCGACTGCATCTCGACACCGGGCTGATGCGCGAATCCCTGGTCAGCGAGAAGCTGGGCCGTAGAACCCATGCCGACCAGGTGCGACGCATGGTGCCCGACGTCAACATGATCGCCATTGGTGGTCGCAGCATCATGGATCGCGGCGCGGCGGCCATTCTTCCGGTGGTCGAGGAAATCGTCGAGTGCAAGGCCGACCACCGGATGATCGTCGGCGTCGGCGGCGGTACCCGGGCGCGACACACCCAGCAGATCGGGCTGGATCTCCGCCTGCCCAACGGCGGGCTCGCCAGGATCGTCGGGGGCGCAGAAGAGCAGAATCGGGATATCCTGCAGTTCCTGCTGGCGCCCAACGGTGGCATCGTCTTCATCAAGGACGAGATCCAGAATCTCCAGCTGCAGCTCAACGGCGGCATGATACCGGTGACGATCGGTCAGCCTCCGTATCACTGCTGGGAACCCCCGCCCAGCGAAGGCGTATTGCCCGAGAACGGCCCGGATACCGGGTTGTTCCTGATGGCCGAGGTGTTCGGCGCCCGCAGCGTGACCTACGTGCGCGATGTCGATGGCGTCCTCGATGGCGACCTGGCCTCGGGCGAGGAGCTGGAGACCATCTCCCGTATTTCGGCTCGCGAGCTGCTCGATCGGGGTCTCCCCGCGCTGCCGGTCGATCGCGAACTGCTGCGCACGCTGGACCGCGCACGCAGCGTCAACTCGGTGCGCGTGATCAACGGCCTCGTGCCCGGCCAGCTTCGGGCCGCGCTGGCCGGCGAAGAGGTCGGCACGCTGATCCACAACGACCGTTACGTCCAGGAGAGTGCAGCATGAACGAGCGTACACAATGGCTGAAGAGCCCGTCCGGACCGGATGTGCCGGCCGGGCCCGGGGCCATCGACGACCCGCTGCAGCTCCGCCGCAAGATGCCGCCCGTGCGCATGCTGCCCGACACCTGGGTGCTGAAGATCGGCGGTCAGAGCATCATGGATCGTGGCCGGGCTGCCGTGGAGCCGATCCTCGAGCAGCTGATCGAAGCGCGCAAGCGTGGCATCAACTTCATCCTCGGCGTCGGCGGCGGCACCCGTGCACGACACGTCTATTCGCTGGGGCTGGACCTCGACCTGCCGACGGCCGTTCTCGCCCGGCTGGGCGCGGCCGTGCCGGTGCAGAACGCCCGCATGCTGCACATGCTGCTGGCCGAACACGGCGGCATCATGTGCTACGTCGACCACTTCGAACTGCTACCGATGTTCCTGAACTCCGGAAGCATTCCGATCGTCCCCGGCATGCCGACCTTCGAATACTGGGAAAAGTCGCCGGAATCCGGGCGCATCCCTCCGCATCGCACCGATGCCGGCGTCTACCTGCTCGGCGAGTTCCTCGGCGCGCGCGGCGTCCTGTTCATCAAGGACGAAGACGGCCTGTACACCGACGACCCGAAGAAGAATCCCGATGCGGACTTCGTGCCCGAGATCACCGCAGGCGAGCTGCTGGCCTCGGGCCAGGACGAGCTGATCGTCGAGCGCGTGGTGCTGGAGTACATGCAGCGCGCCGCACAGATCCGGGAAATCCGCTTCATCAACGGGCTGAAGGACGGTGCCGTACTCGATGCGCTGGAGGGCGGCACGGGCGGCAGCGTGATTCGGGCAGACTGACCCGGTCCGGCGCGGCACCTCGGCCACCGGGGACCCGCCGCGCCACCGGCGGTCAGTCGGCCGCCGGCTCGATGGAATGAAGCGCTCGGGTCATCAGCGTCCCACGCGGACTGACCCGGAAATCCAGCACCTTCATCGCACCTCGCTGGTTCGGTACCAGCCAGATCCCCTGTCCGGTCTGCAGCTCCTCGCGCGTGAACCGAAGCGGCTCGCCGACGCAGGGAACCAGTGCCACCTCAGCGGCCTCCGGCAGAAGTTCGCCGACCAGGATGCCCGCCTCGCCCTCGTGCCGTCCTCCGGGCACCGCACCGTGGCTGTACTGCTCGATCAGCGAACCCGTCGACCAGAACTCCGGATCGGCACCTCGCCAGCGAATCCGGGCAAACCCGTCTTCGGCACAGCGGTTCGTGACCTCCGCCCGCTCCGGGGGCGTCCAGGGCTCGCCCTGCACGGCCGGCGCCGGTGGGGCACTGCTGATACGCAGAGCCTGAACGAACGCTGCGACGGCGCCCAGCAGCAGGATGACGGCAGCGATCGGCAACAGTGGTTTCATTCGGGTCGATCCTCTTCGGGAATCGTCGCGTCCTGCTCAGGACGCGCGGACAGGAGCTCGATGCGGTACGGCCGGCCCAGGGACCCGTCCGCTGCACTGAACAGGCCGACGCGGATGCGGCGTCCGCCCGCGCTCGGTCGAGTGCCGACGGTCAGCGCGTCCGCCTCCAGGCGGGAAACTTCGATCGGGTCGCGTCGACAGAAATGAATCCGCAGTGCCGACCAGGCACCGTCGAACGGTAGCGCCGACGGCACCGGCCGTTCACTCGGAACCGAGTCCCACGGCGTCCATTCGGTGGCACCCGAGGGCCCGATCCAGATCAGGCCCGTACGCTGCTCTTCGGTCGTGCAGTGTTCGGGCGATCGGACCGCATCGGCGGGATCCCAGGGCGTACCGGCACCGATCGGAATCCTCGGTACGGTCGTCGGCGCAGCCTGCATCTCTTCGGCATTTTCGCGCAGACCGAAGACCAGCAACACCAACCCCAGGACGATGCCGCCGCCCAGCAGCAGCCGTTCGATCCAGCTCATTGTGCGCATGCAGCCGACACCCCGTTGGTTTCACCTCGAACGACAAACGGCCGCCCCGGGTCGGAGCGGCCGTCGCTGTCATTGCCTCCAACCGAAGACGAGGCCGTCGGAGCCGGCCCCGCTGTCGATCAGCCGTGGCGGCGCCAGACCTGGAAAGCGGCCAGGCTGCCCAGCAGCAGCGCAATGGACAGGAACATCCAGTTGTTCATCAGCGGGACGGCCACCGTCGCCGGCAGGCCAGCGATCGCCACGGCATCCACGCCGGTCGGCAGCGCCGCCTGCGGGCAGACCTCGGTGATCACGCCGGTGGTCGTGTCGACACTGACCAGCCGCGTCGGGCAGTTGGTGTCGCCGCAGAAGCCACCCTCGATCGCATACAGCGTACCGTCACCCGCGAAGTCCATGCCGTTGATCGTGGAGTTCGTGTCCTCGCCGGTCAGCTGAACGACGAAGCTGGCCAGACCGGTGTTCGGATCGACGGTGTAAAGGGCATCGGCGATCGGGCCGCCGCGCTCCTCGCCGTTGCCGTTCACCGCCCGGACTCCGTCGCCGCAGCCAGAGCACGGGATATTCCAGATCGTCCCGTTGCTGTCGATCGACGTGCCGGAGCCCGCCGACGGATTCGATCCGTACGAATCACCAAGCACGGTCACCACCCCGGTGCCCGGGTCGACCTGGGTCAGGTCATCGCCGCTCTCGGTCCACGCGTACCAATCACCCGTGGTCGGGTCGAACGCCATGTCCGGAAAGTTGCCGACGTTGGGATCGCCCCCCGCATCGGCCAGATCGATGATCGGCGTGGCCGCACCGCTACCGGTATCGATCGAGTAGAGCGTGTACGGCGGCGTGAAGTCGGTGGCCCGGATACCGACCAGGTTTCCGGCGTTGTCAAAATCCATTGCAGTGATGGAATCGCCCATGTTGCCGACGGTCGACACGGAACACGACGAGATGTCGAGGGTGTAAAGCGTCTGCGGCGCCGGTTCGGACGGCGTGGAGTTGCTGATGCCGGTTCCGGTCGCGAGAAACGCCGTCTGTGCCGAAACGGTACCGGCAAGGGCGATCAGCCCGAAGGCTGCGAAGGTCGTATAGCGCATGAGTCGAACTCCCTGATCTAGTCGTTTACGAATTTGTTGTTTTTTCGCTTCAATCGGGAAAGCGCATCGGAATCGATAAAAGCGGTCTTCCGGCGGAGTATAGGTCGCAGGACTGCGGAATTGCAAGATGCAAAGCCGAGGCGGCCGAGATCCGATTCGGGACCGGTGCGGCCCGGCCCGAAAACGAAACGGCCGCCCCGAGGGGACGGCCGGACAGCGAATCAGCTTTACCGCGTGGATGGCGGCCTGTTGGTCAGCCCTGGCGGCGCCAGACCTGGAATGCGGCCAGGCTGCCCAGCAGCAGCGCGATGGACAGGAACATCCAGTTGTTCATCAGCGGCACTGCAACCGTCATCGGCAGGCCGGCAACAGCCATCGCGTCGATTCCTACCGGCAGCGCGGACTGCGGGCAGACTTCGTTGATCGCGCCGGAGGCGGTATCCACCGTGACCAGCCGCGTCGGGCAGTTGGTGTCGAAGCAGATGCCGCCCTCGATGGCCCACAGCGTGTCGTCGCCGGCGAAGTCCATGGCGTTGATCGTGGAGCTCGTATCCTCGCCGGTCAGCTGGACGACGAAAGTCGCAGCGCCGGTGGACGGGTCGATGGTATACAGCGCGTCATCGATCGAACCGCGCGGTTCACCGTTTCCTTTCGGGCTCCGAACGCCGTCGCCGCAGCCCGAGCATGGGATGGTCCAGATCGTTCCGCTGCTGTCCACGGACGTACCCGACCCGGCCGAACCGAGGGTGGAATCACCGAGGACGGTCACCACGCCAGAGCCCGGGTCGACCTGGGTCAGGTCATCGCCGCTCTCGGTCCACGCGTACCAATCACCCGTGGTCGGGTCGAACGCCATGTCCGGAAAGTTGCCGACGTTGGGATCGCCCCCCGCATCGGCCAGATCGATGATCGGCGTGGCCGCACCGCTACCGGTATCGATCGAGTAGAGCGTGTACGGCGGCGTGAAGTCGGTGGCCCGGATACCGACCAGGTTTCCGGCGTTGTCAAAATCCATTGCAGTGATGGAATCGCCCATGTTGCCGACGGTCGACACGGAACACGACGAGATGTCGAGGGTGTAAAGCGTCTGCGGCGCCGGTTCGGACGGCGTGGAGTTGCTGATGCCGGTTCCGGTCGCGAGAAACGCCGTCTGTGCCGAAACGGTACCGGCAAGGGCGATCAGCCCGAAGGCTGCGAAGGTCGTATAGCGCATGAGTCGAACTCCCTGATCTAGTCGTTTACGAATTTGTTGTTTTTTCGCTTCAATCGGGAAAGCGCATCGGAATCGATAAAAGCGGTCTTCCGGCGGAGTATAGGTCGCAGGACTGCGGAATTGCAAGATGCAAAGCCGAGGCGGCCGAGATCCGATTCGGGACCGGTGCGGCCCGGCCCGAAAACGAAACGGCCGCCCCGAGGGGACGGCCGGACAGCGAATCAGCTTTACCGCGTGGATGGCGGCCTGTTGGTCAGCCCTGGCGGCGCCAGACCTGGAATGCGGCCAGGCTGCCCAGCAGCAGCGCGATGGACAGGAACATCCAGTTGTTCATCAGCGGCACTGCAACCGTCATCGGCAGGCCGGCAACAGCCATCGCGTCGATTCCTACCGGCAGCGCGGACTGCGGGCAGACTTCGTTGATCGCGCCGGAGGCGGTATCCACCGTGACCAGCCGCGTCGGGCAGTTGGTGTCGAAGCAGATGCCGCCCTCGATGGCCCACAGCGTGTCGTCGCCGGCGAAGTCCATGGCGTTGATCGTGGAGCTCGTATCCTCGCCGGTCAGCTGGACGACGAAAGTCGCAGCGCCGGTGGACGGGTCGATGGTATACAGCGCGTCATCGATCGAACCGCGCGGTTCACCGTTTCCTTTCGGGCTCCGAACGCCGTCGCCGCAGCCCGAGCATGGGATGGTCCAGATCGTTCCGCTGCTGTCCACGGACGTACCCGACCCGGCCGAACCGAGGGTGGAATCACCGAGGACGGTCACCACGCCAGAGCCCGGATCGACCTGCGTCAGATCGTCGCTGCTCTCGGTCCACGCGTACCAGTTACCCGTGGTCGGATCGAACCCCATGTCCGGGAAGTTGCCCGGTGCAGGATCGCCGACGCTATCGGTCAGGTCGATGATCGGGGTGGCCGCACCCGAACTCAGGTCGAGCGAATACAACGTGTACGGCGGCGTGAAATCGGTGGCCCGGATACCGACCAGGTTGCCGGCGTTGTCGAAATCCATGGCCGTGATCGAGTCGCCCATGGCGCCGACGGTCGAAACCGTGCACGAAGCGACATCCAGCGAGTACAGCGTCTGCTGCGGCGGCTCGGACGGCGTACCCTGATCGATCCCGGTCCCCGTGGCCAGGTAGACGGTCTGTGCCGACACGGAACTCGCTAGCGCAGTTATCGCGAATACCATCCATGTTCTTATCTTCATCGAATTCTCTCCCTAGATTGCCGGTTGCGCCGCATATACGCGGCCGGCGAATTGTGCGAACCGTGCAATGCAACGATTCACGGTTTCCCGTTTGATATCATATACGCCTCCGGACCGAGCGTGCAAGTACCGCTCGAGCGGGCCGTCGACGCGTTCAGCGGAACGATCCGCTCAGGAAACTCGCTGTCTGAGCAGGGCTGCGAGCCCGACGATCTCCAAGCGCTCGACAAACGGACCTTGACGTCCGGGCTGCACGCACCGGATACTTTCGGCTATGCAGCGGATTTCCCCGACTCGAACCGTGTGAGCGACGCTCCGATCACCCATTTACTGGATGCCGCTGCACGCGGTGACCGCGCGGCCGACGAGGCGCTGGTCGCCGCCGTGGTCGGCCAGCTCGAGCGGATCGCTCGCAATCAGCTGGCGGCGGGCAACCGCGGCGGGCTCGACGGGCTGACGCTGGAGCCGCAGATGATCGCGCACGACGCGCTGCTGAAACTGTTCCAGCAGCCCGTCGAATTCGAGAACCGGCGCCACTTCTTCGCCTACGCCTCCCAGGTCATGGCCCGCGCGATCATCGACTACCAGCGCAAGCGCGGCGCACGGAAGCGCGGGGGCGATTTCCAGCGGGTCACGCTGTCCGGGGTCCGCGCCGACGCGCAAGTCGACCTGTTCGATGTCCCGGAAGCGCTGGCGGAACTGCAGGAGGTCGATCCCCGCAAGGCCGAGCTGGTGGGCTTGCGGGTGTTCTGGGGCGCGACGATGGAAGAAGCCGCCGAACTGCTGGAGATCTCGCTGTCCACTGCCGAGCGCGACTGGCGCTTCGCCCGGCGCTGGCTGGCCGAACGTCTGACCGATCCGGTATCCGATCCGGATTCGGACTGAATATCCTTTCAATCCTCGACGGTCACCGACGCGCCGGCGCCCTGGAGACGATCGAGATGGTAGCGCCCGTAGTCACGGTTCCGCGTCGCCTGCGCGTCGAAGGCCTCGTCGTTCAGCCGCTCCGAGGCCGCTGAGGCGCCTTCGCGGGCCAGCGCGAGGTAGGCATCGGCCAGGACCACCGCTGGTTCCCCCGGCCCTCTCGCGCGGGCGCGCATTCCGGCCAGTTCACGCTCGGCATCGTCGAGGCGGCCCGATTCGATGAGCGTGACGACGATTTCCAGTCCCGTGTTCAGACGGTCGCTGGGGTTCGCGCCGGCGAAGCGGTCGAACAACGGGATGGCTTCCCGCAGCTTCTCGAGTGCGGAATCCGGTCTCCCCTCCAGTCGATCGATGACGCCCTCGATCAGCAGCGCCCGCGCCGCCTCCCGGCTCTCGCCCTTGGCTCGCATGGCGCCGCCTCGGATCACCTCGACCTGATGCCTCGCTGCGGCCGGATCCTCGTGGTAGTAGAGATCCATCGCGGCCAGGTTCAGACGGTTCGTGTCCCGGCCGGCAAACTCCATGCCCGGTGAGGCTTCGATCAGGTCGACCGCGGCGCGGATCGCGCGGTAGGCCGCATCGAAGTTGCCGGCGCGCACCTCGAGTTGGTACAGAGAATTCAACAGACCCTTTTTTTGGGCGCCCGAGACCTCGCCGCTGTCGATTCGCCGCTGAAGCAAATCTCGAGCCTGATCGAAATCCGTGGCTTCGCCGGACATCAGCGCGATCTGGACCCGGCGATTGATCGCCCCGGTGCGCATGAGCTCTTCCGGCGGCATCATGGCGTCGGCCTGGCGGAACGCCGCCAGCGCCTTGTCCCGCTCACCGGTATACCGATACGCATAGCCGATCAGCGACCAACCATATTGCTGGAGCGTATCGGAGCCGTAACCCGCCTGCAGCCACGGTTCGAAGATCCGACGCGCGGTCGGGTAATCGTTCCGCGACAGAAAATGGCGACCGACCGCGAATGCAGTGAGCGCAGCGCTTTGCGGATCGGTCGGCCAATCGGCGGTCCGCTCCTCGACGTGCTCGACCAGCAGCCGGGTCGAGACCTCTACGTCGCCGATGCCGCCGAACAGCCGCTGAAGGGCATCCGCGTAGGCGTTGGAAATCGAATTGAGCAGTCGCGCTTCTTCGAGGTTGACCTCGGACTGCCGCAGCGCGTCACGCGCCTGCTGCAGTCCATAGACGGCTACGACCGAGCCGACCAACAGCGCCAGCGCAACCATCGTACCGGCTGCAACCGGCCAGCGGTGCCGCCGCACGAACTTGCCGGCCCGATAGCGCATCGACGGCGGCTGGGCGATCACCGGCTCGTTGACCAGGTAGCGCTTGAGATCGTCGGCCAGGTCGGCCGCGCTGCCGTAGCGCCGCTCGCGGTCCTTGGCCAGCGCCTTGAGCAGCACCGAGTCCAGGTCGCCCTTCAGCCGCGAGCGCCAGCGCTGCGTGGTCGCGTCCGACAGCGTCTCCGCCGCCGGCTGCATCCGGCTCGGCCGCGGCGTGTCGCCCTCGCGGATCTGCCGGCACATCGCCTCGAAGCCCAGCGCGCGCAGCTCCTTGCCGGTCATCGGCAGCGTGCCGACCAGCAACTCGTAGAGCACCAGCCCCAGCGAGTAGACGTCCGAGCGGGTGTCGATGTCGATCTCGCCCAGCGCGGCCTGCTCCGGGCTCATGTACTCCGGCGTGCCGATCAACTCGCCCAGCCGGGTGACCTGCGTCCGATCGTCGCCGTCGGCTTGCAGCAGGCGCGCGATGCCGAAGTCGATCACTTTCGGCACCGCCTGCCCGCCCTGGTCCACGACCAGGATGTTCGACGGCTTCAGATCGCGATGGATCAACCCCTTGCGGTGGGCGTGCTGGACCGCCTCGCAGACCGGCAGCAGCAGTTCGATGCGCTCGCCCAGGCCCAGGCCCCGCTCGGCCGCCCAGGTCGTGATCGGCACCCCCTCGATGTACTCCATCGCGAACCACGGCCGGCCATCGTCGGTGCTGCCAGCGTCGAACACCCGCGCGATGTTCGGATGGTCCAGCACCGCCAGCGCCTGCCGCTCGGCGCGGAACCGGGCCATCGCCTCCTGGCTGTCCAGGCCTCGTCGCGTCAGCTTCAGCGCCACCCGCCGCTGCACCGGCTCGTCCTGCTCGGCCAGGTAGACGCGGCCCATGCCGCCCTCCCCGATCGGCTTGACCAGCCGATACGGACCGATCACCTCGGGGTCGGCGGGCAGATCCGGTGACAGCTCGCCGATCGACGCGGCCAGCCCGCCGCGCCCGGCCACCGAGTCCAGCGCCCGCTCGTCGCGCGCCCGCCGCTCGCTGGGCTCGAGCAACCGGACCAGCTCGGCATGCAACTCGGCGTCCTCGGCGACCAACGCCTCGAGCCGAGTCCGCCGCTCTTCGGCCGGCAGCGTCTCCAGTTCATGGAACAGCGATTCGAGGCGCTTGAATCGGTCGGAATCGGTCATGGCGGATCGGCCTCATTGCGCCTCGCGCAACTCTGGACACTCTTGTCTACAGACGAAAACCCGCGCCGGCAACCCTCGCGACGCTCGTCGCGCCACGGCGACGGCTGGAGCCGCTTCGGCAGGTACAGCGGGTGCGCCGGTTCGCCGGAGGCGTTCACCCGGATCACTTCCAGCCGGTCGCCGAGCATCTGGCGCACGGCGGTGGAGCGCCCGAGGAACGCGCCGTCGTTGCCCCAGCAGGCCACGATCCGCGCGCTCTGCCGGGCGATGCGGCGCAGCCATTCGTCGTTGCGCGGGCCGACCGGGTCGGCGGCGGCCTTCAGGTCGTCCGGATAAGTGGCGCGGAACGCGAACAGATTCAGCACCCAGACGCCGCCGAAGCCCCAGTCACGGGCGAAGCCGATGCAGCGGCGGATGGTGGGGTCGTTGCGCGTGGCGTCAGCCGTCGACGGGTTCAGGCCGATCAGCATCACCCGAGGACGCGACGCGTCCCACTCGCGCCACAGCGCGTAGCGCCAGGTCCGGCAGCGGGAGAAGTGGGCACCAGTGTTCATGCCGAGGGATGCCGCCATGGACGGCAGAGGATACCGATCATGAATCCGAGCGCTCGAACATGGATTCGGATTGAGTCGGCGGCGCGGATCCGCATCCGGTCTCGGCCGGCGGAAACCAGAGGCTGACGTGCTGGACGTTGCGCGCCGAGCGTGCCGACCAGGCAGAGCAGGATGCAGCCGACGACGACCGCTGCGCCGATCAGCGCAGGCGGCCAGGTTCCGGGCTGTACACGAAGATCCGATGCGTCGTTCATTCACCGCGCGTACCGGCTGCAACCGATCCCGCGCTCTCCCGAGGTGGTGGCGTGTGACCGCGACAGGAATCGACGGCCACGGCGGTCAGCACTTCATGCTAACCGCTGGGGCACTTCAAGACCATGCCACAACGAACTGCCCGTTCGATTCCTGCTCGTTCTCGGCCTGTTGGCACTGCCGCTGTTGGCCGGTGCCTTGCCGGCGCAAACGCCCGGCGAGCGCGCCGTCCCGACCGAGCTGACGGTCGGAGTCCGCGACCCGCCGCCGTTCGCCATGGAGCAGGTCGACAGCTGGCAGGGACTGAGCATCGAGGCCTGGGAGGACGTCGCGGCCGAAAACGGATGGACCTACCGTTACGTCCCGGCCGACCTCGCCGATGTGCTGGACGGCGTGGAGGCCGGCCGCTTCGACGTCGGCCTCGGCGGCTCCACCATCACCGCTGAACACGAGCGGACGCTGGACTTCAGCCACCCGTTCCACACCTCCGGATTGGGCCTGGCCGTGCGAAGCGCCGCAGGCTCGGCGGTCTGGCGGCTGCTGGCCCGCTTCGTGTCGCTGGATTTCCTGAGGGCCGCGGTCTCGCTCGGCCTGCTGCTGGTGTTCGGTGTGCTGGTCTGGCTGTTCGAGCGCCGCGCCAATCCGGACGAGTTCAACGCGCGGGTCGGTCCCGGCATCGGCGCCGGCTTCTGGTGGGATGCGGTCACGATGACCACGGTCGGCTACGGGGACAAGTCGCCCCGCTCGCTCGGCGGATGCCTCATCGAGCTGATCTGGATGTTTGCCGCGATCATCGTCATCTCCGGCTTTACCGCCGCGATCACCAGCAGCCTGACCGTCTACCAGTTGGGTTCGACCATCGAGCGGCTCGACGACCTCCAGGGCCGCACGATCGGCGCGCTGGCCGAGTCGGCCAGCGCACAGTGGCTGGACGAACACGGATTCCGGACGGCGACCTTCGACACGCTGGAAGATGCGCTCGATCGCGTGGCCGACGGCACGGTCCCGGCGGCGCTCTACGAGCCCCCGCTGCCGATCCACCGGATCGGGGAACGCGACGACGCCGACCTGCCCGCGCTCTCCGAACGCGTCGAGCGGCTGGACTATGCGCTGGAGCTGCCGGCCGACAGCCCGCTGCGCGAACCGACCAACCTCGCCCTGCTGGAAACCACCCGCGATGCCTCGTGGCGCGATGCACTGCAGCGCTGGCTGCCGCAGCGCTGAGACCGGTCAGCCCGACGGCGCCCACATCATCTCATCGCGCACCGCCTGCAGCCGGACCTGCTCGCGCGCGGCATCCCGGGCTTCGGCCAGCCCGAGATAGTCGCGCTCCAGCCGGTCGCTGGCGAAGCGGAGGTCGCCGCCGGCCAGTTCCCACTCGTGCTCGTGATCGAGCAGCCATTCGACCAGCGTGCGCTCGCGGTCCAGCAGGTCCAGGGTCGGCTGCATTTCTCGAACCCGTTGGGCGTCGCGCCCGCCGGCGTCGAGCATCGGGTCGATGAACACGCGGCGGACGGCGGGTTGCAGGTCGCCGGTGGCGGCGATCCCGGCCAGTTCATCCTCGAAGTCTTCGGCCAGCCGCGACCACTCGGCCACGCTGTCCTCGTACAGCCCCCGCAGTTCATCGAGCGTCTCGAGTTGATCGCGCAGGTCGAGGTCCGCCACCCCCTCGGCCCGGCCCAGCACGCGGTCCGCCTCCCGCACCCAGGGGTGCAGTTCGCGGATCGTCAGGTCGGCCTGGGCCGCGAAAAATCGCCGGTAGGCCGCTTCGATGGCGGAATACGGCGGATCGAGCACCGGGGCCGCGTCGATGGCGGGCGACCGGCCGGCGCGCAAGGCCTCGTGGACCCGCTGCATCAATGCGACCAGCTCGACCTGGAGCGGCACGGTGGCGTCCGGAACCCCGCCGTCGCAGTGAGGCAGGCCCGGCGGAAGCGCGAAATCGACCTGCTGCGTCACGGTGCGCGATACTGCCCGGCCGTCGATGCAGCGCGGCGAGAAGCGCCAGAAATCGAAGACCCGGCCCGCGACGTCGAAGACGCCTTCGGGCACGCTCTCGAGCACCCTGACGTCGCTGACGCGGCCGTCGGGCAGGATGATGAAGGTGTAGCGCGCGTACCCTTCGACACAGAACATCGCGGCTTCCGCCGGATACGCCGGTTGGGGGCGCTGAAGGGGCACCACCTCCCGGTCGGCCACGCCTTCGCAGCTAGCGGCTTCGATGCGTCCGGCCAACAGGACTCCCAACGCGGTCATCCACAACAGTGCACTTTTCATGACGTTTCCCCGTACCGATGCCGTATTCAGCATAGAGGAATGCCGCGGCGCTCGCCGGGCTGGACGGCCGCTGCCAGCGGCGCCGCATTCGACCGCCCGAGGAGGACTGATATGCGATGGATGACGAGCCTGACCGCGGCAGCGGCCGCCTATCTCATGACCTGGCTGGCCGCGGCCGTCCTGCTGCCCGGTGCGGCCGGGGCGGCCACGCTCGGCGCCTTGGTCGTCGCCAGCGGCGTCGGGGTGGCGACGTTCCGGGCGTTCGGGCAGGACTCGCCGGGGCGTGTCCGAACGGTGGCGATCGGTGCGGCCGTCGGCCTGGTCAGCGGCTTTCTGCTCGGCTTCATCGGGCCGATGGTGTTCGATCCGGCCGGTGCCCAGGGGCCGATGCTCGGCCTGTTCATCACCGGCCCGCTCGGCATGCTGGCCGGGGCCGGCATCGCGCTGCTGCGAGGGCGGCTGCGGCGCGGCTGACGCGCCCATGGACCGGTCAGGACACCACGACGAGCAGCAGCGCGGTCAGCGCGTAGACCGTCACGAACGGGATCAGGAGATAACCCATCACGTCGCGGGCCTGCAGCACCACGCCGGCCCCCATGACCGGCAGCACGACCAGCAGGAAGAACGGCTGCAGCAGGTTGGTCGACGTTTCGCCGTAGGCCACGGCCATCGCGATCTTCGCGACGAAGGCCTGCTGCTCGTTCGGCGGCAGGTGGGCCGACACGCCGAGCGCGGTCTCGGTCAGCGCCGGACCGATCACGGCCCACTCGCCGCCCGCCGAGGGGATCGCGAAATTGACCACGGCGCCGGCGAACTGTGCGATCAAGGGCAGCGTGTCCATGCTCGCGCCTTCGGCCAGCCACAGCGATACCTGGGTACCGAGCCCGGAAAACATCATGATGCCCATGATCCCGGCATAGAACGGGTACTGGAAGATGATCCCCGAGACGTTGGCGCAGGCCCGCTTCATCGCGATCCCGTAGCGCATCGGCGTGCGGTGGACCAGCAGGCCGATGGCGAAGAAGGTGAAGATCATGATGTTGAGATCGAGATCGAAGCCGCGCGCGCGGAAGTGCGAGACCACATACACAAGCGCTGCCCCGCCGATCAGCGTCGGCAGCACCCAGTCGTTGTTCAAGCGGTCCGAGACGCTCCTCCCGCCCAGCCGCAGTGACTCGGCCTCCTCGGCCACCCCGACCTCGGCGCGCGCGTCGGCGTCGGCCAGGTCATCGAGCGTGTTCACCTGCGACCCGCGCGGACGCATGGCCCACATCAACAGCGGAATGGTCAGGAAGTACAGCGCCACATAGGCGATGTTGAGCACGCTGCCCAGGGTAGCCGCTACCGGGATCGTGGCCTCGAGCACGCCGCTCTCGATCAGGAAGTTGCCGTCGGTGTTCAGCAGCAGCGGAATCGAACTCGACAACCCGCCGACCCAGGGTTGACCCGAAATGTAGACGCAGGCGACCAGGTAGGCGTAGTCCACGCCGCCGACCCGTTTGGCCAGTTCACGCGCCAGCACTGCCGCAAGGACGATCCAGCCCCAGCTGATCAGACTGAATGCGCCGCCGGCAACCAGCACGATCAGATAGACCGAGCCCGGCGTCCGCGCGAGCCGCGCCAGGCGGTCGATCAATCGTGCCGCCAGCGGCGACAGCGCAATCGCATAACCAGTCGTCAGGATCAGCACCATCTGCATGCCGAACTCGAGCAGCATCCAGAAGCCCCGGTACCAGTGCCCGGTCAACTCGCTGACCGGCGTGCCGGCCGCCGCCCAGGCCAGCGCGGCGACCAGCACGGTGAGCACCAGCGCGAAGACGAAGGGCTCCGGAATCCAGCGTCGAAGGTGAGAGGAGAACAGCGTGCCGAGCGTGGAGAGCATGGGTTCGTGATGCGATGGCGTTGGCGGAGAATACCTTTGCGAGGGCCGAGGGGAAAGGGACGAGGGGAAAGGGACGAGGGGCTGGTGGGTTTTCGGCGATTCCGGCGTCGTGACCGGGGATGCCGGTTCGGGTGCGGCGCGAAACCCCGGAAACGGGCCGGTGGGCATTCCACACGAGCCCCTCGTCCCTGGCCCCTCGTCCCTCCGTGCACTGATCGGGCTTGCGCGCAAAGCAAGCGCGACGCATGATCGCAAACGAACGTCGAACCCACTCCTCCCTCACCCCTCCCGAATCGTCCCTGCCCATGCTCAGCTACCGCCACGGCTTCCACGCCGGCAATCCGTCCGATGTCTTCAAACACGCGGTGCTGCTTGCGCTGGTCGATGCGATGCAGCGCAAACCCAACGGGATTCGTTTCGTCGACACTCACGCGGGAGCCGCGCAGTACGACCTCGACGCGGACTTCGCGCTCAAGAACCGGGAGTTCGAGCGCGGGATCGGCGCGGTCTGGAGCGATCCGCCGGGAGTACTGGCCGAGTACGTCGCGGCGGTGCGCCGACATAATCCCGACGGGCGATTGCGCCGATATCCGGGCTCGCCGCAGCTGCTGCGCGACCGCCAACGACCTCAGGACCGCCTGGTGCTCTGCGAGCTCCACCCGACTGAACAACATGCCCTGGCCGGGCGCTTCGGGCGCGACGATGACGTCCAAATCGTGACCGGCGACGGCTATGCCACGCTGGCCGCGCTGCCGGCGCCGAAGAGCGGCCGCGGGCTGACCCTGATCGATCCGCCGTTCGAGTTGAAGTCCGAACTCGACGATCTCGGCCAGGCGCTCGAGGCCGCGCTTGGCCGGTTCGGGCACGGGGTCTATGCGATCTGGTACCCGGTGATCGACGGCAAGCAGACCACGCCAGGCGGCCTGCCATGCCGGCTGGGGATCGAAGGCGACGCCTGGCTGGACCTGCGAATCCGTTTCCGCCCGACCGAGCGGCTCGGGCGCATGACCGGCTGCGGGATGGCGCTGGTCAACCCGCCGTGGAGCGCGCGCGAGCGGCTGGCCGAGATCGCGGCGCTGTGGCCGGACGACGCCGGATCAGCTGCGTGACGTGAGCCTGCGGATTCCGATCGCCTTGAGCACGTAACGTTCGTAGACCGGCTCGGCGTGGCCCTTGCGCACCTTGCGCATGAAGTACTTCTCGAACGCGATCTTGGCCCAGTGCACCCACTTGCCCTTCTTCGCCCAAGTCACGTTGCGCGGCGGAATCTGCGGCAGCGCGACGAAGGCCACGCCGGTATCGCCGAGATCGGCGAGGCAGATCGCGTTCCAGGTTGCCTCGGCATCGGCGGTGCCGCCCTCGATATCGGCGGCGATGTTGTGGACGATCGCGCTGATCATCGATTCGATCATGTAGCCGGTCTTCGGGGCGCCGACCGGCAGCGGCGTGTCCTCGACCG
The DNA here is from genome assembly GCA_964548715.1 of uncultured Halomonas sp. GTDB lineage: Bacteria > Pseudomonadota > Gammaproteobacteria > Xanthomonadales > Wenzhouxiangellaceae. Next base: position 3,598 of record CAZJSH010000009.1, on the reverse strand, counting down.
GTGGAATCGCGACGCAGACGCCGGCGGAGAAGATGTTCGGATACTTCGGGTTGCGCTGGTGCTTGTCGATGTTGACGAAGCCCTTGGGGTTGCACAGCCCCTCGGTCGAGGCCACGGCCGGAACCCCCCGGAACGACGGCAGCATCATCGAGAAGCCGAACTCCAGTTCCTGGCTCCGCTTGTCGTTACCGTTCTCTTCGACTTCGGTGATCTTCATCAGCCCGTCCTGGACCTCGTCGACGCGCGCGTTGGTCACCCAGTGGATGTGGGCCTGGCGCAGTTCGTGCTCGAGCATGGATTTCGAGTCCCCGACGCCACCGAGGCCGAGGTGGCCGATGTAGGGTTCACTGGTCACGAAGGTCATCGGCACCTTGTCGCGGAGCTTGCGCTTGCGCAGGTCGGCGTCGACGATCATCGCGAACTCGTAGGCCGGCCCGAAACAGCTGGCGCCCTGCACCGCACCGATCACGATCGGGCCGGGGTTTTCGAGAAACTTCTCGTACTTCGCCCAGGCCTCGGCGGCATGCGGCGTGGTGCAGACCGATACCGTGTGACCGCCGTTGGGTCCCAGACCTGGAATGGCGTCGAAGGCCAGCTCCGGCCCGGTGGTGATCACCAGGTAGTCGTAGTCCAGCACCTCGCCGTCGGCCAGCCGGACGCGGTTGGCTTCGGGCTCGATCGCCTCGGCCTGGCCGGCGACGAAGCGGATGCCACGCTTCTCCATCGGTCGGGCCAGCGGCACCTTGACCGCGTCCGGCGTCCGCCAGCCCACGGCCACCCACGGATTGGACGGCGTGAACTGGAAATGGGTGTCGCGATTGACGACGGTGATGTCATGATCGCGGCCGAGCCGGTCGCGGAGTTCATAGGCGGCCGGCACCCCTCCGATGCCGGCGCCGAGGACAACGATTCGAGCCATGGGATCCTCCCGGGCGAAGCAGCGCGCATGGCGGCTGCGTGGATATCAGTCAAAGCATATTAGGCCTTACTAATCTTTGATGCAACTCGACCATGGTCGGGGAGCGCCGCGCGGTGCTTGATGTTTCGGCCGGCAGCGCGGATCATGCTCGACGGACAGGCGCAGACGGGAACCCGCCCGATGAGCGACAGCGACTACACCGCCGAGGCCCTTGGCCGGTTTCTCAAGCAGGCCGGCATGGAGGGCCTGATCAATCCGGCTACCGCCCGGGCCCGGCGCAATGCGCTCGACCATCTGTCCGGTGAACTGACCGCCGCCGAGCGCGCCGATATCCGGACCCTGGACGTCGGCGCCCTGGTCTCGCGCTTCCACAAGCTCGAAGGATCGAGCATCCGGTCAGAAACCCTCGAGGTCTATGCCGAGCGGCTCAAGAAGGGGCTGGACGACTACCTTCGCTGGCTGGAGGCCCCGTCGAAGTTCAAGCCCAGTGCGCGCGATCGGGTTCGCAACTTCGCCCGGGGCAGCCGGGCCGAGCCGGCCCTGAACGAGCAGCAACGCGCCGCCGAACGCATCCGGCTGGAAGCCACAGAGAACCCGTCGCGGATCGTCCCGGTGCCGGTACGCGACGATCACGTGGTCTACATCGACAACCTTCCGTTGGACCTGACCGCCGAGGAAGCCGACCGGATCGCCCGCGTGATCCGGGCCTTCGCCGCCCGCATCCACGGCGAAACGGCAAACGACGCGGTGGGCGACGACGAATGAACCGTCTGTTCCTGATCGCGCCGATGGTGCTGTTCGGGCTGATCGGCCTGATCCTGTTCTGGATGCTCTACGCCGTCGACGCCGACGGCCCGTTCCATGACGCGCTGCTGCCGGAGCTGATCGGCTTCTGCATCGAGGGTTTCGTGCTGGTCGGCCTGCTGACGCTGATCCAGCGCTCGCGCGAGTCGGCCCGCCGGCGCGAACTGTGGCTGAGCCTGCGCGGCTCGTTCCGCAGCCTGCTGTCGCTGCTCGACATCGCCTTTCTCGAACCCGACGCCGACCCGGCCTCGTCGAAGCGGCTGGAGAACGATCCCTCGGTCGTCGACGCACTGCTCCGGCAACTCGAACAGCGTCATCCGGACCTCGACAGCCTGGTCGCGCTCAAGCGCGAAGCGGTCGAGACCGTCTCGCTGACCCGCGACCTGGTCGCCGTCGCCGCCCAGCTCAGCGCCACCCATATGAATTGGTGGATCGCCATCGTCGACAGCATCCGACGGGTGTCGGAGGCCCGCGACCGCGAGGCGCTGGAAGCGGCGGTCCACGAAATGCTGATCAATATCCGCGAGTTCGACCGGCTGGACTACTGAGCCGATCCGGGGTCAAGTTCCGGCCGGTTCCGGCTGCCCGGATTCCGACGTCGCCGCGGCGCGCAGACGCCGGAGCTGCAGCATCGCGCCCAGCGCGATCATCAGGTTGCTGATCGAAAGGAAGGCCTCGCTTCCGCCGTGCAGCAGGTCGGCGTGCGACAGGCTCGGCAGCCCGCGGACGTCGACGGCGAGATGCTGGGTGTAGATCGTCACGGCCACGAACACCAGCAGGAACCAGAAGCCGGCCACGCTGAGCCGGGAGAACAGTCGCGGATCGGCGCGGCGCACGAACAGCAGCGAAACGAGAAACACCAGGTACAGGACGTTGGTCGGCGGCAGCAACGCGCGCGCGCCGTCGGCACTCATCGCCGCGTGCACCAGGCCGGCGATGAGCACCAGCGGCACGAGCCACCAGACCCGGCCGGCGTGGCGAACCGGCAGCATCGCCACGGTGGCGGCCATCAGCAGCAGGCTGCCGACGAAGGTCAGGCTGCGGCCGGCGGTCAGCACGCCGTCCCAGCGGTCGCCGCCGGCGTGGAACAGCAGGATCGACAGGCCGGCCAGCAGGTGCGGGACCATGCACAGCGCGAACAGCCGCAACGGCCGGCTGTCGATCGCGCGTCCATAGCGCGCGAACAGGACAATGGCCGCGAACCATTCGCTGACGGTCAGCAGGTGGATGATCCAGGTCGGGACCGACAGCAGCATGGCGAGAGATCAATTCCTCTGGAAGTCGGCAGAACGTGCACGGGCTGCCGAGTATAGAAAGCGAGCGCCCGGATTGCCATCCGGGGCCTGTCCTGCCCGCTCGAGCGGTCCGGTCAGCGAACCGCCGGCACGCCCCCGGGCTGGCGTCGGCGCCGCGTCCAGCCGAGGATCGTCACCAGCAGCGCCGGCAGGAAGGTCAGCGTGACCAGGGTTGCAAACAGCAGACCTGACAGCACCACCACGCCGACGCCGCGGTACAGTTCGGTACCTTCGCCCGGCAGGAACACCAGCGGCGCCAGCCCGAACAGCGTGGTGATCATCGACATCAGGATCGGTCGGATCCGCGACTCGACGGCCTCTCGGACCGCCTCGATCACGTCGTCGACGCCGGACCTGAGGTTGTTCAGCGCCCGGTCGACGATCAGGATCGGATTGTTGACCACCACGCCGAGCAGGATCAGGAAGCCGAGCATGGTGATCATGTCGAAGGGCTGACGCACGCCGACGCCGTTGAGCACGGCCAGGCCGGCGATGCCCCCGGCAATGCCCAGCGGCACGGCAGTCAGGATCACCAGCGGCCAGCCCCAGTGGTTGAAGATCGCGACCATGACCAGGAAGC
>CAZJSH010000008.1:45723-51389 GCA_964548715.1 uncultured Halomonas sp. | reverse complement strand
CGCGCTCGCCGTCGTATCCCGGTTTCCCGACCGCGAACGCCGGCCGCCCGTCGCTGAGCAGTTCATGCAGCAGCAGCCCGAGCGCGAACAGGTCGGTGCGCGTGGTCGTGGCCTGGTGCACGATCTGTTCCGGCGAGGCGTACCGGGGGGTGTAGCTGCCGGGCGCGGTGTTCGATCCGTCGTCGGCCGACGCGAGCAGGCCGGCGATTCCGAAATCGAGCACCTTCAGCTGGTCGTCGGGGGTAATCAGCAGGTGGGCCGGCTTCAGGTCACGGTGGAGGATCAGCCGGCCGTGGGCATGGGCCAGCACCTCGGCGACCCGGGTGATCCATTCGACGACGGCCAGCGGCTCGAGCCTCTCGACGGCCACGTGCTGGTCGAGCGGCCGGCCTTCGATGTATTCCATGACCAGGTAGGCGCCGAGCCGGGGATGCTCGCCGGCGTCGAACATGCGTGCGATGGCCGGGTGATCGAGCCGGGCAAGGACGCGGCGTTCGCGATCGAACAACTGGAGGGCGTTCTCGCCGCTGCCTGCGACGAACTTGATTGCCGCGCGGGCATCGAAGCGGCCGTCGGCCCGCTCGGCCAGGAAGACATCGCCCATGCCGCCGGCACCGATCCGCCGAAGCAACCGCCACGGGCCGATGTCGGTGCCGGCCACCGAAGCGCCGTCCAGCGTTTCGGCCGCGCTGCGCACCTGTTCGGCCACCCGGTCCAGGTTGACGGCATCGTCGTGGACCAGCAGTTCGGCGACCTGTTCCTTGACCGAGTCCGGGGCGTCGGCGGCGGCCAGTCGGCTGGCGCGCTCATCGTGTGGACAGTCGCAGAGCTCATCGAACAGCTGCTGGACCCGGGCCCAGTCGTCCACGCTCATGCGTCGGCCAGGGCCTTGGCCAGGAAGGCCGAGGCCAACCGCATGTCGCGGGTCACGGTGGCGGTGGAGGTGTCCAGGGCGTCGGCGATCTCCTGGCTGGTCAGGCCGCCGAACACGCGCAGCTCGACTACTTTCTCCATCCGTGGAGACCGCTCGCCGAGTTTCGAAAGCGCCGATTCAAGCGCGATCAGGTCGATCGGCTCCTCGGGGCCCGGCACGCGGTCCAGCACCGAGGCCGTGACCTGCTGCCAGTCGCCGCCGCGTCGCTGGGCGTTGCGCTCGCGGGCGTAGTCGATGAGGACGTGTCGGATGATGGTGGTCATGCTGGCCAGGAAGTGCCCGCGGTCGTTCCACCGGCGGTCGCTGTTCTGCACGCGCAGATAGGCTTCGTTGACCAGGGCGACGGTGTCGATGGTTCCGCCCCGCATCATTCGCTGAAGTTCGCGCCGCGCGATGCGGTAGAGATCCTGGTGATAGCGTTCGACGCCTTCCTCACCGTCGTTGACGGTTCGAGCATGCAGATCCGGATCGACAGGGTCGTCGGTACTCGACATCAGGCTGGCTTCCGCGCATTGGCCCGAAAAATATAGCACGGGGCCGAACGGCCGGCGGCGCAGGGCTCCCGGCGCCCCGAACCCGGGCTCGGGCCACGGGCAGCGGTCACCGGGGTTCGGGAACAGGAGTGAAATGGTTGATAATCGGAAGCTCGTTGTCCTGGAGAACGATCATGGTTCGAATCCCGATTGCTGCACTGCTGCTGATGCTGGTTGCCTGTCGACCGGCCGATGAACCCTCGTCCGAAGCCGCCGAACCGGCCGAGCCGAGCACGGCCGAAACCGCGGTCCCGGTCAACGACGAGGACGGCGAGATGGCCCCCGACGTCATCGAACGGACCGACTTCGAGACGGCCACGACCCCGAACGAGCAGCGCCTGGCCGCGATCCTGGCCGCCCAGGCCGCCGACCACAAGGCGCGCCACGCGGCCCGCAACCCGGCCGAGACGCTGCTGTTCTTCGGCGTCGAGCCGGGCATGACGGTCGTCGAAGCCCTGCCGAGCGGCGGCTGGTATTCGCGCGTGCTGCTGCCCTACCTCGGTGAGGACGGCACGCTGGTCGGTGCGAACTATCCGCCCGAGCTGTTCGAGAACTTCGGCTTCGCCACCGAGGAATTCATGGCCGACCTGGCGACCTGGGTTGAGGATTTCCCGGCCGACGCGGCCGAGTGGTGCAGCGTCGACTGCGCTTCGGTCGAAGCGTTCTTCCTCGGCGACCTGCCCGCCGAGCACGAAGCCACGGCCGACACAGTGCTGTTCATCCGCGCGCTGCACAACATGGCGCGGTTCCAGAACGAGGGCGCCGGCGACTTCCTCGACCAGGCTTTCTCCGACGCTTACGCAGCACTGAAGCCGGGCGGCGTGCTCGGTATCGTCCAGCATGCCGCGCCGGCCGATGCCGACGACGGCTGGACCACGGGCGCGGCCGGCTACCTGAAGCAGGCCTTCGTCGTCGAGCGCGCCGAGGCGGCCGGCTTCGAATTCGAGGCGGCCAGCGACATCAACGCCAACCCGGCCGACGTTCCCGAACAGGGTGATGTGGTCTGGCGACTGCCGCCGTCGCTCGGGACGACCGAAGAGGGCAGCGATGAGCACGCCGCGCTGGCCGCCATCGGCGAGTCCAACCGGATGACGGTGAAGCTCCGCAAACCGGCGGACTGATCCGTCGGACCCGGACCGGCGCGGTCCTCGCGCCGGTCGGTTGATCGCTTCGGCGACTCGAATCCGACAGCCTCCCGGGCAGGCTGCGCGACGGCGCAGGCCGGGGTCGTAGCGATCCCGCTTCGGCGCGGACCGTTCATGGCCGGCCGATTCCGACCCATTCCGACCCATTCCGGGCAGTGACGCGCCGCACCGCCGATTGCGCGACAATCGGACTCCAGATCACTTCGGTGCCGCGCCGATGACCAAGCTGGTCCCGTTCTTCCTGACGATCTACCTGATCGCGTTCCTGGGTTTCTGGCTCGGCGGCCTGCTGTACGGCGCATTGTTCCGCCGGCCGGCCGTGTACTTCCCGGCAGGACTCGCCGCGAAGATGGCGATTGCCGGGTTGGCCGGCTCGCTGCTGGCCGGCATCGGCGGCGTAGTGCTGGCCACCGTGATCATGGATCGGGCCTTCTCGAAGCGCGCCGACTACAAGGCCGTGCCCGTGCGCGTCGCCGCCGTGTTCCTTTCGGCGCTGGTCCTCGTCGGCACCTTCATCGCGACCTACGCGCTGGCGTGGAGCGTCTTCGAATGAACTCGAACCTGCCTTGCTGGCCGCCGGAGACCGGGCGCGATGGGAATCGTCGGCGTAGCGCGGCATAATGACGGCGAGCGCGGCCTCGGGGATGCCTCGATGCGCTCACTGCAATCAACTCCACCAATCAGGGAAACGACATGGCTGGTAAATTCGAGATCTACAAGGACAAGGCGGGTGAGTTCCGCTTCCGGCTGAAGGCCGGCAACGGACAGAACATCCTCGGCAGCGAGGGCTACGGAAAGAAGGCCAGCTGCATGAACGGCGTCGAGTCGGTCAAGAAGAACGCCCAGATCGAGGGCCGCTTCGAGTGCCACAAGACGCCGTCCGGCAAGTGGACGTTCAAGCTGAAGGCCAGCAACGGCCAGGTCATCGGCACCAGCCAGACCTACAGTTCCGAGTCCGGCTGCAAGAACGGCATGAAGAGCGTGGCCACGCAGTCGGCCAACGCCACCGTCGACGACCAGACGGCCTGAGCCGTCGCCCCCGGCCGGCGAGCCGCTCGTCGGCCGGGACGGATCGCCCCGCGGAACTCGTTGGGGTAGAGTCTTTCGAGTCAGTGGATGCGTCGTTTCCGTTCCGGCGCAGGGGATCGAACCATGAACGAACGCAGGCGCCTTTCGAACGATCGCACGGACGCGTGGATCGACTTACTTTGCGGGCACGTCGCTCCGGCGCTGCTGTTGCTCTCGAGCCTTTTGATGACGCTCATCCTGGTGCAGCTGGACGGCACGTCGCCGGCCGGCATCATGCTGCCGATCGCCGGCATCGTCCTCGCCAGCGGGCTGCTGGGCTGGCGCTTCGGCCGGGACGCTTCGGCCGGTTCGCGATAACGCCGGTCCGTGCCGTGCTCAGTGCACGTCGTCGGCGTGCACGACCTCGATGCCCAGCGCCTCTTCGTAGGGCGGAATCAGGCAGTGGATGACCCAGTCGGGCATGACCTCGAGCCGGCAGCCGACCACGTCGGCGGCGACCGGCATGGTCCGACCGGCGCGTTCGCACAGCACCGCGACCTGGATCTTCACCGCGCCGCCGGCGCGCAGGAAGCAGGTCGCGCGCAGTAGCGATTCGCCGGTATACAGCACGTCGTCGACGATGACCACGTGGCGGTCGCGCACGTCGGCGGTCAGCGATTCCTCATCGACGTGCGGAATGTCGTGCAGCAGCGACAGGTCGTCGCCGTAGCGCTTCAGGCTCAGTTCACCGATGACCGGCTTCGGGTCCAGCCGCTCGGCCAGGGCTTTGGCAATCGGCACGCCGCGGCGCCGCAGGCCGAGCAGCAGCGTGTCGTCGCTGATCTTCGGCGCCAGCTGCAGCGCCATGTCGTCGTACAGCCGCTCGACATCAGAGGCCTCGGCGATGAGTTGCTTGCGGGATTCGGGCATCGATGGGTCCTCAATGGGTCCTCGTCAGGCTGCGGCGTCGATGATACGCAAAGCGATGCAGCGGCGTTCCGGGCGCTTTATGCTGGCGAACGTTTCCAGTGCGCGGCGGCGGAGCGGTTGCTCCAGGGCCGCGAACAGCTGATACGGGCTTGTGTCAAGGAGTGACGAGAATGAAACCGAATAAGCGCTTCCGGCGGACGTTTCGAGGACGCGCGGCCCTGCTTCTGTCGGCCGCGGCGATTGCGTTCCAGTCCGTCGCGTGGGCCGAACCGCCGCACTGGGTCGTGCGCGACGCCGACAGCGAACTGGTGCTGTTCCCGACCATCCACGCGCTGCCGACCGATCTCGAGTGGACGACCGAGCGGCTGCTCGAGCAGTTCGCCGAGGCCGAGGAGGTCTGGTTCGAGATCGACCCGGCCGAGGCGCAGGGCCCGGCCATGCAGCAGCTGGTCATGGAGAAGGGCATGGACCCGTCGCAGCCGCTGTCGGAACGGCTCGACGAGGCACAGTACGCGCGCTTCGAAGAGATCGCCGGCTCGCTCGGCCTGCCGGTAGCGCAGCTCGACCCGATGCGCCCGTGGCTGGCCTCGCTGACGCTGACCAGCATGGCGATGATGCAGTCCGGCTTCGATTCGAACGCCGGCGTCGAGGCGCGGCTGCGCGCGCGGATCGACGGTCAGGAACTGCGCCAGCTCGAGACCGTCGAGGAGCAGCTGGGCTTTCTGGCCGACCTGCCCGAGCCGCTGCAGATCGAGCTGCTGGAAAGCACCTTCGACGAGATCGACGACTTCGCAGACGAGCTGCGCGCGCTGGCCGAGGACTGGGCCCGAGGCGATGTGGCCGACATGGAAAGCGACCTGATCGCGGAAATGTCGACAGCGTATCCCGAGCTCTACGAGGTGATCTTCGTGCGTCGCAATGCCAACTGGGTCGAGATCATCGAGCAGGAACTGGCCGGATCGGGCACCGACTTCATCGCCGTCGGTGCCGGGCACCTGGTCGGCGACGACAGCGTGGTCGCGATGCTGCGCGCGCGCGGCTGGACCGTCGAGCGCTTCGGCGGCGAGACCGGCGACTGACCCGAGCGCGGCGCCCGATCGAAGGCCTGTTGGAGAC
>CAZJSH010000008.1:0-45623 GCA_964548715.1 uncultured Halomonas sp. | reverse complement strand
CGCTTGCGGGCGAAGGGTGGTCGCCCCGGTTCGCGAGCAAGCTCCCTCCAACAGGTGGATAAGCGCCGGCGTCAAATCCAAGGTCTGTTGGAGGCCGCTTGCGGGCGAAGGGTGGTCGCCCCGGTTCGCGAGCAAGCTCCCTCCAACAGGCGGATCAGCGCCGGCGCCGGACCGAAGGCCTGTCGGAGGCCGGCTTGGCCGGGCGAAGGACTCTATTCGTCCCTCACTCCTGGTCTCTTCCCGCGTTCAAGCCCGCGTCTGCCCCGATCCCCGCACGAGGTACTTGAAGGTCGTCAACTGCTCCAGCCCGACCGGGCCGCGGGCGTGCAGGCGGCCGGTGGCGATGCCGATCTCGGCGCCGAAGCCGAACTCGCCGCCGTCGGCGAACTGGGTCGAGGCATTGTGCATCACGATCGCGGAGTCGACGCGGGCCAGGAACCGGTCCGCGGCGTCGGGGTCTTCGGCCAGGATGCCGTCGGTGTGGCCCGAGCCATGGCGTGCGATGTGCGCGATCGCCTGATCGATGCCGTCGACGACGGCGATGGCCAGGATCGGCGCCAGGTACTCGGTGTCCCAGTCGGTCTCGGTCGCCTCGCCGATTCGCGCATCGGCCGCCCGGGCCCGCTCGCCGCCGCGCAGTTCGCAGCCGCGACCGGTCAGCACATCGACGAGCTTCGGCAGTTCGTCGACGGCGGCGGAATCGATCAGCAGCGTCTCCAGCGCCCCGCAGATGCCGGGGCGGCGCAGCTTCGCGTTGGCGATCACGTCGATCGCCATCGCCGGATCGGCCGAGTCGTGCCAGTACAGGTGGTTGTTGCCGTCCAGGTGCGCGAACACCGGTACCCGCGCGTCGTTCTGCACGCGATCGACCAGCCGCTTGCCGCCGCGCGGCACGATCACGTCAACGTGCGCGTGGGCCCGTAGCAGCGCGCCGACCAGGGCGTGGTCCTGGTCGGGAATCATCTGCACCGCGGCGGCCGGCAGGTCGGAGACTTCCAGCGCCTCGGCCAGCGCGTGATACAGCGCGCGGTTGCTGTGCACGGCTTCGCTGCCGCCGCGCAGGATCACGGCGTTGCCGGACTTCACGCACAGGGCTGCGGCGTCGGCGGTGACGTTGGGACGGCTCTCGTAGATCACCCCGACCACGCCGATCGGCACGGCGACGCGGGCGATGTCCAGCCCATTGGGCCGCGACCAGCGGGCCAGTTCGCGGCCGAGCGGGTCGGGCAGGGCGGCCACGGCCTCGAGGCCGGCCGCGATGCCCTCGATGCGCGCCTCGTCGAGCTGCAGGCGGTCGAGCATGGCACCGGCCAGGCCGCGCTCGCGCGCCGCGTCGAGGTCGCGCGCATTGGCCTGGAGCAGGGCCGCGCGCTCGTCGCGGACGTACTCGGCGGCCAGCTGCAGCGCCCGGTCGCGTGTCGCACGGTCGGTGCCGGCCAGTTCGCCCGCGGCGGCGCGGGCGGCGCCGCCGAGGCGGTCGAGAATCTCGTCGGGCGAGGCGGTTGCGTTCATGGGGCAGTCTCCTCGGGATCGAACAGAACGAGGTCGTCGCGGTGTATCACGGCGCCGCGGCCGGCATAGCCGAGCAGGCGTTCGAAGCGATCGCTGTGCGCGCCGAGCAGGATTTCGACCTCCTCGGACGCATAGCCGCTCAGGCCCTGGCCGATCGGACCTTCGGGGCCGTCGAGGCGGATCAGTGCGCCGCGCTCGTAGCGGCCGTCGACCGCTTGCAGGCCGCGCGCGAGCAGACTGGCACCGCGCTGCAGCGCCTCGACCGCGCCGGCGTCGAGCTGCACAACGCCTTCGTGCTGCTGCAGCCCGCGCAGCCACTGCTTGCGCGCGGCCAGCGGGCGCTGATGGGCGGCGAACCAGGTGCCCAGACCGCCGTCGCCGATGCCGGCGAACGGGTCGGCGTCGCGGCCGCTGGTCAGCAGAACCGGGCACCCGGCGGCCGTGGCGATCTTCGCGGCCTCGATCTTGGTCACCATGCCGCCGGTGCCGAAGCCGGTCGAGGCGGCAATGCCGGCCAGGGCCTCGATCTCGGCGTCGATGCGCTCGACGAATGGAATGCGGCGCGCCTGCGGATCGGCGCCCGGGTCGCGGTCGTACAGCCCGTCGACGTCGCTGAGCAGCACCAGCAACTCGGCGCCGACCAACTGGGCGGTGCGCGCGGCCAGCCGATCGTTGTCGCCGAACCGGATCTCGCCGGTGGCCACGGTGTCGTTCTCGTTGACGATCGGCACGATGCCGCGCTCGAGCAGTGTCTCGAAGGTATTGCGCGCGTTCAGGTAGCGGCCGCGGTCCTCGAGGTCGCCGAGCGTGAGCAGCACCTGCGCGGCGCAGCGGTCGACCGCGGTCCACAGGTCGGCCCAGGTCCGGGCCAGTTCGATCTGGCCGATCGCCGCCGCGGCCTGGGCTTCGGCCAGCGATGCGGGTCGGCCACGCAGGCCGAGCGCGCGCCGGCCCAGCCCGATCGCCCCGGACGACACGATCACGACCGGTCCCGGCCGCTCGGCCAGCGCGGCGACCAGCCGGGCCACCCAGTCGCGGCGGGCGCGGCCGGCGTCGTCGATCAGGATCGACGAGCCGATCTTCACCACCAGCGGGCGGTCACCGTGCAGCAGGGCGTCTTCGTTCATGGCGCCAGTCTAGTGGACCGTGCGGCCGAGCGTGACCCACCGCCGCACAGTCCACTGGCTCCATCGTCCTTCGATCGGCATTGCCGGGTCATCGGGCATCGGCCGGAGCGCCAGCAGGCCGGTTGGAGCCACGTGATCCAGCCGTCGGATCGACTACCGTAGGCACCTGATCCCGGAACCGGTCCGAACGAGGAGTACGACGATGCAGATCGCGATTGCCTGCCTGCTGTTTTCCGCACTGATGGTGGTCCTGACCAAGGTGCCGCTGGCGATGCAGATGGCCAAGGACGAGCGCGGCTACGACAACCGCAACCCGCGCCAGCAACAGGCCGGGCTGACCGGCTTCGGCGCCCGCGCGCTGGCCGCGCACCAGAACATGATCGAGGCCTTCCCGATCTTCGCCGCCGGGGTGCTGGTGGCGCTGGTCAGCGGCGCGACCGGGGCCTGGCTGCCCGGCCTGGCGCTGACCTTCGTCGGCGCGCGCATCGTCTACTCGATCTGCTACTGGGCCGACCTGCCGACGCTGCGCAGCACGTTCTGGGTGATCGGCTACGGCGCCTCGATCGGCCTGATGGGGCTGGCGTTGTTCTGAGCCGTCGGCCGGTCCGCTCGGCGCCGGGTCAGCTCGGAAACAGCGGCGGCTGCTCGGCCGCCGAGCCGGCCGGCCAGTCGGGCAGGGGCGGCAGCGCCGTCGCACTCCGGTGCCGCAGTTCGTCGTGGAAGCGCCGCGCGAACGGTGGACAGTGCAGGTTGTTCGGACAGTGGATCATCATGTAGACCGTTCGGCCGGCGGCGACATCCGCTGCGAGTCGCTGCGCCCATTCGGCCGTCACGGCCTCGTTGCCCTGCCCGGAAGGGTGCAGTACCAGTCGGACGAAGCGCAGCTCGTTGTAGACGCGATCCAGTACCGGCAGGTCCGGCTTCTCGTGCCGAGCGGCGCGGACCTCGGGATGGTCCAGGTCGCCGCCGAACAGCGCCCGGGTGTCCATGCTGACGCGGCCGAGTCCGAACCGCTCGAGCAGTGGTTCGAGCCGTTCGGGCTGCTCGAAGAAGGCCGGGTGACGCACCTCGAGCACGTGCGGCCGATGGTCGGGCAGGCGTTCCAGCACCGCGTCCATCAGATCGAGGCGGTCCGGTCCGAAGCGGTCCGGGAACTGGACCAGCAGTGGACCGAGATGGTCGCCGAGCGGTTCGACCGCTCGGCAGAACGCGTCGAGTTCGTCGAAGTCGGGCCGCTCATCGTGGGTGACGGAGCGCGGCAGCTTGAAGCAGAACCGGAAATCGGTGCCGGCCACCGCGTCGCCCCAGGCCGCTACGCGCTCGGCGTCAGGCCGGCGATAGAAGGTCGTGTTCCCTTCCACGGTGTCGAACACCCGCGCGTAGTCGGACAGCGGCGCGATCCCCCGCCGGAAGTACGGCCCCTGCCAGCCGGGGAAGGCCCAGGCGGGAAGGCCGAGGTGGACGGTGGGGGCCGGCTCGGACATCGGTTGCATGGAGAGCGATCCGGAAGAGGACCGCAAGTCTGCATCGCTCGCGGTCACGGCCGCGCGATCGAGCGGAGTGGCCGGCCGGCGTTCCCCGTCAGCAGACCCGGTTGCGGCCGGATTCCTTGGCGGAATACAGTCGGTGATCGGCCGCGCGCAACAGGTCGCTGATGCTCTCCATTCCGGGGCGCCAGACGGCGACCCCGCCGGAGATCGTGATTCGCTGTTCGGACGCGCCGAGGTCGAACGGCTGCTCCTCGGCCGCTCGGCGCAGCGATTCCGCCAGTTCCAGCGCATCGTCCGGATCGCTGTCGGGCATGATCAGCAGGAATTCCTCGCCGCCGATCCGCGCCGCGGTATCGCCGCCACGCACCCGGGCCGCGATCCGGTCTCCCAGCTGCCGAAGCACCCGGTCGCCGGCCAGGTGGCCGTGTGCATCGTTGACCGGCTTGAAGAAATCGATGTCCAGCAGCGCCACGGCCAGTCGATGGGCGGCGTTGCGCCGGGCGCGGGCGGTCTCGGTCTCCAGCACGGCCATCGCGTGGCGCCGATTGAACAGTCCGGTCAGCGGATCCCGGATGCTGTGTTCGTGGAGTTCGGAGTGGTACTCGGCCTCGATGTTGCCCTCGCCGATGAACTTCAGGGTGGTCTCGCAGATGCGCAGGTGGTCGCCGTCGCGCAGCGGCGCGCGCTCGATCGCCTCGTCGTTGAGGTAGGTCCGGTTGGTCGAGCCGAGGTCCTCGACCCAGTGCCGGTCGTCGTCGAAGACGATCCGGCAGTGGCGGCGCGAGACGCTGCGCTCGGCGATCTGGAAATCGGCATTGACGTCCCGGCCGATGATCACCTCGTCGCCGCCGGGCACGATGCGCGCGCCGAGCCTGGCGCCGCGGATGACGACCAGGCAGGCCTCCTGCTGGCCGGCCGCAGCGCGCTGGTTGCCGAGCAGCTGGGTGTCCTGCTCGGCGGCATTGGTGCGGTCGGTATCGTCGTCCATCGGGCGTTATCGCGGATCGGTCTGGTCGAACGGCTCGCGGCGGTCGGTCCGGGCGATCGCTGCAGCGGAGGTCGGCCCAGTCTAGCGCGCTTGTCGGTCAGCCGCCCGACAAGGCGTTCCGTGCGAGTGCTGCGTGGTCGCGGGCTTCCTCGGCGCGATAGTGGTCGGCGCCGGCCGCGGCCCCGATCCGGGCCTCGGCGCTTTCGAGCAGGGGCAGGGCGGTCGATGGCTCGCCCCGCGCCAGCTCGCTCTTGCCGAGACCGAGTTCCAGCATGCCGAGCATGAATCCGTTGTCCGGCACCTCCTCGAGCGCGAGTGCGAGCGCGTCGCGGTGCAGGACCACCGACTCCTCCGGCCGGCCGAGATCGAGCATGCAGTTACCGAGGTTGTGGCGCGCGACGATGCTGCGGGGATGGCGGTCACCGTAGAGCGCCAGAAAGCCGTCGAGCGTTTCCCGGTAGAACGGCAACGCCTCTTCGGCCCGGCCCTGCTGCCGGAGGCTGCCGGCCAGGTTGTTGACCGAGGCCAGCGTGATCGGATGGGTGTCGCCGAACAGGTCGCGCTGGGCAGCGAGGGCCTCGCGCAGCAGGGGTTCGGCCTCGGCGTAGCGCTGCTGGCGCAGGTAGGTCACGGCGTGGTCGTTGAGCGTGTAGAGGCGCTGGACGCGGGCCGCCGGATCGTCGCGATCGGCCAGCTCGTCCAGCACCCGGCGATAGGTCGCGTGGGCGTCGTCGAGCTGCATCCGGTCGGCGTGCAGCTGGGCCAGCGTGCGCATTGCGTCGAGGCGGAGGGCGACCCACTCCGGGTCGTCCGATCCGGCCGCGTCGGCGATCACCTCGAGGATCACCGGCTCGGCCGCGTCCGGCTCGCCGACGTGTTGCAGCGCGTGGGCCAGCATCGACCGCGCCTCGAGCTGCAGCCGGTCGGCGGCCGGTAGCTTGGCGGCGGTTCGCTCGACCAGCGCCCGGGACCGCTCCAGCGCTCGTTCGCCGTCGCCGAGGCGGACGTCGAGCGCGGCCAGCTGCAGCCCGGCGCGCAGCGCCAGCCGGCCGTCGGCAAGCCGCTCGGCGCGGGCCAGGTGTTCGGATGCTGCGGTATCGGCGCCGATCGCGAGGTAGGCGCTGCCGATCGTCAGGGAAATTTCGGCCAGGATGTCGGGCTGGCCGGCCAGTTCGTCGTCGGCCCGGGCGGCCGCGTCGTCGAGCACTCGACGCATCAGCGCGGTGTCGGCGCCGCTGGCGTATTGCGGGTCGATCGAGTCGAGCATGCGAGTGACGAAGCCGCTGGTCTGCTCGGCCCGGGCGGCGGCGAGCTGCGCCCGATCGCGCTCGGCCTGGGCCTGGACCAGACCCCACAGCGCCAGTGCCAGGCCGCCGACCAGGGCCAGCAGGACCAGCGCACCGGCGCCCAGCGCGAGGCGGTTCCGGCGAACGAACTTGCCCCAGCGATAGCCGCGGGTCGACGGCACGGCCTCGACGACCTGGCCGGCCAGGTAGCGCTCGAGATCGCGGCTGAACTCGGCCGCCGACGGATAGCGATGCTCGCGCTCCGGCGCCAGCGCCCGGGCCAGGATGCAGCGCAGTTCCCGGTCGAGGCCGCGCGCGGCGGCCAGCGCGTCGGCGGCCTCGGGGTCGGTCTCGATACGCGCGGCCGGGCCGCGGTGCAGTGCGCTGTGGAACGTGGTCAGCGCGTCGAGGTCGGCGGTCGACGGCGGCCGGGTGCCGGTCAGCAGTTCGAACAGCATCACGCCGAGCGCGTAGACGTCGCTGCGCGTGTCGATGCGCCGGGTGTCGTCGGCGCACTGCTCCGGACTCATGTAGGCGCGGGTGCCGGCGCGGTCGGAGCTGGTCGCTCGCGTCCGGCCGCCTTCTTCGTAGACGCTGGTTGCCACGCCGAAATCGATGATCTTCGGCTGGTGCTCGCCGTCCAGCGTGCGAACCAGTACGTTGGCCGGCTTCAGGTCGCGGTGGATGATGCCGCGCTCGTGGGCATGCTGGACGCCGCGGCAGATTCGAATGAACAGGCGCAGGCGCGCCCGTTGATCGAGGGCATGGTTGCGCGCATAGTCGGTGACCGGCTGACCGGGCACCCATTCCATCGCGAACCACGGGCGGCCATCCTCGGTGGCGCCGGCATCGAACACCTGGGCGATGCAGGGATGCGCCATCTGCGCCAGCATCTGCCGCTCGACTTCGAACAGCGCCCGGCCAAGTCCGTCCAGCGCCGAGCCGTGGATGAGCTTCAGCGCGACCTTGCGCTGGACCGGCTCGAGCTGTTCGGCCAGCCAGACCGAGCCCATGCCGCCCTGGCCGAGCAGTTCGATCGGTCGATAACTGCCGATTCGCGCCAGCGTCGCGGCATCCTGCTCGGCGGTGCCGTCCGGACCCGGCGGGATGTCGCTGGCCTGGACGCGCGTTCGATCATCGTCGTCGGGCGGAAGAGCCATGCCGATACGAGTTCCGGAAATCCATGAATCCTAGCAGGTTGCCGGGTCGTTGCCGCCCCACGGGCCGGGCAGGCCAGAGCCTGTAAAAATCGTCGGTCACCGGCATCCAATCCTGTGAACCCCGCTTCCCGAAAGGATCGTCGAATGCGAATCATGATTGCGCTGGTGTTGGCCTGGATGGCCGGTTTCGTTCTCGAACTCGGTCACGATCGCGACCTGCCCGCCGTTGCCGTCGGCGTGCTGTTCCTGGCGGCCTGGTGGGCGCTGGGATCGATGCCGGCGCTGCGACGTCGAACGGGCTGAGCGTCGGTGCGTGTCGTGATCTCGCTGGCGCTGGTCGCAGCCGCCGCACTGGGAGCTCGATCGCTGGGCTGGACGGCGCCGGGTTGGTCGATCGTGGCCGGCTACCTCGCGCTGTACGTGCTGCTGGGCCGATTCGGCCCCTGGGCCGTGACGCGGGCGCACGGCGACGGAGATCGAACGGAAGATGCAGAAGCGCCGCCGGACCTGCCGACGTCGGGGCCGATCGGCAGGCTGGGCCAGCCCGGCCTGGTCGCGGTGTTCTTCTCCACCCAGCTGCTGGTGCCGCTCAATCCCTTCCAGTTAGTCCAGCTCGTTCGTCAGCTGATCGGCAACGCGGCCCTGCAGCGCCGGGAGCGAACCACCGGCAGCGACGGTCGGGACCGGCCGACCGAGGTCCGCTACCGGCTGCCCTTCGACGGCGAATGGCTGCTGTACAACGGCGGGCCGACGCCGAAGACTTCGCACTCCTGGGACGTGCTGGGGCAGCGCTTCGCGCTGGACTTCGTGGTCGCCGATACCGATGGGCGGCGGCACGCGGATCGCGGTACCCGGGTTACCGATTACTTCGCCTACGGCCGCGATATCGTGGCCGCCGCCGACGGCGAGGTCGTGGCCGTCGAGCAGCGGATCGGCGATGCGCCGCTGGTCGGCTGGGGCGTATGCGATTTCACTGCGCGAAGCTTCATCGGCAACCACGTCGTGATCCGGCATGCCGACGACGAGTACGGGCTGTACGCGCACCTGGTCCAAGGCAGCGTGGCGGTGGCGGTCGGTGACCGCGTCGCGGCGGGGCAGGTCATCGGTCGCTGCGGCCATACCGGGCACAGCAGCGAGCCGCACCTGCACTTCCACGTCCAGGACTCGGCCGACCTGTTCGGTGGCATGGGCCGGCCGATCCGGTTCCGCGATCTGCTCATCGATGCCGAGCCTGCGCCGGACGATGCGTTGCCGACGGCCGGTCAGCGCCTGGCGAACGCAGCGAGTCGGTAGCCAGACCGACATCGCCGGGCGCTACACTGCCGACATGAATCGACGCACCAAGATCGTGGCCACGCTTGGCCCGTCCACCGACGATCCGCAGGCGCTCGAGGCGCTGATCCGGGCCGGCTGCGACGTGGTCCGGATCAATTTCTCGCACGGCGATGCCGACACCCATTCGCGCCGGATTCGCATGGTCCGGGCCGCGGCGCGCGAACTCGATACCGACGTCGCGGTACTGGCCGACCTGGCCGGCCCGAAGATCCGCATCGACCGGTTCCGCGACGGCTCGGTGGCGCTGGAGAAGGGCCAGGCCTTCACGCTGATCGCCGAGGACCTGCCGCCGCCCGGCGACGAGACCGGCGTCGGCGTTGCTTATCTCGACCTGCCCGGCGACGTGAAGCCGGGCTCCGAGTTGCTGCTCGACGACGGCCTGATCGCGATGCAGGTCGAGCGCGTCGAGGGCACCCGGATTCACTGCACGGTGTTGACCGCCGGGCGGCTGTATGACCGCAAGGGGCTGAACTTGCGCGGCGGCGGACTGTCGCTGCCGGGCGTTTCCAAGGCCGATGAAGACGACATCCGGCGGGCGGCCGACTGGCAGGTCGACTACCTGGCGGTGTCGTTTCCGCGCTCGGCCGACGACATCGAGCAGGCCCGGACCCTGCTTCGCCGCGCCGGCGGTGAGGCGCACATCGTCTCGAAGATCGAGCGCACCGAAGCGATCGAGAACCTCGAGGCGGTCATCGAGGCCTCCGACGCAGTGCTGGTCGCGCGCGGTGACCTGGGCGTCGAGATCGGCGAGGCCGAGCTGCCGGGGCTGCAGAAGAAGATCATCGCCACGTCGCTGGCGCTGAACCGACCGGTGATCACCGCCACCCAGATGATGCAGTCGATGGTCGAGAGCCCGGTGCCGACCCGGGCCGAAGTGCTCGACGTGGCCAACGCCGTGATCGATGGCACCGACGCGGTGATGCTGTCGGCCGAGACCGCGGTCGGCCGGCATCCGGCCCGGGTCATCGAGGCCATGGCGAGAATCTGCGAAGGCGCCGAGCGCCACGTGCAGGCGACGATTCCTCAGCGGCGCCTGACCGTGCGCCCCGAGCGCATCGACCAGGCGATCGCGATGGCCGCGATGATCAGCGCGACCAACCTGCCGGTGCGCGCGATCGTCGCCCTGACCGAGTCGGGATCGACCGCGCGCTGGCTGAGCCGGGTGCGCTCGCCGGTCCCGATCATCGCGCTGTCGCCGAACCGGGCCAGCCTGCGCCGGATGCGGTTGTATCAACACGTGTTCCCGGTGTTCTTCGCGTCCGAGGCGATCGACGGCGCCGAGGCCGGCCGGCAGGCCGTGGCCCACGTGCTCGAAGCCGGGCTGGTCGATCCCGGCGAGCGGGTGATCCTGACGCTCGGCGACGAGCTGGGCCTGGAAGGGGGCACCAACACGATGAAGATCGTGACCGTGGGCGCGCGCGATGAGGTCGGCGAGATCCAGGGCGAATTCGACAACCTGTAAGCGGGCGTAGGGCGAGCGGCATGCGTGGCGCTGGAGGGTTCCGGTACAATCCCGGCATTGGATTCCCAACGCGGCGCCAGCGCCGCTCCGTGTCGTTTTCGAGGAGCCGAACATGAGCGATTTTCTGGAACAACTCGTCACCACCGCGCAGGCGATGGTCGCCCCGGGCAAGGGCATCCTGGCCATCGATGAATCCACCGGCACGATCGCCAAGCGGCTGGCGTCGGTCAACGTGGAAAACACCGAGGACAACCGCATCGACTACCGCTCGATGCTGCTGACCACCGAAGGCCTCGGCGACTACATCTCCGGTGCGATCCTGTACGACGAGACGATCCGCCAGGAGACGCCGGACGGCAAGCGCATCGTCGAGGTCATGAACGACGCCGGAATCCTGCCGGGCATCAAGGTCGATGCCGGCGCCAAGCCGCTGGCCGGATTCGACGACGAGAAGATCACCGAGGGCCTCGACGGCCTGCGGGATCGATTGAAGGAGTACGTCGAGCTCGGCGCGAAGTTCTGCAAATGGCGCGCGGTGATCACGATCGGCGACGACATTCCGTCGCGCACCTGCATCGACGCCAACGCGCACGCACTGGCCCGCTACGCCGCGCTGTGCCAGGAAGCCGGCCTGGTGCCGATCGTCGAGCCGGAGGTGCTGATGGACGGCAAGCACGACCTCGACACCAGCTTCGACGTGACCGAGGCCACGCTCAAGGCCTTGTTCCAGCAGCTCTACGAGCACAACGTGCTGCTCGAAGGCACGGTGCTGAAGGCCTCGATGGTGATTTCCGGCAGCGAGGCCGAAAACCGGGCGAACGCCGACGAAGTCGCCGAGGCGACCGTCGACTGCCTGCTGAACTCGGTCCCGGCCTCCGTGGCCGGCATCGTGTTCCTGTCCGGCGGCCAGGCCGAGGTCGAGGCCACCGCCCACCTGAACACCATGAACAATCTCGGCGACCTGCCGTGGCCGCTGTCGTTCTCCTACGGCCGCGCCCTGCAGCACGGCGCGCTGATCGAGTGGGCCGCCGACCCGAAGGGCAACCGCGCCAGCGCCCAGAAGATCCTGCACCACCGCGCCCGCATGAACGGCCTGGCCGCGATGGGCGAGTGGAACGAAGCGGACGAGAATTGACAAGGTCGTTTTCCGGGTTCGGGTTTCCGGTTTCCGGAAGCCCGGGTCCGGGGTCCGGGCGTCGGGGCGGTTCAGGGAACCCCTTATGTTTGTCCGCAGATGAACGCAGATAAAAGTCGATAGGCAAAAAGCACCGGTGCACCAGCCTGCACGATTGCTTGCTCTGCTCGGTGTCGAAAGAACCCTGAACCCTGAAACCGGAAACCGGTTTTCCCTAACCCCTAAACCCTAAACCTTCCCCCGGGTTCCTAATGTCCGACTTCGACGACCAGGCCCTCGACTACCACCGCCACCCGACGCCCGGCAAGATCAAGATCGTCGCGACCAAGGCGCTGACCACGCAGAAGGACCTGGCGCTGGCCTACTCGCCGGGCGTGGCCGCGGCCTGCAAGGAGATCGTCGACGACCCGCTGACCGCGCGTGAAGTGACCGCCCGCGGCAACCTGGTCGCGGTGATTTCCAACGGCACGGCGGTGCTCGGACTGGGCAACATCGGGCCGCTGGCGGCCAAGCCGGTGATGGAAGGCAAGGCGGTGCTGTTCAAGAAGTTCGCCGACATCGACGTGTTCGACATCGAGATCGACGAGCAGGACCCGGACAAGCTGATCGACATCGTCGCCAGCCTCGAGCCGACCTTCGGCGGCATCAACCTCGAGGACATCAAGGCGCCGGAGTGCTTCCACGTCGAGGAAGCGCTGAAGGACCGGATGAACATCCCGGTCTTCCACGACGACCAGCACGGCACGGCGATCATCACCGCCGCGGCGATCGTCAACGGGCTGCACCTGGTCGGCAAGAAGATCGAGAAGGTCCGGCTGGTCGCGTCCGGCGCGGGCGCGGCCGGCATGGCCTGCCTGGACCTGCTGGTGACGATGGGACTGAAGAAGGAGAACATCGTCGTCTGCGATCGCGAGGGCGTGGTCTACGCCGGCCGCGAGACCGACATGGACGAGCGCAAGGCCGGCTACGCCATCGAGACGAAGGCCCGCACGCTCGACGAGGTCATCGACAAGGCCGATATCTTCCTCGGCGTGTCCGCGCCGGGCGTGCTGAAGCCGACGATGGTCCAGCGGATGGCGAAGAAGCCGATCATCCTCGCGCTGGCCAATCCCGTTCCCGAGATCATGCCGGACGTGGCCCGCGAGGCCCGGCCCGATGCGCTGATCGCGACCGGCCGGTCGGATTTCCCGAACCAGGTCAACAACGTGCTGGGCTTCCCCTACATCTTCCGCGGCGCGCTGGACGTCGGCGCGACGGTGATCAACGACGAGATGAAGATGGCCTGCGTGCACGCGATCGCAGAGCTGGCTCGGATGGAGGCCAGCGACGTGGCCGCGGCGGCGTATGGAGGAGAAGCGACGAAGTTCGGCCCCGACTACCTGATTCCGCAGCCCTTCGATCCCCGGCTGCTGGTCCAGCTGGCCCCGGCCGTGGCGAAGGCCGCGATGGACTCCGGCGCGGCGACCCGGCCGATCGACGACCTCGAAGCCTATCGGGAGCGGCTCAGCCAGTACGTGTTCCGCACCGGCCTGCTGATGAAGCCGGTGTTCGACGCCGCGCGCAAGGACCCGAAGCGGGTGGTCTTCGCCGAGGGCGAGGAAGAGACCGTGCTGCGCGCGGTGCAGACGATCGTCGACGACGGGCTGGCCCGGCCGATCCTGGTCGGGCGTCCGTCCGTGGTCGACATGCGGATCGAGCGCGCCGGATTGCGGATCCGCGCCGGCGAACATTTCGAGCTGGTGAATCCGGAATCCGATCCACGCTTCAAGGACTACTGGCAGACTTTCCACCGGATCACCGAGCGCCGGGGCGTGACGCCGGACTCGGCCAAGGCCATCGTGCGCACCCGCAACACCGTGATCGCCGCGATCATGGTCTATCGCAACGAGGCCGATGCGCTGATCTGCGGTGTGGTCGGCCAGTACCACAAGAAGCTGAAATATGTCACCGAAGTCCTCGGCCGGCGCGCCGACTGCACGACGATGGGCGCGCTGTCGGCGATGACCAACGAATCGGGCACCTATTTCGTCTGCGACACCCACGTCAACCCGGACCCGACCGCCGAGCAGCTGGCCGACATCACCCTGCTGGCCGCCGAGAAGGTGCGGATGTTCGGCATCACGCCGAAGGTCGCGCTGCTGTCGCATTCCTCTTTCGGCAGCCACGTCAATGCCCAGGCCTCGAAGATGCGCCAGGTCCTCCAGCTCGTGCGCGAGCGCGCGCCGGAGCTGGAGATCGAGGGCGAGATGCGCGCCGACGCCGCGCTGATGCCGAAGATCCGCGAGCGGATCTTCCCGAACTCGATGCTGACCGGCCAGGCGAATCTGTTCGTGATGCCGGACCAGGACGCGGCGCACATCGCCTTCAACATGGCCCGGGTGATCGGCAAGGGCGTCAACGTCGGCCCGATCCTGATGGGCGCCGGCCGCCCGGCCCACGTGCTGACGCCGTCGGCCACCGTGCGCCGGGTCGTCAACATGACCGCCATCGCCGTCTTCGATGCGCAGATGGAGTCGGCGGCGCGCGAGCAGGAATGATCTGCGAGGCTGCGCCCGGGAATCAGGCGTCGTCGTTGTTTGATCGTGAGTCCGATGGGGTGTCCGGAACGAAGCGAACCCGGCTATCGACGTCGACGAGCACGCGCTCCATGTAGTCGAATACGACGGTGACGTAGTACGTTCCCTGCTCGCCATCGCGTGAACCGCGGGCCACGCGATCCACCGACACCACGCCGGTCCCATCCGGCGGCGGGCCGGGGGCCTCGAAGATGTTCTGGCGATCGGCCGAGTCCTCACCCGTGATCGTGCCTGCTGCAGAATCGGCGTTGTCGCGGTCGCTCTCGACTGCCCGTGCATCCGGCCAGAGCGCGGCGAGGGCCACGAAAAGGATCGCTCCGGTCGTTTTCGAGATCATTCGGCTTCTCCGGTGTTTGCCAGCGCCGGGTCCGTAAGGCAACCGACGCGTTTACCGAAGCAGACCGCCGCGGCCAACTCGCAAAGTCGACTACCGATGCCAGATCACCGCCGGTTCCTGCAGTTCGGACAGCTGTTCGCGCAGCTGGTTGATCACCGTCTCCCAGTGGCGGTCGTCCTCGAACCAGGGAAAGGCCATCGGAAAGGCCGGGTCGTCCCAGCGCCGGGCCAGCCAGGCCTGGTAGTGGATCATCCTGAGCACCCGCAGTGGCTCGACCAGCGCAAGTTCCCGGGCGTCGAAGTCGCAATAGACCGAGTACTCGTCGAGTAGCCAGCCCCACTGGCGCTCGCGTGATTCGCGCTCGCCGGAAATCAACATCCACAGGTCCTGCACCGCCGGGCCCATTCGGCAGTCGTCAAGGTCGACGAAGTGCGGTGCATCCCGCCACAGGATGTTGCCAGGATGGCAGTCGCCGTGGAGCCGGATCGAGCGGATTTCGCCGATCCGTGACCAGGCGGATTCGACGTGGGCCAGCGCGTCGTCGGTCAGGGACCGGAAGGCGGACTCCAGGTGCATCGGGATCCAGTCGTGCTCCAGCAGCCAGTCGCGCGGTTGGCGGCCCAGTGCATCGGGCGTCAGCGTTTCGCGGTGCGCGAACGGCCGGGCCGCGCCGACGGCATGCATCCGGCCCAGCGCGCGGCCGATGGCCTTCAACGTGTCCTCGTGCTCCGGCTCCGGCGCGTGTCCGCCCTGGCGCGGGAACAGCGCGTAGCGGAAATCAGCGTACTCGAGCAGCGTCGTGCCGTCGAAGGTCATCGGTGCGACCACCGACAGCCCGGCCGCGGCCAGCTCCGCGCTGAACGCGTGCTCTTCGAGAATGGCATCCTCGTTCCATCGGTTCGGGCGATAGAACTTGCCGATCACCGGCGTGCCCTCGTCGATGCCGATCTGCCAGACGCGGTTCTCGTAGCTGTTGAGGGCTAGCAGGCGACCGTCCGTGGAAAGTCCCGCAGATTCAGCGGCATCCAGGACGACGTCGGGCGTGAGCGTCGCGAAAGGGTGGGCATCGGTTCTTGGGTCCATGGGTTCTATTCTGAGGGCAACCGGTGTCCGACCGGTGCACCCGTCGGAAAATTCACGGGGCGTCCGTGTCGAGCCTGGATTGAGAGGGCGAAAAAAGTGTGATACGGTTCACATCGTTTTCGCGCATCCATTTCCTGCAGATCGACGGGGCCGGTCTCGAAGGTCCGCCATTGTCGGATAGGAGATCGGGGGTTGTGCGCTGGATCAATCGGGGACGGGGAATCCGAACAGGGCTGGATCGGGATCATCGTCATTTTGTGCGGTCCGCGCCTCTGCTCGAGTCGGACCGGTTCGAGGGAGGACCTTTTCGACCGAAGTCGATAAGGCGGATGGAGACGGAGGCGACCATGCGTCGCGGTCTCCATCCTGAACAGGGAGATGGGTTTGAATCTCGATATTCCTCTGGTCCGCGCGCTCTCGCGCGGATTCGTCGTCGGTTCCATGCTGTTGGGAGCGATGATGTCTTCGCCGGCGGCGGCCGCCGTCAATCTGCAGACCGACTTCACCGCGCCGGCGACCTACACGCCGGGCGATACCGGCATCGAGTACACGATCCGGATCACGAATACCGGGTCGGACCCGGCGACCGACGTCGATATCACGACCTCGTTTCCGAACGGCGCGACCGTGATTTCGGCGTTCTGCCCGACCGATGGTGATGGCGATACGTCGTGTGATCGGACCATCACCGACGGCAACCTTGCATCGAACAACAGCGACATCGCGGTCGACGGGTTCATCGAGTTCCGGTTGAGCGTGAACTTCGACTCGTCCCTGGCGGCCGATCCGCTGGATTTCGATGTGCTGGTGGTCGATGCCGGCGCGACCTTCAGCGGCGACGGTGCCGACAGCTGCCCGTCGGGCGCCTGCACCATCGGCAGCACGCTGGCGCTGGAAAGCGACCTCGGGGTGACCAAGACCGCCGACGACAGCGAGTATGTGCCCGGCCAGACCGGCAACTTCTCCATCATCGTGACCAATGCCGGGCCCAGTGACGCCAGCGGCGTCACGCTGACCGATACGATTCCGCCCGGCACCTCGATCGACGATTGGAACTGCAGCGCATCGGGTGGCGCCAGTTGCCCGGTCCTGGACGCCGGCGCGATCCAGACCTTCGACCTGGTGGCGGACGGCAGTCTGGACTTCACCCTGACGCTGGACTACCCGAGCAGTCTGACGGCTGCCACGTTGACCAACGAGGTCGCGGTCTCTGCGGATATCGGCACCTCCGGCAGCAACGCCAACTCGGCGTCTGCCGGCGTCACCCGCGCTGCGATCGTCGACCTGCAGACCGCAGTGACCAGCGCATCGACGACCTACGTCCCGGGTACGACCGGGAATTCCGCCGCCTTGACCGTCTCGAATTCGGGCCCATCGGATGCGTTCGGCGCCGAGTTCTCGTTCGATGTGCCCGTCGAGATCGACAGCATCGACTGGGCCTGCGCGGCGGGCGCGTCCTGCACGCCGATGAGCGCAACGGCCGCCGGCGGCGACACCGTTTCGATCCAGATGGATATCCCGGCCTCGGACTCGGTGGCCGTTGCGCTGACGGCAATCGATTACGACAGCGGTGCGCTGGCCGACCCGCTGGAGGTCGTCGCAACGGCGACCGGGGCCATGGCCGATACCGAATCGGACGGTTCCGACAATGCCGCAACGATCAGCCAGGCGATCGACCGTCAGGCCGATCTTCAGGTCACGAAAGTCGCCAGTGCATCCGTCGCCAATCCCGGCGACGCCTACGAATACACCATCACGGTCACCAACCTGGGGCCCAGCGACCTGGGCAACGGGCCGGGCGAGAGCGGGGTGCGGGTCATCGATGACGTGTCGGGCGACCTGCTCGGCGATCCCGGCGAAATTCGTTGTTCCGCCGAGTCTTCGGCTCCGTGCTTCCTGTTCTGTCCCTCGGACGAAGGGGTCGCCAACAGCGCTCTGACCATCGATAGCCTGGTCTGCCCGGTCGAGCCTCGCGAAGTTCGCGGCGATCTGGTTGCCACCATGGAACAGCCCGAGCAGAACGCGCTGCGGCTTTCGGCCGGCAGTTCGACCGAGGTGAAGCTGTTCGTCAGCGTTTCGGGCACCGCGACCGACGTCGGCGAGATCCTCAACACGGCGTCCGTCCGAATCGATCCGGGCGATGCCGTGACGGAACTCGATCCGACGGTCGACAACGAGGACTCGGTCCCGGTTTCGATCGAGGTGGCCTCCGACCTCGCGGTCACCATCGACGACGGAGCCATGGAGGCCACGCCCGGTGACGCGGCGTCCTACGAGGTGATCGTCACCAACAGTGGAAACCAGGCAGCTGCCGGCGTCGATGTGGATGTCGATTTTTCGCTGGCCTCGGATCCAGCGGCCTCGCCGTTCCTGAACGGCGACGTGCAGTGGGCGTGTCGCGCGTTCAACGGCGCGTGCTGCAGCAGCCCGGCAAGCGCCGGACAGTGCGGTAGCACCGAGGCGGTGACCGGTTCGGGCGAACTCCAGGATCGCCTGGTCGACCTCCCGGGCCAGGGCCGCCTCGAGTTCACGTTCACCGGGGACCTTGATCCTCGCGCACGGGGCGTTGCCAGGGGCACGGCGTCGGCGACGCTGCCGACGGGAATCAATGAAATCGACCCGTCGGACAACACGAACATCGAGGATGAAACCACCCTGGTGCCGGAGTCCCTGCTTCGTCTGGCCAAGGACCTGCTGTCGATCGACGCCCAGCCCAGCGGCGCATCGCTGCTCAGCTACCGGATCGACATCAGCAACCTGGGACCCAGCTTCGCCGAAGACGCCGGCGTGGTCGACACGCTGTCCGACGCCAACCTGGATCCGAACAATGCGACCCGCCCCGCCTCCTGGACCTGTTCGGTGATCGAAGGTCCGGGCGCGCCGGGGCCGACCGACCCGCCGGTCAGCTGCGGCAGCGGCACCGGTCCGCTGGATCGTGACGCCATGTCCGAACCTCGTGTCACCGTCGATCTCGACGTGGGCACCAAGGTTCGATACACGGTCGAGGTGCTGACGGTGGAAGAGCCGGACGAACCGCTGCAGGTCGTCAACACCGCGACAGTAACTGCGGAAGGAGGCAGCGCCACGGCAACCATAACGTCGAACCTGATTGCCGAGGGCGAACTCGACATCACGGTGACCGACGGCGTGGAGGAGGCCGTTCCGGGCACGCCGACGCAGTACACCGTGACGATCCAGAACGTGGGTGACGAGGCCGTGTTCGATGCCGCCGTGCGGAATGAGTTTCCGCCCGAACTCGAGAACGTGGCGTGGTCCTGCGACGCGATCACGCCGATCCCGGGCGACCTCGAGGAATTCGATCCGGTAGGACCCAGCGGCACGCCGGGCGGCGCGATCGTGGCCACCGCCGACGGTCGGCACGTCTACCAGCTTGCGCCGGATCTGAACCGGCTGTACGTCTATGCGCGCAACAGCGTTCCGGGCCTCGATTTCGGTGCGATGAACGAACTGGAATTCGAGACCCAGGGCGAGAACGACAGCGCTGACGCCGGTCAGACGGTCGAGAACATGGAGGGGCCGATCGACCTCGCGATCAGTCCGGATGGACGGCATGTCTACGTATTGTCACGAGCCGCCGTCGACAGCGAGGCCGAGAACGCGATCGTGGTGTTCAGCCGCGACGTGAATCCGGCCTCCGAGGACTTCGGCAAGCTTTCGTTTGCCGGGTCGGCCGTCGAGGGGATTCCAGCCGAACCGCGTGCGCTGGTCGCCGGAAGCGAGAACCTGTTCGTGGCCGGCGACGCCGGATCGATTTCGATCTATGCGAGAACGGACACGACCGGACTCGCGTCCTTCGTCGAGACCTCGACGCAGAACGTGCCGGCCGATCCGGCAGCGCTTGCGTTCGATGCAGCGGACCGGCTGTTGTTTGCAGCATCGGGCACGGGTTCGCAGCTGAGCGTGTTCTCGGTCAATGATGACGACACGGCCGGCGACCCGATCGGCCGGCTGACCTGGCTGGATCGGGACCTGACGGCCGGCACGCTGGCCGGGGTCTCCGATCTCGACCTGTTCGCGTCGGCCGACGACCTGTACGTGACCGCCGCGGGCAGCGGCAACCTGGTTGCCGTGCGCTACGTCGACGGCGACAGCGACACCGTTCCCGATCCGGCCATCACCGCGTCGTATCCGGTCGCGGGCCTGGCGGCCTCGTCGATCTCGCCCGACGGCGAGCACGTATTGATCGTCAGCCCGATCAGCGACACGCTGACCTGGTTCCGGCGCGACGTGGTCAACGGTACGCTGGACGAACGGAGGAGCCTGGCACGGAGTTTCGACGGCGGCTCGCCGCCGACCTGTCTCGACCAGTGCACCGTCGCGGCACCGGTGGACGTCCTGGTGACCAGCGACGGCCGACACGTGATGCTGGCCGGTTCGGAGGGCGGTTCGGCGCCGATCCTGAGCGTGTACACGCGTCGCGCACCCGATCCGCTGTTCGCGCTGATCGAAGTCGACCGCGATACCGATCCCGGAACGCCCCAGGACACCGACGGTCCGGATCTCGAGTCGCCGGCCGACATCGCGATCAGTCCGGACGGGGACCATGTCTATGCGATCAGCCTGTCGGAAGGCTCGATCGCGCTGTATGAACGCAACGAAGACGCCGGTCTGACGGAGATCACCGCCGGTGGACACCTGGTGTTCGTCCAGGACTGGTCCGAGGGCGACACCACGGCCGGCGGACAGACCATTGCCGGAATGAGCCGGCCGGAGTACCTCACTATCAGCCCCGACGGCCTCAGCGTCATCGTCTCCAGCCAGGACGGCGATTCGCTGGCGGTGTTCCGTCGCAACCCGGACGGTACGCTGGAGTTCAAGCAGGCCTTGTTCGACGGCGTCGGCGGTGTCGAGGGCCTGGCCGGTGCTCGCGGCATGGCCATGGACCCGATGTCGACCCACCTCTACGTCGCCGGAGGCTTCGATTCGTCGGTGGCGATCTTCGAGCGAAACGCCGGCTTCGAGTTCGAATGGATCGATCAGGCCCAGAACGGGATCGGGTTCAACAACCTGACCGGCGTGCGGGACGTAGCCGTCAGCCCGGACGGATTGCAGGTCTACGCCGTTTCGGATGTCGACGATGCGCTGGTGGCCATGGCGCGCGACGACGACGGCAGCCTGGCCTTCCTGCAGGCCGTTACCGCCGGCGTCGGCGATCGTCCGATGGCGGTCGAGGTTTCGCCGGGCGACGGCGATCATGTCTACGTGGCGTCCCAGAACAGCGATTCGATCAGCGTGTTCCGCCGCGTCGTGACCAGCGGAGAGGCCTTCGGGACGCTGGCCAGCGGTCGTCAGCAGTTCAATCTCGATGACGGCATCGAGTTCATGAACGGACCGCGCGACCTGGCCGTCAGCCCCGATGGCAAGCGCGTGTACGTCGCCGCACAGTTCGACTCCAGCGTGCTGGTCTTTGACCGCGACCTCAATCGCAACGGCGGCAACTTCGGCGCGCTGGCGCCGGTCGCGGTCAGCCGCGACGACGTCGACGGGGTCGACGGGGTCGACGGCATCTATGCGCTCGCGGTCAGCCCGGATTCCGACAACGTCTATGCGGCCGGTTTTGCCGATCGCGCGATTTCGTCCTTCGTGCTCGGCATCGGGTCGGTCTGTACCGGCGGTGGCAGCGGCACGATCGACGACCTCGTTACGCTCGGCGTCGGCGGCTTCGTTCAGTATCGGGTCGCTGCCGACATTCGCCCGGACGCCGAAGGCGAGCTGGTCAACATGGCGACCGTGACGCTTCCGGACAACGTCACGGATCCGACCCAGCCCGGGGTCGACAATCCGAGTCGCAGTTCGTCGGACACGACCACACTGACGCCGCGGGCCGATCTCGTGCTGACCAAGACCAACGACCAGATCTCGGTCGTGTCCGGCCAGCCGGTGACCTATCGGATCCAGGTATCGAACCTCGGTCCCAGCAACGTGCGGTTCGAGACCAGCAACGTCGTCGTGACCGACATGCTGGACATCACCGATTTCGACATCTCGTCGGCAGCCTGGAGCTGCGTCGCGAGCAGTTCGGGCGCGCTGGGCTTCCTCGATAGCGTGGTCGAGGGGTCCGAGCAGGACGATCCGGACCTGGGCCTCGAAGGGGTGTCGTCGCTGGTTCTCGTCCAGGACTCCGATGGGATGGGCCCGCTCGGTACGTACCTGGCCACCGCGTCGGTCGTCGATCACGCCGTCAGCCTGTTCGAACAGGCCGGTGACGGCTCGTTGCAGCTCGTGCTTACGGTATCGGACGGCGATCTGCTCGGTGGTGTGCCGGTCGATCGGCTGGCTGGCGCGAACTCCATCGTGGCCAGTCCGGACGGCCGTTTCCTGTACGTAGCCAGTCGGATCGACGACGCGATCACCGTCCTGGAGATCACCGAAGACGCCGGCAGCCTAGCGCTGGCACTGGTCGAGACCCGGACCGGTATCGAGGGCCTCGATCAGGCGTCGCATCTGGTCATGAACGCGTCCGGAGACACCGTCTATGTCGCCGGCTCCAACGACGACGCGATCGCCGTGTTCGCGCGCAGCGCCTCGGACGGCGTCCTGACCTATCTCGAATCGGAGCGCAATGGCGTCGATGACGGCACCGACCCCGGCGGCATGGTCGACGGGATCGACGGCGTGACGCGGTTGGTGTTGAGCCCGGACGGGGCCCATCTCTATGCCGTGGCGGCGACCGATCAGGCCGTTGCTCGATTCGACATCGAGGCCGGCGGCCGACTGTCGTGGTCCGCCGTCGACGATTCTGCGAGCCTGGACGTCGATCTTTCCGGCGCCGCCGGTGCCGCGCTCGACGCCAGCGGTTCGAATTTCTATGTCAGCGCCCGGAACGCGGACCGGATCGTGGTCTTCTCGCGCGATGCCGACGCAACGAGCAGCAGCTTCGGCGAGTTGACGGTCGTCCAGGAAGTGGTCCAGGGGGCCAGCGGCGTCAGCGGCCTGCTCGGGCCGCGCGGCCTGGTTGTCAGCCGGGACGGGCGCCATGTCTATGCGGCCTCGGAGGTCAGCGGTTCGGTGACTTGGTTCGGTCGCGATCCCGGCAATGGCTCGCTGAACTTCGGCGGGGTCATCAGCAACGAAAGCAGTTTCGTCACCGGTCTCGGCGGCGCCACGGATCTGCTGCTCGACGACGTTTCGCTTGACGATCCGCTCAATCAGCTCTACGTCGCGGGTTCGACCGGTTCGGCGATTGCGCGGTTTGCACGAAGCAACGACTCCTCGTGCCCAGCGTCGGGCACCGATGAACTCGAACTCGGCGTCGGCGTCGATATCGCGGCCGGCGGGAACGTGATCTTCGACCTGACGGTGAACGTGGCCGCAACCACGGACGGCGAGGTGGAGAATTCCGCTACGGTTACGGCCGATCCGGGAATCGATACCGATCCGGCCAACAACGAGCAGTCCGATATCGACCAGGTCGAACGGATTGCCGATCTGCAGATTTCGAAGACCGACGACCGGGCCGAATTCGACGGGCTGGCCGGCGCGGTGGCCGTGGTCGGTGACGCGCGGGCGGTGTACTCGGCCGGCAGCGACGACGATGCGATCGGTGTATTCCGTCGCGTCAGCGGCACCGGGGTGGTGTCCTTCCTCGAGGTCGAGCGCAACGGCGAG
This sequence comes from uncultured Halomonas sp., assembly GCA_964548715.1. GTDB lineage: Bacteria > Pseudomonadota > Gammaproteobacteria > Xanthomonadales > Wenzhouxiangellaceae. The sequence continues at coordinate 22,503 of CAZJSH010000008.1, read as the reverse complement.
GGCGGCGTCTCCGGACTGACCGACGTCAGCGACCTGGCCTTGTCCGCCGACGGCGCCCAGCTGTACGCAACGGGCGCGGCCGGCAACACGCTGATCACCTTCGACCGGGCATCGGCCAACGCGCTGTTGAGCTTTGCCGATGTCCAGCAGAACGGTACGCTGGGGATCGACGGCATCGGCGGCGCGTCCGCGGTGACGCTGTCGCCCGACGACGAACACGTGTATGTCGCCGGTCGGCTCGACAACTCGATCGCGATCTTCCGTCGCGATGCGGACGATCAATCGCCGAGCCATGGACAACTGTCGTTCCAGGGCAGCGTGCAGAACGCAACCGGCGGCGTGACCAATCTGACCGAGCCACGGGCCCTGGCCGTGTCCCCGGACGGCCTGCACCTCTACGCGGTGTCCAGCGTGGACAACAGCGTCGTCGTCTTCCAGCGGAACCCGAACCCCGGCAGCTCGGCCTTCGGCTCGTTGAGCTACGTCGAAAGTCAGTCCCAGAACATCGCTGGCGTTGCCGGTCTGGAAGGCGCGATCGACCTGCAGCTTTCGGCCGACGGCTCCACGCTCTATGTCCTCGGTGCCACCAACGGCACCGTGGCCTGGTTCGAACGGGATCCCGGCACCGGCGAATTGACCTTCGTTAACTTCAAGCAGGAGGGCTTTTCCGGGGTCACTGGCCTGACCGGCAGTACGTCGATGACGCTGGGCGCCGATGGGGAGCAACTCTACGTTGCCGGCACGGCCAGTGATTCCGTGATTCGTTTCGATGTACTGGGCGATGCGTCGCTGAGCTTCGTCGACCAGGTGACCAACGGTGATCCGCTGGCCGGAAGTGGCCAGGTGCTGGGACTCGACGGGGTTGCAGATGTGCTTGTCTCGCCGGACGGCAACCAGCTGTATGCGGTCAGCTCGGCGTCGAACGCGCTGGTGACGCTGGACCGTGACATGAGCGGTCTGCTGACCTACGCCGATGTCGTGATCGACGGCCTGGGCGGCGTCGCGCCGGGGTCCGAGGTGATCTACCGGATCGTGGTCGACAACCTCGGTCCCAGCGACGTTCCCGACGTCACGGTGGTCGACGATTTCGCCGATACCTTTTCGAACGTCACCTGGACCTGCATTCCGAGCGCCGAACCGGAAGCGCAGTGCGACCCGGGCGGATCGGGCTCGATCAATGACAGTTCGGTCATCCTTCCGGCCGGCGCCAGGGTGACCTACACGGCGGTGGCGACGGTTCGCGAAGACGCGACCGGCCGCCTGGTCAACACCGCAACGGTCACCGGCGCCAACCTCCTGGATCCGGTCCTGGCCAACAATACGGCCACCGACGACGACACCGTGCTGTCGCCGAGCATCAATCTGATCGTCGATGTGGACGACGGCGGAATCACCCGGGCGACGCCGGGCACGCTGATCGACTATCGGGTCGAAGTGCTCAATGCCGGCGATTCCTTCGCCACCGATGTGCGGGTCGCCGACATCATCCCGCCGGCCCTGTTCGATGTGACCTGGTCCTGCGCAGCGACGCCGGTCGAAGGTGAACTGACCTACGTGCCGCCGGTTCTGCCCATCAGCAGCCCCAGCGAGCTCGACACGTCCAGTGATCTCGTGGCCACGGCCGACGGCCTGTTCGCCTACGCGGCGGGATCGAAGATGGGCAACGGCGCGATCGAGGTCTTCCTGCGCGATCCGGTCAGCGGCTCGCTGCGGCGCCTGGAGACCTTCGTCCAGGGCGACGTGCTCGAAGATGGCGCCGTGATCGACGGTTTGCAGGGCGTCAGCGATCTCGAGCTTTCGGTCAACGGTCGCTATCTGTATGCGGCCGGCACCGATTCCGATGCGATCGCCGTGTTCGAGCGCGACGCGGTATCGGGCCTGTTGACGCCGATCGACCTTGAACGCGACGGCGACAACGGCGTGGATGGCCTCGGCGGCGTCAGCGAACTCCTGGTCGAGCCGGACGGTGTGTTCCTCTACGCCGCCGGGCGACTGGACGACGCGATCGCGGTGTTCTTCGTCGACCCGGCGAACGGACAGCTCGAATATCTCGGGCGGACCGTTCAGGGCGTCGACGGCGTGGACGGTCTCAACGGGGTCACCGGCCTGGCGTGGAGTAATGACCACCTGGTGGTCGTGGCCGACGAGAATGCATCGCTGGCGGCCTTCGAACCGTCCCCTTCGACCGGACTGCTGAGCCAGGTGGCGATCGTGCAGAACTTCGAATTGGGGCCGCCGAACCCGCCGGCGCCGCTGAACGGTCCCAGCGACATCCTTGCGCTCGATACGCGCCTGTTCGTGACGGCCAGGGATGGCAATGCACTGTCCGAGTTCCGCTTTGTCCCGTCCCGGGAGGTCGGGGAGCCGACCGTGCTGGAATTCGTCCAGATGGTCGAGAACGGCGTCGACGGGATCACGGGCCTGGTCGAACCGGTTTCGCTGAGCTATTCCGAACGTCAGCAGCGTCTGTACGTCGCGGCCGCGGGCAGCGATACCGTTCACCTCTTCAGCCTCCGCCCGGAATCGCCGGAGCTGCTGGCCCAGTACAGCGTCGACGAGATTCCGACCCTGGAGGGTCTCGACCGCGTCGTCCTGCCGATCGAAGGGCCGTTGTATGCGCTTGCCGATACCGGTGAGATTTCGGTGCTGGCGCGTCGTCGCGGTTCGTTCTGCGAACTGGCCGGCGAGCAGGAGCTCGGTGTCCAGGCGGTCGAAATCGCTCCAGACGGCAATGTCGAATTCCTGCTGTCCGGCATCGTTCAGCCGAATGCAACCGGCAACCTGGTCTATACGGTCGAAGCCAACAGCAGATTCCTCGAGCGCGAACTCGATCCGAGCGACAACGTCGGCGTGGACGACAACCTGCTCGAACCGCTGCCGGACCTCCGCGTCGCGAAGACCGATGGACGGGACCGGGTCGTGGCCGGCATGCGGATCGACTATATCGTCGATATGGACAACGTCGGTCCGAGCGATGCCGTGGCCGCGACGCTGACCGACATTGCGCCGATCTTCCCGCTAGAGAACGCCGGGTTGCTGTCCGGAAGCGCGACCTGGTCCTGCTCCGCCAACCCATCGCTCGAGGCGGGCCAGGCGCTGGGCGTCGGCGATATCGTCGAACTGGCCGGCGCGGTGTCGCTGAGCCTGTCCCGCGACCGGACCCGTCTGTATGCCGCCAATCCCGAGCTCGACGCCCTGCTGGTCCTGTCGATCGATCCGGTCAGCGGCGACCTGTCGTTGGTCGAGACCTTTACCGAAGGCCAGGCACTGGGCCCGAATCCGGACGATGCCATCGAAGGCCTGGTCGGAGCAACCGACGTCATTGCGTCTGCCGACGGAACGACCTTGTACGCCGTCGCCGCAGGAGCGAACAGCCTGGTCGTGATCGGGCGTGACGATGAAGGCGACTGGGCCTTCCGGCAGCGCTTCCAGTCGGGCGTCGACGGCGTCAGCGGCCTGCTGGAACCCCAGGACATCGTGCTGACCCGCGACCAGCGATTCGTGTACGTGGCAGCGCCCGGCGGCGACGCCATCACGGTCTTCGCACGCGACGACGAGACCGGCCTGTTGACCTTCGTCGAGCGGGTGCGTGACGGCTTCGGAACCATCACGCCGGACAGCAATGTCATTCGCGGGGTGCGACGACTGCACGCCACATTCGATGGCGAGCACCTCTATGCCGTCGCCCCGGACTCGAACTCCATCGCCACCTTTGCCATCGATACCGAAGACGGCACGCTGGATTACCTTGGCGCGCTTCAGTCCGGCGACCCGGGAGTCGCCGGACTCGAAGGTGTCTGGGACCTGGTCGCCGGGCCCGGCGACGAGCAGCTGTACGTGCTGGGTCGCGACGCCAGCGCCGTGGTGACGCTGCAGGTCGATGGAACCACGCGCCTTCCGGGCTTTTCGTCGCTGCGCGGCGATGCCTCGTTCGTGATGCCGGAAGCCCTCGCGATCGATGCGTCGGGATCGCGCCTGTACGCGGCCACGGCCAGTGGCGAAATCCACGTCTTCGTTCGTGACTGGCTGGATGGCGAACTGGAATACCGCGAGGTTGCGGCCTCCGGTGCGATGAATCCGAGTTCGATTGCCGCGCTGGATACACCCGCGGGCTTGTATTCGATCACTCCGGACGGCGCCCTGAATCGCTTCGATGAACTGCCGCTGTCGCGCTGCCTGACCGATTCGGGGGAGAGCGACGAGGTCATGATCGATATCGATCTGGGTGCGCGGAATCCGCGCGGTGGTCCGATCGGTTTCGGCCAGCTCGTCTACCAGGCCACGGTGCACCCGGCCGCCCGCGGCGTGTTGACCAACCTGGCCGAACTGACCTCGGCGAACGGCATGGATGACGAACCGGGCGACAATGCCGGTCAGGACAGCACCATCATCGACGCCGTGTCCGATCTTGCTGTCGCCAAGACGGGGCCGGCCGAGGCCGTTGCCGGTGAGCGAATCGGCTATGACATCGTGGTCACCAATGCCGGCCCGAGCGACGCACTCGATATCCAGATCATCGACACCCTGCCGCCGGAGCTTTCCGAAATCGAATGGAGCTGCGCGCCGAGCCCCGATTCGTCCTGCCCGGCATCGGGCACCGGGCAGCCGACCATTGCCGCGACCGTTCGCGTCGGCGGACGCCTCGATATCGTCGTCACCGGGCGAATCGATCCGGCCTTCATCGGGTCGATCACGAACCGGGTCGACGTCGTTCCCGAAGTCGATTCCACCGACCCGACGCCGGACGATCTCGCCGACACTGCAGTGACCGCGGTGGTTGCGCGAGCGGACGTGGTGGTCACCAAGATGACGCTGACGGATCCCGTGGTGGCCGGCCGCCCGGTCGAATACCGCCTGACGGCAACCAACGCCGGGCCCAGCGACGCGCCGGTGGTGGAGTTGATCGACGACCTGCCGGCCGCCCTTCGGGATGCGACCTGGACCTGCACTGGAGCGGACGGTGGCGATTGTCCCGCCAGCGGCAGCGGTTCGCCCGATCTGACCGCCCGGTTGCCGGTCGGCGGCTCGGTGGTGGTCCTGGTCATGGCCGATCTTGCTCCGGAGGCCACGGGAACGCTGGAAAACATCTTCGGGGCCTCGGTCGCGGCGCCGGCCGTCGATCCGGACATCGGCAGCAACCAGGCATCGACCAGCGATCCGATTTCGGTAGTGCCCGATCTGCAGCTGGTGCTCGAGGATCCTCTGGATCCCTTCGATCCGGCCGGCCCGATCGGCATGCCGTACCGGGCCACGATCACCAATCTCGGACCGTCCACAGCAACCGGAGTCCAGCTGGACCTGGCCCTGTCGGCATCGATCGCGCCACAGACCTCGACCTGCGTGAATCCGACCCCGGATTCCATCCGCTGCCTGACCGCGCCGCTTGAACCGGGACAGCGCCGCATCTTCGAGTTCGAGTTGCTCGGCCTGCCCGCGGCGCCGGCCGATCTCGTGATCGACGGTGTGGTCCAGACCGACGGCGCCGATCCGGACCTGGTCAACAACAGCGATTCCACGGTCACTGCGCTGCGCACCGGCCCCGATCTCGATGTATCGATCGACAACGGTCGGCCGTGGTTGTCGCCCGACGAGCCGACCACCTACACCCTGGCGGTCCGCAACATCGGTTCTGTCGATGCGGGTTTCGTCGACGTGGCCGTCGATTTCGGCCCCGAGCTGCTCGATGTGGTCTGGACCTGCGCCGCCAGCGACGGCGCCGACTGCCCGGGCTCCGGCTCCGGCCCGATCGCGGAAACGATCGGAATGCCGTCCGGCGGCGGTACGCAGTGGACGATCACCGGCCGGGTCGACCCCGACCTCGACCTGTCGATGCCTCGGTCGTTGCTGGTGACCGCCTTGGCCGAGCCGGCCGACCCCGGTGATGACATCAACCCGGACAACAACTTCTCGGTCCAGGACGATCCGGTGCGCCTGACCATGTTCGCCGACGGTTTCGAGGCATCGACACGCGCTTCGAACGACGACTACCTGCTGCCTTCGGTCTGCTCGGAGGTGCCGCTGTCGTCGGTGACCGAGGGGTCCGTGGTCCGGATCGAAGCCGGTTCATCGTCCGGGTCGACCCTGTTCTGGCTGGACCGCACGCGAGTCGGATCCGAGGACTGGATTCGCTTCGTCTTCCTCGGCGACGGAGACGTCGCCGCGGAAGGCTGGCGTCGCTGGTCGCCGGCTGGAATGGATGCCGTCCTCAGGATCGACGGCCTTGACGCCTGGCTGCTCAGCGGACGGGATCGGGCGGTCGAGGTGGCGGCGCGCTTGTTCGATCGCCCCGTGTCGCTGAGGATGTCGGAGCCCGTGCCGGGCAATGACCGGCCCCGGCAGCCCCCCGGCAGCTGCGATGAAGCTCCCCGGAACGTGGGCGCCGTGCAATGAACGAAGGAGCAGGATCGATGACACGACTGGTCGTGATGCTGGTGATCGGAATCGGGATCGGTGCGGCTGCCGCGGCGCTCTGGCTTCGGCCGGTGAGCGAGGACGCGGAGCCTACCGGGCCCTGGGTGGCCAAGGTCGGCGACCGCGTGATCCGCCCGGCAGAATTCACCGAGGAGATGGAGCGTCGCGGTGGCCGACGACCCGGCACGTACCAGAGCTTCGACCAGAAGCGCCTGTTGCTGAACGAAATGATCGTGCGCGCCGCGCTGGTGGATGCCGCGAAGCGGGCATCCTTCGACCGGCAGCCGGAGGTCTTGCGTGCCATGGAGTCGGTGCTCATCAACCGGTATCGCCAGGACCGTCTGCAGCCGTTGCGGGATTCGGTCCGGATCGACGATGCCGACGTCGAGGCCTTCTATACCAGGAATGCCGGGGACTACGTGGTCCCGGCGCGCAAGCGGGTCGCGATCATCCACTTCGCGGTCCCGGAGCGCGCCGACGAGGAACGCTGGGACCGGGCCATGGCCGAGGCCGAGGACGTATTGGCGATGGTCCCGGACCAGGAGCAGGGCGTGCCGCATTTCGGTGACCTGGCGCGGCAGCATTCCGACCACCGGGGCAGTCGCTATCGCGGCGGTGTCATCGGCTGGATCAGCGAGGGCGGTGAGCGGCCGCGGTTCAACCCGACGGTGGCATCGGCCGCCGAGTCCCTGCGATCGCCGGGGGCGATCGTCGGCCCGGTGCGCGGCGACGACGGCGTGTACCTGGTCCGCCTGGTGGAGTACGAACCGCAGCGGGAACGTTCGCTGGAAGAACTGTCCGCGGGCATCCGCCAGCGGCTGCTGTCGGAGCGGCTGAAGCAGGTCGAGAACGAGTTTCTGGACGCTCGGCTCGCCGAAGTCGAGACCGAGGTCAACGAAGACGCGTTGGCCGACATCGAACCGCTGTCGGGACCGGGTCCCGAACGCAGAGGTCCGCCGACCGGACCGACGACGAGTGCCGAGGACGAATCATGAATCGAATTCTTGCAGCCGCAGCGTATGCGTTGCTGACCGGATTGTTGCTCGCCGCCCCCCGGACCGGGTCGGCCCAACTACTCGAGCAGACAATTGAACTGTCGCCGGGCTGGAACGCGATCTTCGTCCGCCTGGATCCCGAAGTCCGGGACATCGAAACCGTGTTCGCCGACCTTCCGGTGCGCAGCGTCTGGCGGTTCATTCCCGACGATCGCGGCGCGGAATTCGTCACCGATCCGGCCGAGGGTCTGCAGAACCTCGAAGGTTGGTTCGGCTGGTTCCCCGAGCCGCGGCCCGAAGCCTTTCTTTCGAATCTGTTCACCATTTCGGCCAATACGGCCTACCTGGTCGAAGTCGAGGGCACGGAAACGCACCAGATCACCATTTCCGGCCGTCCCGACTTCCGTTCGCTTCGCTGGAGAAGCAACGGCTATACGCTGACCGGGCTTCCGGTTTCGACCGACATGCCGCCGACCTTTTCCGAATTCTTCGAATTCTCCGGCGCTCACCAGGCGCAACCGATCTACACGCTCGGCAGCGACGGGCGCTGGTCGACCGTTTCGCCGGCCTCGACCGGGATCGACAGCAATCGGTCGTACTGGATCTTCACCAAGGGCAATTCGTCCTACCAGGGCGCCACCGAACTGATCCTCGACCAGGGCGAGGCGCTGGAGTACGCGCGCACCACCGATTCACTGCAGATCGTGCTGCGAAATCGGACCGATATGGCCGGGAGCTTCCTGATCGAGCGGCTGAACGGGGATTCATTGCCGATGCGCTACGAGATCGAGGACCCGGAGACCGGCGAGTTCGCCTGGCCGACGCTGCAGCAGACCCTGGTCCAGCAGGTCGATGCCAACTCGGAGGTATTTCTGAGGCTCGGGGTGAGGCGGTCGGAGATGACCGCCGATCGAATGCAGCAGGCGTTTTCGATCACCGACGAGCACGGCGGCCGCATCCTGATCTACGCCTCGGCCGATACCCTCCAGCCCTTTGTCGCGCCGACCCGCTCGACCCGCGGGTCGGGCACGCCACCGGAACTGGCCGGACTGTGGAGCGCGGCCGTTCAGGTCGACGCCGTCAGCGAGGCGCAGTTGGCGGGCACCGAACCGACGCCGGTCGGTCAGCCCTTTGAACAGCGGTTCCTGATCCACGTCGACGCCGGCGGACAGGCGCGGCTGCTCAAGGACGTCATCCTGATGTGGGAAGAGGGCACGCTAGCGCCCAGCGACGAGAACCCGGACTTCCAGGAAGTCGACACCCCGGGCCGATACGTGCTCATTACCAACAAGCAGCTGATTCCGCTGTATGCCGGTTCGGTGAATCGCGACGGACAGTCGGTCGGGCAGCGTGTCAGTACCGTGGCCTACGACTTCGAGGGCGAATACATCGAAATGGACGGTGCCTTCGGTCCCGGCAATCGCGCCGCCGTGACGCTGATCATGGAGCCGGAGTTCCCGACCAACCCCTTTCGTCACAAGTACCACCCCGACCACGACAATCTGGATGCCCAGTTCATCAGCTTCCAGCAGGAAGCCTTCCAGGTGATCCGTGAACTGAGCCTGGACTTCGCCGTCGACGATCCATTGGGGCTGGATCCGCCGGGGTGGGGCAGCACGCTGCTGGGCGGCACCTTCGAAGAGGCCCTGACCGGCCTGCACAAGAACACCATCTTCGTTTCCGGATCGTTTCGCATGCGGCGCATTTCCAATGTGCCGGTGCTGAACCAGTAGGGGCCTCGACATGTCGCATCCAACACGAACCATCCTGGCCGCGGCCACTCTTGCGCTCGCTGCGCTTCCGGCCACCCAGGCGCGGGCGGAGTGGCCGCTGGGCTTCGGCAGTGCGAACGATGACGTCGTCATCGATTCGGCGACGGCGTCGACCGGCGACGTCCTGCTGACCGGCCACTTCAGCGGAACCATCGAGACCGAGGTCGGCACGCTGCAGAGCAATGGCCAGCGCGACATCTTCGTCGCCCGGGTCTCGGCCACCGGGAGGCTGCTCTGGGTGGCCAGCGGCGGCAGCCAGTTCGACGACACGGTCTACGACCTGGTGCTCGACGACGGCGACAACGTATTCATTGCCGGGGATTTCCAGGATTCCGCCTTCTTCGGCGGCAACGAGGTCGTCTCGGCCGGCCAGGTGGACGGGTTCATCGCCCGGATCGACCCGGTCGGCGACTGGCGCTGGGCTCGGCGGATGGGCGGGCCGAAGGCGGACCGGGCTGCATCGCTGGATACCTTGCCGGGCGACGGTTCGCAGATTCCGCCGATTCCCGATTCCGTCGTCGCCGTGGGTTTCTACGAGTGCAGCGCCAGTTTCCAGGACGTCGAACCGGACGCGGACCAGCGGGTCCCGGGGCTGGACAACGACAACTGCCCCGGCCGGGACCTGTTCATCGCCCGGTATTCGGATACCGGCGACGCGTTGTGGGCAGTCGACCGTGCCGGCACCGCGACCGGCATCGAATCGGCCACCCAGATCCGGATCGACGACGCCGGGCGTGCCTGGATCACCGGGCAATTCGCCGAGGGCGGCACCACGGTCCTCAATTCGGAGAACTTCTCCGATATCTCCCCATGGACCTCGAGCAATTCGGCTTACGGCTCGGCCTGGAATACGGCCTGGTTGTTCGTATTTCCGATGAATCCCCCGATCGTCGTTAATGAGGACTTCTTCAACCCGGGCTTCGATCCCGCGTTGGCGCTGCGCGGGCGTGACGTCGATGTCGAGTCACCCGTGCGGGATACCTCCGGATCGCAGCAGGTCCGCGTTTCGCTCGAAGGCCTGCGCGGATTCGACGACCGCATCAACGGTTTGAGCCTGTTCGGCATCTATTCGGAGAAGCCGGACCGGAATGACGACGTGTTCCTGGAGTGGTGGGGCTCGGACGACCAGTGGCACACGCTCTACACCTTCCCCGGCGAAGGTGATGCGCGGCAGCGATTCGACCTGACCGGCGATTCTTCGCTTGCGATCACCGACTCGAGGGCCTTCCATCCGGACTTCAAGCTCCGATTCGCCGGCCGGGGCTTCGACGGAACCGGAACGAGGGCCGTGGGCGGTCTAACGTTCGATGTCGCGTACGACTGGTGGTTCTTCGACAACGTGGTGTTCGAGAAGACCGGCCTGTCGGTGCCGATGATCTTCAGTGTCAGCAATCTGAGATCGGCCGATCCGCGGGTCAGTGAAGATCAGACCGAGCTTCCCGAGGCCCTGAACCTGAACGACATGACGCTGAGCGCCGACGGGTCGTCGCTGTACGTGGCCGGGTACACCAGTGCGCCGTTGACCTACTCCCCGTGCGCGGGCCAGCCGGCCGGCGCCTACGTGGCCAGGCTTGGCCTTTCGACCAGCGGAGTGACCTGCCAGGCGGCAACGGGCGCCTCGGGAGGGACCGCCAACGGCATCACCCTGGACAACCAGGGCCGGGTGTACGTGACCGGTGAATTTTCCGGCACGCTGGATATCGCCGGCGAGAGCCTGAACGCAGCCGGCATGAACGACGTGTTCATTGCCTCCTGGGAACCGTCGGCCACCGGCAACGCCCTGAACCCGCGCTGGGCGACCGGGGGCGGCTTCTTCGATGAAACCGACGGGATCCCGGCGTTCACGGGCGGATTCGGAATGGACCGCGGTACCGCCATTTCCACCGACGGCGTGGGGAATATCTATGTCGCCGGCGCATTCAGCGACGTGGCGACGTTCGGCGAGAACGTGACGGTGGCCGCGCTGGGCGGCACCGACGCCTTCCTGGCCAGCCTGACCCTCGACGGCCTGTTCTTCGAGCAGAAAGCGTGGACGGCCGGCGTGCCGCTGGTCCCGCCACCGGAGGCGAAGGTCGACAACGTCGTTTTCGCGCCGGACTTCCGAGTCAATGGCCAGCCCTTCGACGCGATCGGCCAGAAGATCTTCAGCTGGCAGAAAGCCGACGACGAAGACGCGAAACTGATCCCACTCCAGCCGTTCCCGGAAATCGAAGTCCGCTGGCGTCAGCAGGGCCTGGATCTCCAGGATCCGGCACGGATCAGCAGCCTGGGCGGCATCGGCTGGCCGAATCAGCCGTGCGGCGATCTCGACAGCATCGACTGCTACCAGGTGCACATCATCGACGCACCGGTCAACGCCGAGCCGGCCTCGGGCCAGTGGCGCGTGCTGGAACTGGTCGATCCGGCGTCGGGTTCGAGCAGCCCGACCCTGGACTCGGGTGTCTTCAATGCCTCGCGAAGCGGGACGGCGGTCCTGGTCTACGTCAATGGTCCGGAACCGGACCCGGTCCAGTATTCGACCAGCATCGAGATCGTTCGCACGCTGCCGGCGACCTCCACGCCGTTGTTCACCGACAACGTGCCGGTCGAGATCGGCCAGAAGATCACCGATCCGTATCATGAAGAGCTGGGCCGAACCGGGTTCGTGGTCAACGAGCTCGCGTACTACGACGGTGTCGGCCCGGACGCCGCCTACAGCCGGTCCTCGCGCACCGGCGCGATCATCCCGGTGAACCGGATCAACCCGGGCCGCTCCCAGGACCAGGGCCGTGAACTGGTCGTGGCCTGGTACCACGGCAAGTCCCGCGGCGTGTTCTGGCCCGAGAAGGGCGTTCGCTACGACCCGTTCTGGCCGCTGGACCCCGACCGGATCATCATCGCCAGCCAGCAGGGCGGCGAAGTGCTCGGCCAGCAGCCCCTGGATCCGCTGATCTTCCCGTCGGCCCGGATCTACTCGCAGAACGATCGCAGCCTGCCGGGCTACAACCCCAATGACGAACATGCGCTGCTGGCGCCGTCGTCGACCGGCACGCCGTTCGAAGCGGTGTTCGCGCTGCGTTCCGATTTCGGATCGTCCATCGCCGACGATCAGAGTGCAGCCTCCGATCCCTACGTGCTGGTCAAGTACTTCGACGCCGATGACTCGGACTGGAAGTTCCGCGTCTTTTCCGTCGAGGCCACCGGCGGCGGCTTCACCAGTTTCCGCTTCAACGGAACCGCCGGCACGACCGTGGCGCCGCCGTATCCGGTCAGCCTCCTGCCGGGCTGTGCCGAGACCTTCGTGGTCGGCCAGGCGGCCAACGATCCGCAACCGCCGGCGCCGTTCTTCCAGGACTACAAGAACCAGCTGTGGGCCAAGTCGGCCGGCAGCGGCGAGGTGCGCTATTTCTATCCGGCCCAGCCCGGCTGGCAGTTGGACCTCGACAACAACGACGTCAACGATCTCGAGCCGGGCGCCTGCGTCCCGTGGCTGGCCCGCCTGCCGAACGACCGGGGCGGTTCCGGCAGCCCCCGCGATCCGATCACCGTCGGCTACGACATCACCTGGCCGAGCAACACGCCGCTTCTGGTCAGCGGTGAGACCCTGCTGAAGCCCAAGCGCGGTCTGCCGGACATCCTGGACCAGGCCGCCGTCGAGGTCGTATTCGATGAGATCCAGGACACGAAGACCGATCCGCTGCCGACCGACACGCTGGCGCAGCTGATCGATCCGCTGAATCCGCGATCCGTGGCCCTGGACGCGCTGCCCGACACCGTCGCCAGCTCGCTGCAGACCGATGGCACCCGCCTGATTCTCGGTTCGTCCGATGGCGTGACCAAGCTGCCGGCCTCGGTGCGGCAGCGCCTCGCCTACGACCCGTTGAACCGGCGCCTGATGCTCAAGGGAATCTTCGATGAAAGCGGGGTCGGCGAGCCGTTCCTGCTGCTGAACGTCCTGTCGAAGCGTGACCGAGCGGCGCTGAAGGTCATCAACGACGGCGACGACAGTAACGAGAACGACTTCGACGGCTCCTGCGCCACGCCGGGCGATGCCTGCAGCTGGGACCAGGCCATCGAGGCGCTGTTCAGGCTGTCCCGCAACCCGCAGGGCGTCACCAGGATCTGCGAGTCCTCGTCGATCGGCGAGAACCGCATCCGGACCTGCGACGCATCGCGCCCGGTGACCATCGACGACGTCCTGGTCGGTGTGCAGGACACCAACGACGACGGTCTGCTGGAGCCGTTCCAGGCCGTCGGCGTGCGGCCGGCGCTGACCGCCGGGCTCTCGCAGGGCTCGGGGTTCATGACCGTGGCGTTCAACAACGACGCGTCGCTGAACCCGCTGCCGGTCAGCCTGGAGGTCATCCGGGTCGGCTGCCTGGTCTCGGAGAATCCGGCCTTCACCAAGCCGTACCAGGGGCAGATCCAGATCATCGAACCGGACAACATCTTCGATGAACAGCTGGTGCTTCGCCACAGCGGCGATTTCGGTGGCAATCCCGATGCGCTGGAGTTCCAGTGGTTCTTCCATCCGGACGTCGACGGCAACCCACCGCTGCCGCTGCCGGATCCGGCCAGCGGCCAGCTCAACGGCTGGATCCAGTTCCCGACGCCCGATCCGCAGGGCGCGGTGGAGATCAGCATCGAGGGCGCCAATATCCAGACGCTGTCGGACAACTGGTACGTCGCGCGCTATCGCGGCTTGCCGACCTGCACCAACGACAGCGACTGGAGCATCTACGCCGGCGATCCGACCGCGACGCCGGTCGATCCGTCGCCGCAGCTGGCCGAAGGCTGGGTCAAGCGTGTGCTCGGTCGACTGAATCCGTTCGAGGCCCGCGTCAGCGATTTCGCCCAGGCCGCGACCAACAACTACGCCAGCATGCTCGTCCAGCTCGGGGAACGCTACGAAGGTCCGGTACCGCTGACCAACAATCCCGACGTGCTGAACTCGCTCGGCCTGATCGAGACCTATACAACGGTGTTGAACCGGGCGCTGGAGCTGTCGGTCAAGGGCACGCCGCCGATCGACTTCGGCCCGGCGAACAACGCCATCCTGCTGGTCGCGTCCCGGATCGTCGACTTCTACACCCTGCTCGGCAACGAAGCCTTCGCCGACGCGCAGGACCCGACCATCGGGATCACGACCAGCAACGGCGATTTCTCGCTGGCCCCGACGATCTTCAACTTCCAGAACCAGATGGCCACGGTGCTGGAAGAGGAATTGACCCTGCTGCGCGGGCGGGACGAATCGCTGGGCGGCGTGGCCGGTGCACCGGTCTACAACCGCCTGTTCTGGAACTTCACGACCGGGGACGGCGAAGTCGCCTACTCGCAGAGCTACAACATCTCCGACCAGAACTTCGACGGCTTCCTCGACGAGGACGACGCCCGCATCCTGTTCCCGCAGGGTCACGGCGATGCGTGGGGTCACTACCTGACCGCGACCGACGTCTATTACAACCTGCTGAACGAGGAGTTCTACAGCTGGAATCCGCGGATCGAGTCACTGATCGTCGCCGGTGCGCCGATCAATGTCGATTTCCTCGACGAACGGCAGTTCGCCGAAACGGCGGCCGCCAAGGCCCGGACCGGTGCCGAGATCGTCGACCTGACCTACCGCAGTGAATATGTCGCGGATCCCAACGGCCAGTTCCAGGGCTATGAAGACACCGACCCGGACCGGGCCTGGGGGCTGTCCGAATGGGGGTCGAGATCCGGCATGGCGGCCTACTTCGACTGGGTCACGGTCAACTCGATCCTGCCGTCCGAAGATCCGGACCCGACCCACGTCGGCATCGAACGCGTCGAACGCGGAACGGTCGCCGAGATCGACGAGATCAGCGCGATGTACGCGACGATCCAGGAGCAGGTCGATGAGGCGGACGCGGGGCTGAACCCGCTGGGACTGGCCGACGGCGTGCTGGTCTTCGACATGGACCCCAGCCAGCTGGATCGCTTCAACAAGACCAACACCGAGCAGGTGCTCGAGCGGGCCGAAAGCGCGTTGGCCAACGCCATCGAGGTCTGGGATTTCGCCAACGAACTCAGCAACCAGATGCGCCGCAACCAGGACGAAGTCGAAGACCTGACTCGCGACTCGCGCGCCCAGGAGACCGATTTCGCCAACCAGTTGATCGAGATCTTCGGTACGCCTTATTCCGACGACATCGGACCGACCGGCAACTATCCAGCCGGGTACGACGGGGCCGATCTTTACAACTACATGCTGATCGACGTTCCCGCACTGGCCGGAACGGCCTTCGATTTCGACGGCGGCCTGAACCTGGCAGACGGCGAGGCCGCGTTCCGGGTCAACAGTTTCGATGGCCAGTACACACCGGTCGGCAACGGGATCGATTTCTTCAACTGGACGCCGATCGCCGAGGGCGAGGAGTATGAAGGCAGCAACGGTGTGCTCTGCTCGATCTCGCCGCTGGCCGAAGGCTGTGCACTGGGTGATCTGACGACCGAGAACGAGAACGGCGACAACCTGCTCAATGTCACCTACACCACCATCGAATCCCCGGATCTCGGCTTCTGGTTCACCAAGCCGACGGATTGGACCGGGACGCGCCGGGCGCCCGGACAGCTGCAGGAAATCCTGCAGAACATGCTGCAGGCGCGGATCGCGCTGCGCCAATCGCTGGTGTCCTACGACCGTCTCCGGCAGGAAATCGATGCCAAGATCGACGAGCTCGAGGCCACCTTCGATACCAGCCAGGACAACCTGAACCTGACGATCCAGCAGCGCAACGAGCTGCGCGACCTGACCATCGCGACCCAGGTCATGAAGAACAGCGCGATCGTGGCCAAGCGGATCGGCGAGTTCACCGACTTCACGTTCCGGGACACGGTCGAGTGCATTCCCCAGGTGTTCATCGCCGGCCTGGCCGCAGGCGGAGACATGACTTCGGGCATCCGTTGCGGTATCAAGCAGGCAGGCAACGGCGTGAAGCTGGCGCTGGATACCGTCGCCGACGGCCTGGAAATCGCGTCCAACGCAACCGATGCGGCCAAGGAAGACGTCAGCCAGGTCACCGGCATCGAGACCGCGATCAATGACGCCGAACTCAACCTGTTCAACGTCAAGGGCGAGATCGACGAGATGATCCGGGAAGAGCCCATCCTGCGGGCCGAAGTGTTTGCCCGCGCCGAGGCGATCAAGCAGCACCTGAACGACTACAAGGCCACATTGGCCCGCGGTCTGCGCGTGATGGAACGCCTGAAGAGCTTCCGCCGGAACGGTGCGGCGGAAGTCCAGGAGTATCGCTACCAGGACCTGGCGTTCCGCATCTTCCGCAACGACGCACTGCAGAAGTACCGTGCCGCCTTCGATCTCGCCGCTCGCTACGTCTACCTGGCGGCCTCGGCCTACGATTACGAGACCAACCTGCTCGGCACCGACGGCGAGTCCGGCCAGTCCTTCCTGACCGAGATCGTCCGCGAGCGGAGCCTGGGGTCGGTCATCGGCGGCCAGCCGCAGCCGGGCTCCCCCGGCCTGGCCAGCCAGCTGGCCCAGCTGAGACTCAACTTCGAGGTGCTCAAGGGCCAGATGGGCTTCAACAACCCGCAGGTCGAGACCAATCGTTTCTCACTGAGGGAAGAGTTGTTCCGCATTCCACCCGGACCGGAGGGCGACGCCGAATGGCGGGACAAGCTCGAAGAACTCCGCGTCGACAATATCTGGGACTACTCCGATTTCCGGCGCTACGCGCGGCCGTTCGCACCCGAATCGGCAGGACCGCAGCCCGGCTTGATCATCGAGTTCCCGACGAATGTCACCTTCGGGTTGAACTTCTTCGGTTGGGAGCTGGGCCCGGGCGACTCGAGTTACGACTCCAGCCAGTTCGCGACGCGGATCCGCTCGCTGGGCTCGTGGTTCGGCAACTATGCCGAGCTGCCGCTGGCCGATGATCCACGGATCTACCTGATCCCGGTCGGCGCCGACGTGTTGCGTGCGCCCGACGCCTTCGATTTCAGGACGCGCGAGTGGCAGATCGTCGAGCAGGTCATGCCGGTGCCGTTCCCGATCAGCAGCCAGGACCTGGAGCGATTCGACTGGTCGCCGCTGACCGACACCCTGTCCGGTTCGGCGGCGGAAATCCGTCGCTACGGTCGCTTCCGGGCCTTCCATTTCGACGAGGAAAACTTCGACGACGCGGAGGTCACGGCCGACAGCCGGCTGGTCGGCCGCTCGGTCTGGAATACCAAGTGGGTGATGATCATTCCGGGAGGCACGTTCCTCAACGATGCCAACGAAGGCCTGGAGACGTTCATCAACGGTACCGAGATTTCAGGCGGCGAACGTGACGGCCAGGGCGTCAGCGACATCCTGATCTTCTTCAAGACCTACGCATATTCGGGGCAGTGATCATGAAACGACTTCTCACGTCTCTTGTGATGTGCCTCGCGGTCGGCAGCGTCAGCGCCAAGATCGAGGCACCGGACCACGTGCTCTACGGCTCGGCGAGCCTGTTCGGAAATCCGGTTCCGGCGGGTCAGCTGATCGAGCTGCGGCTGGTTTCCACCGGGGAGGTCCTGGCGCGTTATCGACTGGGCTCCAGCGACCGGCTCGGAAACCTGTACGCATTGCGGATCCCGATGGACACGGTCGAACCGCGTCCCGCGGGTCGCGGCCGGCCCGGCGATCCGATCAAGGTCTTCATCGGCGAGGCGCTGGCGGGCGAAACGACGATCGGCGCGGAAGGTCGGGCCGTTCGCCTGGACCTGGATCCGCAGAATCTCGCGACCGGCCCCAGCCTCGCGATCACCGATGTCGAAGTGTTCGAGGGCAACGGCGGAACGACGCCGGTGGTGTTCGATGTCTCGCTCAACACCACCGATCCGGACGAGGTCATCCTGTTCTGGCAGACCCGGGACGACGGGGCGACCGGCGGAGCGCTTTGCGGCCCCGGCGTCGATTACATCGCGGAGAACGATCAGCAGCTCATTTTTTCGCCGGGCGAGATGCAGAAGACGATCACCCTCCAGGTCTGCGGCGATGACGTGATCGAGCCGCTGGAGCGGTTCCTCCTCGACATCGTCGGCGTCCAGAACGGCGTCCCGGCCCGGGACGCTGCCGTGGCCACGATCATCGACGACGACAACGTGCCCGAACTGCGAGTTGCCGATGTCTCGGTGATCGAACCCTCCTCCGGCGAGACGGCCGCAGCGGTGTTCCGACCGCGCCTGTCGAGGAACTCCGACTTCGAGGCTCGGATCAACTATCGCACCGAGCCGCTGAACGCCGTGCCCGGCGTGGACTACACCCCGGTGCAGGGTACGGTGTCGATCGCGGCCGGCGACCTGGAGGCCGAAGTGCCGGTGCCGATTCTCAACGGCCCGGGCGCACTGCCCCCGCGCAGTTTCCACGTGATCTTCGACAATCCGTTCAACCTGACGGTCACCGATGACCGTGCGCTGGGGCTGATCATCGATCGGGCCTTCCGTCCGGCGGCGTTGGTGGAACAGCAAGTCGTCAATGGCCGGGACGCTACCGGCCTTGCCGATCCGACTGCGATCGCGCTGTCGCCGGACGGCGAACATGCCTACGTCGTCAGTGAAGGCCTGGATACCCTGGCTGTGTTCCGACGCAACAGCGGCGCCGATGCGCTCGCCTTCAGCACGTCGTATTCCGCGAGCGTGCCCGGGTTCGAAGATGCACTGCTCGACGGTGCGCTGGATGTCGTGGTCAGCCCGGACGGCTTGAACGTGTACGTTGCCGCTCGCACGGCCGACGCGGTCTCGGTGTTTGCGAGGAATCCGTCGACGGGCGCGTTGAGCTTCGTTCAGAACCAGGTCGATTCCGAGATGAGCACTCCGGAATCCACCGTGCCGAACGCGGGTCTTCGCGGCGTACGCCAACTGCTGGTTTCGTCTGACGGCGAGCACGTCTACGCGGCTGGTGCAGCCTCGAACGGCCTTGCGGTCTTCAGCCGAGACGCGACGACCGGCGCACTGGAATTCCTCGAGGCGGAGGTGACCGACGTCGACGATCCGCAGGATTCCGGCGGTACCGTTCTTGCCATGACCAGCCCGTCTGGGCTGGTCGAGTCGCCGGACGGTGCGCAGGTCTACGTCGCGTCGCGTCTCGGCAACGCGGTGCAGGTGTTCGCTCGGGAGACCGACGGCAGCAGCGAGGACTTCGGGCGGCTCAGTTACGTGACCGCACTTCGTGACGGCCTGGACGGAATCAGTGGCCTGCGCGGTGCGTTCGACCTGGTCCTCAGCCCGGGCGGAGAGCAGCTCTACGTCAGCGCCGAAAGCGAGAATGCGGTCACGATCTTCGACCGCGATTCTGCCGGAGCGCTGAGCCTTCGGACGAGCGTAGAGGGCGGCACGCAGGACGTGCCCGGACTGGTCGGCCCGCAGGGTATTGCGATGGCGCCGGACGGTCTGGAAGTCTTCGTCACCGGTTTCGGCGACGACAGTCTGACCATCTTCCGGCGTCTGACGGAAGCCGAAGACGGCCTCGAGCCCGGCGACCTGGTGGTGCGTCAGACGATGTTCGACGATCAGGGTTCGGTGCTGTTCATGGCCGGCCCCACCGACGTCGAGGCCAGCGGCGACAACGAATACGTCTATGTCGTTGCCAACGAGGACAACGCGATTCTGGTGCTGCGTCGGATTTCGCTGGACGTGATCTTCTTCGACGGCTTCGAGACCCGCTGAGACGGTCGGATCCGACCGTCGGATTCGGCGGTCGGCCCTGTCGGTGCGCGTCGCGGACAGGGCCGGGGACCTGCGGTATGCTTTTCGCTGCCATGGTCTCCCGATACCGCCTGTTGAGGTTCTCGATCCGATTCGCGTTCGGTGCCGCGCTGCTGCTGGCCGCCGCGATCGCGCAGGCCGACGACACGCCGGAGCGCCGCGACGCCGAGGAGCGCCGCGAAGACATCGAGGAGATCATCGAGGTCTCGTGCCGGGACGAGCAAGGCCGGCCGGAAAGCTGGCTGGACCGCACCCATTCCTATCTCAGTCGCAAGCTCTGTGAGCCGGCGGCATGGTTCGACGGCTTCTTCGGTGATCCGCGGGCGGCCGAAGAGACATCGGTCGGCAGTTTCTTCCGGATTCGAAACTCGCTGATCTGGGACGAGACCGAGAATTTCGGCCACGACATCCGGGTATCGGCCAATCTCAGCCTGCCGCGGGTGTCGGACCGGGTGCGCCTGCTGATCGCCAGCGACGACTCGGTCGAAGGCGACCAGGGTTTCGCCGACGTCCAGCGCGACGAGAACGAGCAGACTCGCCTGGGGCTGCGTTTCCTGCTGTCGGAAACCGGCCGCACGCAGTTCGATCTCGACGGCACGGTCAAGGTCAATACCTCGGGCCTGAATCCCCGGGTTCGCGCCCGCGGCCGCCATACCTGGGGGCTCACCCACACAACGCTGGCGCGGTTCACGCAGACCCTGTTCTGGGAGCGTGAGGACGGTTTCGGCACGGTTTCGCGCGCCGACTGGGAGTGGCTGCCCGATTCCTTGTCGCTGGTCCGCCTGACCGGCCGGGGTACATTCTCCGAAGTCTCCGACGGCGTCGATTGGCGCACCGGACTGATCGGTTTCCGCCAGTTGAGCCGCACGACTGCAATTCGCAGCGAGCTGGGCGCCTTCGGCTATACCCGGCCCGACTTCCGCGCCGAGGAGGTGTTCGTCAACTTCCGATATCGCCGTGCCTTCCTGCGCGACTGGCTGTTCTACGAAATCCAGCCGGAGTACGCCTGGCCGTACGACGAGGAGCGCGGTGAGCGCCGCTCCGACCTGCGCCTGATCCTGACGCTGGAAATCCAGTTCGAGGACCCGGCCAGCCGCCGCAAGCGCCGGGAGCAGCACGGCGACGAGGTGCCTCTGGATCATTATCGTGGGCGGTGAGGTCGTCGACGGCTACGACGACCGAGTCGTCGCGGACGTCCGGGATGACCGGTGTACCGATCGATGCGCAGCCGACGGCCGTCATGCGCTGCGCTGAACGCCCCGCTGCGCGGTGACCGGCTCCACGCCGAGCGCCTGCGCGATGGCCTGGGCCGCTTCGCGACCCTCGAACACCGCCGTGACGACCAGGTCGGCGCCGCGCACCATGTCGCCGCCGGCGAAGATCCGCGGGTGCGCCGTCTGGTGGGGCAGGGCGCCGTCCTCGCCGACCCGGACCCGGCCGTCCACGTGCAGGGCCGCCCCGGCCGCGGTCAGCCAGTCCGGCGGGTCCGGCCGGAATCCGAAGGCGATGATCACCACGTCGGCCGGCAGGATCTGCTCGCTGTCGGGCACGGCTTCGGGCCGTTGCCGCCCCTGGGCGTCGGGGTCGCCGAGCCGGGTCTCGACCAGCCGGACGCCTTCGACCTGCCCGTCGCTGCCGGCAATGCCGATCGGCTGGCGGTTGAACAGGAACTCGACACCTTCGTCCCGTGCGTTCTTCACCTCTCGACGGCTGCCCGGCATGTTGGCCTCGTCGCGGCGGTAGGCGCAGGTCACCGAGGACGCGCCCTGCCGGATCGAGGTGCGCACGCAGTCCATTGCCGTGTCGCCGCCGCCGAGCACGACCACGCGCTTGCCCGACACGTCGATGTGCGGGTAGCGCGAATCGCTGGAGCCGAGCACGCGGTGGACGTTGCCGATCAGGAACGGCAGCGATTCGACCACTCCGCCGAGATCGCGGCCGGGCAAGTCACCGGTCACGTAGCGGTACGTGCCGAGGCCGAGAAACACCGCGTCGTAGTCCGCCAGCAGCCCGTCCAGCGTCGCGTCGCGGCCGATCTCCACGCCGAGCCGGAACGTCACACCCATGCCCTCGAGAATCTCACGCCTCGTCTCGACGACGTGTTTCTCGAGCTTGAACGGCGGAATGCCCCAGGTCAGCAGGCCACCGATCCGCTGGCTGCGGTCGAACACCTCCGCCTCGATCCCGTGCCGGGCCAGCACGTCGGCACAGGCCAGCCCGGCCGGCCCGGCCCCGACCACCGCGACCCGCTTGCCGGTCGGCTCGACATGGGAAAGATCCGGCCGCCAGCCCTGCTTCACGGCCTCGTCGGTGATGTACTTCTCGATCGATCCGATCGTCACCGCGCCCAGCCCGTCGTTGAGCGTGCAGGCGCCCTCGCACAACCGGTCCTGCGGACAGATCCGCCCGCAGATCTCGGGCAACGAATTGGTCTGGTGCGAAAGCTCCGCGGCCTCGAACAGGCGCCCCTGACGAACCAGGCGAAGCCAGTCCGGAATGAAATTGTGCACCGGGCACTCCCATTCGCAGTAGGGATTGCCGCAGTTGATGCAGCGCGCCGACTGATCGGCCGCGCCGTCGGCTTCGTACTGGCCGTAGATCTCGTTCCAGTCCTTGATGCGGATCGGGACCGG
>CAZJSH010000007.1:0-57770 GCA_964548715.1 uncultured Halomonas sp. | reverse complement strand
CGGCGCGACGAACTGTTCGACCTGATCCGCGAACGCGCGGCCGGCTTCGCGATCATCGAGGTCGGTCCGGAGGACATCGACCGGCTCAACATCCTGCAGGCCACGATGACGGCCATGGCCCGCGCCGTCCGCGCGCTGGACCCGGCGCCCGACCACGTCCGCGTCGACGGCAACCGACTGCCCGACCTCGGCGGCCTGTCCTGCGAGGCGCTGATCGGCGGCGACGGCCTGTGCACGGCGATCGGTGCGGCCAGCATCCTGGCCAAGGTCCACCGCGACCGTCTGATGCTCGCCTACCACGAGCGCTGGCCCGACTACGGCTTCGACCGCCACAAGGGCTACCCGACGAAGGACCACCTCGCCGCCCTCGACCGCCTCGGCCCCAGCCCCATCCACCGCAAGACCTTCCGCCCGGTCCGGCAGCAGGAACTGTTTGGGACTGAGTGAGGGGCGAACGGGTGCGTCGAGGTCACTCGACGCTACGAACTATGGCGTTCACGATCGATTGCTGTGACTCTATGACAGCAAGCCAGCGAACACCGCCGTTGGTGCATATCGGCTCGGCCGCCCGTTCTGTTGAAATAGCGTGCAGAAAGAGCGGAAGATGCGAATTCTGCAAAGGATCGGAGACCAAAAAACAGTGGCGGGGTCTACGAGTTGCCCGGCCATCGGCCGGGCACTCCGTGATGTCGGAAAAGGCTACTCGGACCGGCGCGTCATCTCCACGCGCAGCGCAACTCAATGCGTTGAGGTCCGATGACATCCGTCCGGCAGTGCAGCTCTAGGCGATCGAATGCCAGCATGAATTCATTCACCCCCTCTTGCACCGAGGGATCATCGGTCCCGCCCACGACAATCGTGAAGCCCGATCCCAACGAACCGTCATCAATCCGAACGTCACCATCATCGTCGGCGTCCAGATCAATGACCTCTCCATCAGCATCTGTGGCGCTCCAGCTTGCAAGCGTCCCATCCGGGCGAAGAATAACTGCAATTGACGACCCATCTTCATATTCGATGACGATGCTCAGATTCCTCGCTCGAATCGTGAACCCGGACTCCACCGCAATACCCAGCGCCTCTACCGACTGATTCACCTGCTCCAGAGTCGGCAGAACGCCGCTGTTTTCAAGATTGCGAATCAGTGCATCCGAAAACCGAGGGTTGAGTCGCAAACCCGAGAAGTCACCCATGAACGAGCTGGTTGGCCCCAAGCCGGGAACCAATCCGGCCAAGTCGTCGCGGGTCAAATCTACCGCTGTAATATTGGCCCCTTCAATCGCATCTTCGAGCACATTCTTTTCCTGTGCGCTCAAGGTTACCGGTAGTACATGAGTCATCCAGACGTAGCCGTTTCCCAAATCTTCCAGCGTCGTGATCCTCTGGTACTTCAATGTCTTGTTCTGGGTGCGGTTGCTGACATACACCCACTCGTAGCCCGTGGGCGCTGAATAGGCGCGTTGTGCGAAGCTGGAATCCGAGGAACAGGAGTCGCAGAAATGCCACCACACGGTTTGTTGCTGAGCCACGGCAGAGATCGGAATCGCGCTCAACAGAACGGGTAGAAAAATAAGCAAGATGCGGGAAACGAAGAACATACGTCAATTCTACTACTGTCGTTTGATGTGCCTAGTGTTGATAACTGCTAGCCCCGTATGGAAATTAAAAAAAAACTTCGGTCGTCAACGCCAAATCTAATAAACGCCCAAGGTCGATCCCACCCCCGCCCATCTCGTCGCCCTCGACCGCCTCGGCCCCATCCATCGCAAGACCTTCCGCCTGGTCCGGCAGCACGAACTGTTCGGTTCCTGAGGGGCGAGGGGAAAGGGGCGAGTGGTGTCGTGCGCGCCTCGACGGTTTCGGCGACACCGAGCGATCTCGGCTTCGATCCGTAGAGGATGGACGCCAGGACGCAATCGGGCGAAGATCGCGAAGAACCGCTGACGCCTGAACAGCCACTCTCGCAGAGACGCAGAGCCGCAGAGACAATCCGTGAACGCTCCGCCCGAGCATGCAACGCCCTCCGGCGTCGCGACGCTGGAGGACCTGCGATCAAACAAGCCGGACCCCGCATCACGCCGACAGGGTCCATGCCCCCAAAGCGGACAACCCGCCGTCCATGAGGCACGACAGGCGGTCGCAGCGCACCGGCGGTGCCCGAACAGTCGGGGCCACTCCAAACTGACAACTGACAACTGACAACTGAAACCTGAAACCTGAAACCTGAAACCGAAATACTCGCCCCACCCACAGCCCGATCCTTCTCCCCCGGCATCCCGCCGAACCCGGGCGCCCACTCGCCCCTCTCCCCTTTTCCCTGCCGTTGAAACACCCGTTTGAATCCCCCGCTCCGCCCTCCTATACTGCGAGGGCTGTCACGGGTAGACGGCCGGGATGGGGCGATCGGCACGCCGATCCATGGGAGCCCATCCCGTTCCATAAAAAGAGAGGAGACACCATGAGATTCAGGATCGCCCTTCTGGGGGCCGCGCTGTTGTTCTGGAGCAGCGCCGCTCTCGCCGCCACCGGCGTGGCCTTCGTCCACGGCACCGGTAAACAGACCGACGCGCTGAACGACTACTGGACCACCGACATGGTCAACTCGGTCCGCCAGGGCCTGAGCAACAGCGCCAACTACACCGTCATCAACTGCGACTTCGAGCAGTACATGTGGGACAGTCGCGCCGCCGGCTGCCTGGCCGACCAGCTCTACACGTTCATCAACGCCCGCGGCATCACCGACCTGGTCGTGCTGACGCACTCCAACGGCGGCAACGTGATGCGCTGGATCCTGTCGAACCCGACCTGGGACAGCCGCTATCCGACGATCATCCAGCGCACCCGCTGGGTCAACGCCCTCGCGGCCTCGTCGACCGGCACGCCGCTGGCCGAGGCCGTGATGCAGGGCAACGTGTTCGAGGCGGCGCTGGGCTGGCTGCTCGGCTACCAGAACGACGCGGTCCGGATGCAGCAGCCGAGCTGGATGGCCTACTACAACTCGGCCTGGCTGCTCGGCACCTCGGGGCGCCCGAGCCTGCCGAAAGGCTTCTGGAACGTGGTCGGCACCGACGTCCGATCGGCGATCTGGGACGGTGCGGCCTACTGCGGCGGGTACTTCAACCAGGTCGGCCTGGAAATCACCCAGAACTGGCTGGACAGCTGCTCCGACGGCTTCCTCGACTGCTCGAGCCAGAACGGCGCCGGCAGCCTGTGGTTCTACGACAACCAGGTCTCCGGCGACCGTCTCTCGCACGCCCAGAGCCGCCGTGACTGCCACGGCCTGGACGTCATCCTGCGCAACGACCTGTGAGGAGCCCCGCAATGAAGATATCCACGATTGCATTCGCCGCCGTGCTGGCGGCCGGGCCGCTCGCGGTCCAGACCCTGAACGCCGAGGACGTGGAACCCGGACTCGGGTTCGCCGACATCGGGCAGACCGCCATTCTCGATGCCACCTGGCTGGACGCCGGTCCCGGCGATTTCGGCGCGGCCAAGCTGATCGCCGATCCGGCCGCGGTGCCGGCCAGCCGCCACCAGGAATCGGCTCCCGTCCAGTTCGCCTGGCCGATCAGCGAAGCGCCCGCAGCCGCACTGGGCATCCCGCGCGTCGACAGCCGCCAGTACTGGGTCGACGCCACCGGCGCCGACCTGGCCAAGGGGATCGACCTGCCGTTGACCGCGCCCGGCGCGGTGATCCGCATCTCGCCGCTGGAACCCGATGCCAAGGTGCGCATCGCCGCCGACCGGATCTCGCTGGGCCTGGACGGTTCTCCGCTGGGCGCCTCGGCGATCGAACGCCTGGCCGACGGCCCCGCGCTGAAGGCCGCCGGCCTGGACGTGCCCGAATCCTCGCTGGCCTTCAAGCTCGGCCCCGACGTCGGTGCCGGTTCGCTGAAGCTGGGCGTGGCCGCGCTGCCCGCCGAGCGGCACATGGTCGTGCACGTGTTCGAGCCCGAAAGCGCCTGGTCCGGCCAGCTGACGCTGCCGCAACATACGCTGTTCACCGGCGATGCGATCTCGCTGGGGCTCGGCGTCGGCAACGGCAAGTCGCAGCTGCCGCTGGACACGGTGCGCGCGCTGATCACCGATCCGACCGCCGGCCAGCAGTTCGAACTGTCGCTGGACCGGACGACCGGACTGCTGCGCGGCACGCTGCCGAAGGCAGTGGATTTCACCGGCCAGGACGGGCTGTTCGAGGCCCACGCCTGGGTCGAGACCACAACGCCCGAGGGCCTGACGGTGCGGCGCGACCTGAAGATTCCGTTCGCGGTCACGCCGCCGATGGCCCGGTTCAGCGGGACGGCTCGTGCCCGGCTGGGCAAGGAACTGACCGTCGGGGTCGGCGTGGAGACGGCGGTCAGTGGCCGCTTCCAGGTCAGCGCTCAGATCTTCGGGACGGCGGCGGACGGCGAACTTCGCCCGCTGGCGATGACCCAGACCGCCGCGATCCTTCCGACCGGCGGCGGCATGCTGCAGTTGAAGGTCGGTGCGGGCCTGATCGCCGACAGCGGCCTCGGCGCACCGTTCGAGGTCCGGGGCCTGGAACTGGCCGATCAGGGCCGGATGGTCCAGCAGCAGCGACAGCAGCAGGCGCTCCGCCTGGTGCGCTGATGGGTCTTCGGTTCCTTGCTTGTGAACGTTCGACGCCGGCGGCCCTCCGCCGGCGTTTTCGTTCCGGGGTCCAGGTCAGCCGGTCGTGAACCTGTCCGGCGGTCCATCAGGCGGGCTGGCGGGTTCGCGGTCGACCCGTTCGACCCGGGCCTCGGGCGAGCCCCGGTGCAGCCAGTCGTGCAGCGCATCCAGCGCACCGGGCGCACCGCAGGCCAGCACTTCGACGCTGCCGTCGTCGAGGTTCACGGCATGGCCCGTGACACCCAGCCGGTCAGCCTCGCGCTGGGTCGAGGCGCGGAAGAACACGCCCTGGACCTGCCCGGTGATCCGGAATCGCGCGCAGTTCACGACGCCGGCTCGTCGGTCCGATCGACGCGCTCGCGCACGGTATCGCCGGTGATCGGACCGATCCAGGTCTCGGCCAGCCGGCCGTCCGGCGCGATCAGGTAGGTGGTCGGCAGCGCGCGCGGCGCGCCGAAGTCCTCGGGCGGGGCGTAGACGTCGACCCGCAGGATCGGATAGGAGGCCGGGTACTCCTCGAGAAAACTCCGGAATGTGGCCACGTCGGTGTCCTCGAAGGCCAGGCCGAGCACGGTGATATCGTCCCGCTCGTCGTGCAGTCGCGACAGGTCCGGGATTTCCTTGCGGCAGGGCGCGCACCAGGTCGCCCAGTAATTGACCACCACCCAGTCGCCGCGCCAGTCACTGAGCTTGTGCATGCGGCCGTCGAGATCGGGCAGTTCGAACTCCGGCGGCGCGGCCGGCGAGGCCGGCGAGGCCGCCGGGTCGGCGCGAAGCGCGGTCGGCGCAACGAAAAGGACCAGGGCCGCGAGGGCCGGAAGAGCGAGCGATCGGTTCATGGTCAGGTTCCGGTGGAGGACGAGGAGCGCTCGGAGAGCAGCGATTTGAGCGAACGGTCCAGTACCGGACCGGCCACCTCGGCGATTTCGTGCAGCGCGTCGCGGAGCCGACGATCACCGTCGGCCGGCTCCGGGATCGTCGCCGATTCTGCCACCGGCAGCACCAGCGGCACGTTGCGATACAGATCACCGAGCGTGACCTCGGCGAGGTCGACGGCCAGGAACCAGTCGCCGGTCTCGTCGCGCTGGATCAGCCCGGCGTCGTCGAGCCGTTCGAGCAGCGCCTGCAGTTCGCTGTCGGCCATCGCTTCTTCGCAGGCCAGCAATCGTTGCGACGAGCAGCCCTCACCGCGGCGCTGTGCGCGGGCCAGGTGATCGAGCAGGCGCATGACCAGCAGCAGGTGATGGCGCGGATTCCAGCGCCAGGCAACGCGCCGGTAATTGAAGGTGGTCAGCGACGCCGCCACGCTGGCGCCGAGCAGGATCACGACCCAGGTCACGTAGATCCAGACCAGGAAGATCGGAATCGTGGCCAGCGCGCCGTAGAGTTTCTCGTAGGTCGGGAAGTTCGACAGGTAGAACACGAAGCCGTGCTTTGAGAGCTCGAAAGCCACCGCCGAGAACACCGCGCCGACCAGCGCGTGCCGGAACTTGACCCGCCGGTTCGGGACCGTGGTGAACAGCAGAGTGAACGCCAGCAGCGCGACGACGAACGGCGTCAGCGCCAGCAGCATGGCACCGAACCAGCCGCGCACCGCTTCCGGACCGAACTGCAGCGTGGCGAGGTAAGACGTCATGCCGACCGAGGCGGCCATCAGCAGCGGGCCCAGCGTGAGAACCGCCCAGTAGACGACCAGCCGACTGGTCGGACTCCGCGGCCGGTCGACGCGCCAGATCCGGTTGAGGCTCTTCTCGATCGTACCCATCAGCACGATCGCGGCCACCACCAGGAACAGGCTGCCGGCGCCGGTCAGGCCGGCCGAGCGTTCGACGAACTGGTCGATGTAGCGCTGCACCACGTCGCCGGCCGCCGGCACGAAGTTGTTGAAGATGAAATCCTGCAGCTGCTCGACGCGGGCGTCGAACACCGGGAAGGCCGAGATCACACCGATGACCACGGCGGTCAGCGGGACCAGGGCCAGCAGCGTGGTGTAGCTCAGCGCACCGGCCGACTCGAAGCTTCGATCCTGACGGAAGTGTGCCCAGAGGTGGCGACCGAACGCCCTGAGCCAATGCGGATCGGTCAGAGCTTCCCAGGCCGTCGGCATTGCCGATGTTGACGCGGATCGGTCAGAATCGGCGGACGATCGCGTCGAATTGGAGTCTGAATCTGCCATGCAGATCACTGTGTACCACAATCCCCGTTGCTCGAAGAGCCGGACCACGCTGCAGCTGCTGCAGGCGCGCGACCTCCGTCCGGTCGTCGTGGAGTACCTGAACACGCCCCCGAACGCGGCCACGCTGGAGAAACTGCGCGATGCCCTCGATCGCCCCGCGCGCGACCTGGTGCGGACCGGACAGGCCGAGTTCAAGGCACTGGACCTGGACATCGATAAGGCCAGCGACGCGCAACTGTTCGAAGCCATCGCCACCGAACCGGTCCTGCTGCAGCGGCCGATCGTCGTGGTCGACGACGGGGCCAGGACCCGTGCCCGGATCGGCCGTCCGCCCGAGGATGTGCTGGAGATCCTGCTATGAAGGAAATCCTGGTCCTGGTCCACTCGGTCGGCGGTAACACACTGAAGCTCGCACGCGAAGTCGGCCGCGGCGTGGAGACCGTGGACGGTGCGAGCACCCGCCTGCGCGGCGTGCCGCCGATCACCTCGGCGCTGGAACCCGAGCGTGCCGAGTGGCCCGACGACGGGCCGGCGCTGGCGGAGAACAAGGATCTCGCCGAGTGCGCCGGACTGATCCTCGGCAGTCCGACCCGCTTCGGCAACATGGCCTCGGCGGTCAAGTACTTTCTCGACGGTACCGCCAGCGAGTGGTTCTCCGGCACCCTGGCCGGCAAACCGGCCGGGGTGTTCACATCGACGTCCAGCCTGCACGGCGGTCAGGAGAGCACCCTGCTGTCGATGATGATTCCACTGCTGCACCACGGCATGGTCCTGGTCGGCCTGCCGTACACCGAAAAGGCCCTGTCGGAGACCACCGCCGGCGGCACGCCCTACGGCGCCAGTCACTGGTCCGGCCCGGACAGCGACCGGGCGCCGGACGAACACGAGATCGCGCTGGCTCGAGCGCTCGGCCGGCGCGTTGCCTCGCTGGCGGTGAAACTGTGAAGGGCCTGCTGCTTCCGATCGAGGTTGCCCGCTGGATCTGGCTGGCGCTGATCGCGCTGCAGGTGGTCTGGTTCGGCTGGCTGTATCCGTCCGAGATCCTCGGCTACTGGCCGGCGCTGCTGATCGCGACCGTACCGCTGCTGCTGCCGGCGCCTTGGGTGCTGACGCTGCGACCCAACGGGCTGGTCATCGGCGGCACGGTGCTGCTGCTCCACTTCAGTTTCGCGGTCGGTGAAGCCTGGGCCAACCCGACGGTGCGGGTGATCGCCTGGGTGGAAATCGCGTTGATCGCGGTCTATTACCTCACCCTTCCGCGGCCCGGACGGCGTCTTCCCGCCCCGGAAACGGAGGACGAACAGGATTAGCGACGGGGTACACTAGATTGGGTAACGACCTGCCCGACGCGCACCGTCCATGACCAGCCGCGAACCGCTCTCGACCCTGCAGGAGCCGCCCGATCCGGGCGACGCCTGGACCCATCCGGGCAACTGGCTGCTGCGCAGCTGGCTGACCCGCAGCGTGCCCGAGGACCTGCTCGAATCGCAGCGCCCGGTGCTCGCAGAGCTGGGTCGCCTGTCCGGCTGCAACTGGTACAGGATGCAGCTCGAGGACCGGCTCAACGAGCCCCGGCTGACCTCATGGAGCGCCTGGGGCGAGCGGATCGACGAAATCGAACTGACGCCGCTGTGGCAGCGCGCCCATCGCTGGGCCGCCGAATACGGGCTGGTCGCGACCGGGTACGACGAGGCGCTGGGCCGACACGCCCGCCTGCTGCAGTTCGCCCGGGCCTGGATGTACATCCCGTCGACCGACTTCTACGGCTGCCCGCTGGCGATGACCGACGGGGCGGCAAAGATCCTGTCCGATGCCGGCAATCCCGAACTGGCCGAGCGCGCCCTGCCCCACCTGCTCAGCACCGATCCGGACGCGTTCTGGACCTCGGGCCAGTGGATGACCGAGACGGTCGGCGGCTCCGACGTCAGCGGCACCGAGACGACCGCGCGGCAGGACGGCGACGGCCGCTGGCGGCTGACCGGGCGCAAGTGGTTCACGTCGGCGGCAACCTCGGAGATCGCGCTGACCCTGGCCCGGCCGGACGGCAACGAAAGCGGCTCGCGCGGGTTGGCGCTGTTCTACCTCGAGCCCCGCGACGCCGACGGGCGGTTGCAGAACATCGAGGTCCTGCGGCTCAAGGACAAGCTGGGCACCCGCAAACTGCCGACGGCCGAGCTGTGGCTGAACGGCGCACCGGCGACGCCGGTGGCGGGGCTGGAGCGCGGAGTCGCGGCAATCGCACCGATGCTGAACATCACCCGGACCTGGAACGCGGTCACCGCCTGCGCGCTGATGCAGCGTGCGCTGGCGCTGGCCGGCGACTATGCCGGCAAGCGCACGGCGTTCGGCCGCCCGTTGGCCGAGCTGCCGCTGCACCGCGAAACCCTGGCCGACCTGGAGGCCACGCACGCTGCCGCGTCATGCGCGCTGCTGGCCACCATCGATCTGCTCGGCGACGTCGAACAGGGCGAGTCCGGCGACGGCGAGCGGGCGGCGCTGCGGCTGCTCACGCCGCTGGTCAAGCTCGGCACCGCGCGCGACGCCGTCGCCACGGTCTCCGAGGCGCTGGAGGCTTTCGGCGGCGCCGGCTACATCGAGGACACCGGCATTCCGCAGCTGCTGCGCGACGTCCAGGTCCTGTCGATCTGGGAGGGCACGACCAACGTCCTGTCGCTGGACACACTGCGCGCGCTGGCCGCGGTCGGCATCGAACCGTGGCTGGACCGGATGAACGCCCGCCTCGCCGGCTGTCGGCAGCCGGCGCTGGCCGCACGAGTCGAGCAGGCGCGAGAGCACTTGGGCGCGGTGCCGCACTGGCTGGCCGGCGATCCGGAATCGCTCGAGCCGCAGGCCCGGCGCCTGGCGCTGAACCTGTACCGCCTGACCGGTTTGGTCGAACTGCTGGCGCTGGCCGACCACGGGCTGGCCGCCGGCGACGACCGGCCGCTGGCGGTCGCCCGGCACTACCAGGACCTGCGTTTCCGGCTCGAACCGCTGCGCGGTGACTGATCGCGGGTTAGAACGTCGACAGGCCGCTGAACTCCATCAACCGATAGCGCCAGTAGCGCAGCCGACTGTCTTCGGCGAATTCGGCGTAGGGCCGCGAATGGATCCGCCCGCCCTCGTTGGTCCAGCGGCGCTCGAAGTAGGCCGCGGCGGCCGACAGCGCCGGATACGTGACCGGCCCG
Source organism: uncultured Halomonas sp. (assembly GCA_964548715.1). Lineage (GTDB taxonomy): Bacteria > Pseudomonadota > Gammaproteobacteria > Xanthomonadales > Wenzhouxiangellaceae. The sequence goes on along the minus strand of CAZJSH010000007.1, from coordinate 47,774 downwards.
GCCAGCCGGACATTGGTCTCGAGGTTCAGGTTATCGAGATTGCGCCGGGTGAAGTTGGCCGAGCCGGCGATCAGTTCCGCCCGTCGGTCCCCGACGACCTGCAGGAACTTGCTGTGGCATTGCTCCCCGCGGGTCGCGCACCAGCGCACCTCGATGCCGGCATCGACCAGTTCCCGAGCGACCGGTCGATTCGGGATCCCGCTCTTCTCCGCACCGAACGCATCGCGGTTCGGGTCCAGCAGTACACGGACGATCGCACCGCGCGCCGCGGCCCGCTTCAGCGCCCGGATCACGCCGCGATGCGAAAGGTAGAAGATCGCCAGGTCGACCCGATCACCCCGGCCGGCGGCGTCGATGGCGGCCAATGCCGCATCCCGGATCGCCGCCTCGGTCAGCACCTGGATCTCGACGCCGGCCACCGGTGCTGGCGGCCGGGCCTCGGGCAGGCCCTGGAGCGGCGCACCGGAGAACGCGGCGACAGACGCCTCGGTGACGATCAGGTCCAGCGCCGCCGGACCGATGAACTCCAGCGCGACGTTGCCGTGGGCGCTGGAGGCGTCGTGCGGATTGCCCGAAGTCACCAGGCCTGCCCAGCCCGCCGGCGAATCGGCCACCAGGGTCTTGCGGTGATTGGCCTTGAAATTGACCAGCCGCAGCCAGGTCCGGAGCGACACCTTGCCGGGCCCGACCGGGTTCGGCAGCCAGCCGCCGTCGTCCGAATTGCCCGCCCAGCGGCAGCACAGCCGCCAGAACCCCGACCAGGCCGGATTGGAGTCGCGCAGGCGCGCGAGGTCCGTGACCACGACCTCGACGCCGGCCCGGCGCAGCCGCTCGAGCCGCTCGGACTCGATGCCCCCGTAGAGCTGATTGATGGGATCGGTGATCAGCACCGCGCGCAGACCGGGAACCTCGGCCAGCCGCTCGATCAACGCGTCCTCGACCTGGTCGGACAGCGGGCGCATGTCCGGCCCGTCGGCGTTGCCGGCGAAATCGTTGAACAGGAACATGTCGAGCACGACGAGCTGTCGTGCCGCACCGATCCGTTCGAGCACCCGGTCGAAGATCCGGTGGTCGATGCGGCGGCCGCCGCCCGGGTCGAGCCAGGTGTAGTCGGCCAGAAAGGTCACCGCGTCGGCCGCGCGCACCGGCATGGCGACGCCGATACCGGGCGGCAGCGGCTTGTAGCGATGCACCACGGCCATCCCGATCCAGGCGACCAGCAGCGCCAGCAGGATCAGCCGCAGGACGCGTCGTCCGCGGGGCCGGTTTCGTGCGGGAATCACTGCGGCGGCTTCAGCCATCGGACCCGTCCGGGAACATTCGTCATCGAGTGTACCCGGGCGCCGCGGGAACGTCGCGCTACCCGCGTCGGAGAGACCTCGGCGCCCGGTGCCGGGCAGGACGCCGCGCTGCGCACCCGGGATCGGCAGGGACTGGCCAGGATCGCGCCGAGCGCGTAGAGTCTGAATCCGACCCACGTTCCGGGAGACCTCGTCATGACCCTTCTTCGATCCCTGTCCCTGCTGCTGCTCGCCGCGCTGCTGGCCGCCTGTGCCGACGACGATTCCGGCGATCCGACGCCGGAGGGCGCCGGCGTGCTCGAACCGCAGCGCCAGGCCATCGAGCGGGCGCGCGGCGTGGAAGACGATCTGGCCGACGCCGCCGCTCGGCAGCGCGAACGGATCGAAGACGACGAGGGCTGAGGTCTCGGCGCCGAATCGGTGTCCTGAGTCCCGGGCATTTCGCGTATTCTGGGGCGACACGGTACGAAACCGTACTCGACGCGTCCGTGCAGGGCGCGACTGGATCGCCCAAGGAGACCTCCTATGTTGAAGCATTGCCTGACCGCCCTGGCCGTCGCCGGCCTGGCCAGTACCGCGCTCGCCGACGACCCGAACATCGAACCGGGCATGTGGGAAACGACCAGCACGGTCACGCTGAATTCGCCACAGTTCTCGCTGCCGCCGCAGACCCAGTCCACGTCGGACTGCGTGACCGCCGAAGACGTCGCCCAGGGCGATGCGTTCCTCGAGGACAGCGAGGAGTGCGAGATCACCGAGAAGGACATCCGCAGCGACGGCATGGACTACACCATGACCTGCAACAATCCCGACGGGACCTCGATGACGATGAACGCCGCGATGTCGTTCGACGGCGACACGATGTCGGGCACCGTCGACGGCCAGATGGAATCGGCCATGGGTTCGATGACCATGGAGGTCGAGATTTCCGGCCAACGCACCGGCGACTGCTGAGCCGTCACCGGAGCCCCCCGCGGCCAGCCCGGCCGGCCGCGGGGTGATTCACTCCTTCGCCGATCCGTAGGATTCGAGTCGTCCGAGTCGACCGACTCGCTCGATCCAGCCCGGATCCGGCTCCGCGCCGCGAACCGGCGGCACCACTAGCGTGGTGTGCTCCCGGTACCTCGCGGAAGGTATTGCCTCCAGCTGCATCCGATCGGCACGAACCCGCTCGACCGGGAGCTGTGCAGCCTCGTAGAGCATGACGGGCGTGTCGGCCGGATACCAGCGCCGGAGTTTCTCGACCAGCAGTCCGATCGCATCGGGCTCGGCATGGAAGCGATCCAGCGCGAGGTCGCCGGTCAGCGCGACCTGCCAGAGGATCAGCAGTGCCGACGGGTCGGGCACCCGACGCTCGATCAGGAACTGCGTGGCTTCCCACGACTGCACCCCGTGACGCCCCGGATCGAGCCCGAGATCGGCATACAGGCAGGCCTCGGCGGAGATGCCGGGCTCCATCCTCGCCGGCAGGCCGAGCGAGCGCACCGCAGCGATCGCGCCGTGTGGCACGTCGGCAAACACTCCGGGATGGCCGTAGAACACGGCGCACACATCCCGGCCCGCTCGCACCGCCGCAACCAGCTCATCCTCCATCGCCCGGTAGGATTCGCGTCGATCCCGGCCGGCACGGTAGTGGCGGGCAAGGCTGACGCAGTCGGGCCGGATCGCCGCGATCCAGTCGCTGGCGAACGCATCGGCCAGGGAAAAGACGCAGTCGGCCGCCCGCAGTTCCGACTCCGCGCGTCGAGTCAGATGCCGCCCCAGCTGGATGCCGCAACCGATCACGACCAGCGAACCGCCCGTCGTAGTCACGGCGCGTCTTCTTCGTACAGCTCAGAGGCATCGACCAGCTGATCGCGACCCGATCGCTTGGCACGGTACAGGGCGTCATCGGCGCGAAGGCGCAGGCGCTCGAGTCGGCCCTCCCTGCGCGCCTCGGCGATGCCGAAGCTCAGCGTGAGCTCGATGCGGGCCTCGCCAGCCGCCACCGGCTCGAGGCGACGGCGGAGGTTCTCGACCCGCTGGCGGGCCTGCAGCCGATTCTCGCCGGGCAGGAACACCGCGAACTCCTCACCGCCCACCCGACCGACGATGCACGGGGACGGAAACACGTCGGCCAGCAGCCTGCCGAGGTAGCTCAGCACCTCGTCGCCGGCCTGGTGGCCGTAGCGGTCGTTGACCTGCTTGAACAGGTCGACGTCGGCGGCGATCAGCGTGCACGGACGTCCCGCGCGCCGCGATTGCTGCAGCGCGGCGTCGGCGCGGTGGTGAAAACGACGATGATTGAGCAGCCCGGTCAGCCCGTCGCGCTCAGACAGCCGCCGGAACCGACGGCGATCGGCGCGGAACCGGATCAGCAGACCGACCAGCAGCAGTGCGATCAGAAGCGCCATGACCATGGCCACGGTGCGCGCAAGCCGCCGCGAGGACTCGGTTTCGCGTTCGAGTTCGTAGAGCTCGTTGCGCTGGCGAAGCAGGGCCAGTTCCTGCTGTTGACGCTGGTTCTCGAACTCGGCCTGCTGATAGGCCACGCGCAGGCTGCGCTGGGCGTCGTTCAAACGTGCATCGGCTCGAAGCAGGCCGCGCAGCTGGGCCAGTGCCCGACCGTGCTCGCCGCGCGTCTCGAACGCCTCGGCCAGTTCGACGCGCAGGTCGATCAGCGTCTGCCAGGACTCGATGCGCTCGAAGTGCTCGATTGCATCGAGCAGCAGCGGGATGCCGCGCTGACCGTCCCCGCCGCGCAGAAGGGCAAGGCCAAGGAAGTAGCGCGATTCGGCAACGCCGACCAGGAAACCGTTGTCGGCTTGCTGGGCAATCGCGCGCTCGAGCCATCCGGCGGCCTCGTCGTAGCGGCCATCGTGCAGCAGCGCCGCACCCATCGTCATCATGCCGGCACCGCTCAGCACGGGATCGACGCGCTGCTGACAAGTCGACCACATGGTCGTGGCGCTCTGCATCGCCGGTCCGGTCAGGCCGGCGCGCAGCTGCAGGAACACCAGGTCCTGCTCGGCATTGCACAGCGTACGCGCATCGGTTCCGGCACGAGCGGCGGCCAGCGCTTCGGAGATGTATTCCATCGCCAGCGCCTGTTCGCCGGCCAGGGCATGGAAGCGCGACGCCAGAACCAGCAGGTCGGCCCGCCGGGCCGGGTCGTCGGCGCGGGGAAGCAGCTTGAGACCCTCGTAGAGATACGAGAAGGCCGAGGCGTAGTCCTGGACCAGGCCGGACAGGTTGGCCGCCAGCTCCAGCGCACGCAGACGCCGATCGATCGGGACCGGACGGGCCAGGATCGATTCGAGCTGCTCGCGGGCCGCGTCGTAGCGCGCGTCGAGAATCAGGTTGCGGGCTTCCAGGAGATCGAGACGGCTGCGTTGGTCGATGTCGGCGGCAGCGAATTCGGGCGCGGCCCGCAGCCCCTCGATCGCGGCCTGCGAGACCGGCCACGGTTGCTCGGTATTGAGCGCTTCGATGGCGTCGATGCGTTCGGTGAGCGAAGCATCCGGTGGTTCATCGGCCAGCCCCCGCATCGACAGGGCGAGAACGATCAGGCCGAGCAGCAGCACCGGAAATCGGAACACGAGCGAGGCGCCAGCGCGGTCAGCGATAGGCCTTGACGGTGGAGTGCGTCAGGTGCAGTTCCTCGAGGCCGCTGAGCGCGCGCAGCGTGTCGAGATCACCGGCCCTGATCGCGCGGACCGCCTCATCGTCGATCGCGTAGTCGGCGAACACGGCATCGGGATCCCGTTCAAAGCGCTTGGCCAGTTCGGCATCGGCCCCCAGGTCGAACAGCAGGTTCTTGAGATTGTCCATCGATCGGCTCTCGAATCAGTAGGGTGGCGTGGGGACGGCCCTCGGCCGTTCGGTTCGAACCCGCCCGTCCCCATCGCCCGCTCGGGCGGTGATCGATGAGTGTAACCCCCTAGGCGCTGGTCGGTCGGCGCGTTCGCGTGCGGTGCCAGGCCGCGTGGAGCATCACGTGGGGCACGGTCAATGCGGCCAGGCCCCAGAACAGGACGCGCACGGTGTCGGCGCCCGGCGGCGCCGCATCCGGCTGGAGGACCTCCAGCGCCCAGGCGCCGAGGCCGCCCATCAGGAGCGCCCCCAGCGTCGCCGGCCACAGCCGCCATGCCCACTGGCTCATCGACCAGCGCGACCAGGGGCCGTCGCGCGCCGTCGCCATGTCCAGCAGGTGGCCGAAGCTGTGCAACAAGCAGAAATAGAGCGCGAACGCGACCAGCGGCGGCAGCAGCACCATCACCAGCGCAATCACGCTGACCGCCAGCGCCAGCCTGCGGGCTCGCCGGGCGCCGCGCTCCAGCGCGACCCGACTGATCACCATGCCGATGCCGATCAACCAGAGGCAGGCGATGGGCTGCATGGCCCAGGCGATCCGCGGTGCCAGCGACTCGGACGGAGCGCCGGTCAGCCAACCGAACAGGACCGCGACCTCGCCCGGGTGAGCCAGGCATGGGCCGAGCACCGGCAGCGTACCGAGCACCACCACGTCGAGCGGACGCGTCGGCAGCCCGAAGGTGGTGGCGTCCTGATCACCGAAATGGAGGATGGAAATCAACAGGAACGCGCCCAGCGTGGCCAGCGGAAGAACCCACCACAGGATCAGCACCAGCGCCATCGCCATGAGATAGAGCGTGTAGAAGGTCGCTCGTGGAGCCGGTCGATGCAGGTCCTGCATCAGTCGCCGGCCGACCCAGGGGTCGGCGCCGCCGTGCAGGATGCCGAGCAGTGCGATCGGCACCAGGACCAGCTGGAGTTGCTCGACCAGACCGGCCGCGCCCAGCGCATCGTGCGCGAACAGCGCAACCGCCATCGAGATCAAGGCTATGCGGCCGTGCAGGCGCTGCCAGTGACGGCGGTCAGTGACGCGCGACGGATCGACGAAAGAGCGATGGACATCGGCCTTCATCGCTGCAAGCCCCTGGCCTCGAGAAACATCATCCGAACGGATCGATCAACCGGGAAGCCGTGCGCGCTCGGCGACGACGGCCGGACCGGGATCGCAGCGGCCGAACCGGCCCGGGAAGGCCCGGGCCGGTCCGAGAACCCGGTTCACGCGCCGGCTTCGGCGTCCGACTTGCGGACCGCGATGGCGTAGATCAGCAGACCGAACACCGCCTTCGCGACGATATCGGCGATCGAGTAGCCGACCTGCACCGCCGTCTCGGCGCCTGCGCCTTCCAGTCCGATCATCGGGAAGATGAACACGACCGGATAGAACAACCAGGCAACGATGGTCAGATAGCGCGCCATGCTCACCAGGCCACGCGCGCTCTCGGGCTGACGGGCAATCGCATCACCGAGGCCGATGAACAGCTGGTACAGGATGATCAGGAACGGAATCATCGACAGGCACCACCACAACCAGCGGGTTCCGGCATCGTCGGAAATTTCGCCCGGATAGCCAAGCAGCACCATCAACGCGGCCAGGCCGCCCAGCAGCCAGCCCTTGCTGACGGTCTCACCGCGCGACAGGCGCATGACCAGCAGGAGCTCGATGAGCAGCAACGGGACGGTCAGCAGCCAGTCGACATATCGATAAGCGTCGTTGAACGGCGTCCCGGAAGAGACGTAGGCGCCATCGACCAACGTGAAGGCCGCTTTCCAGTCGAACAGGATCTGCAGATAATGGTAGGCGGCGATGAAGGTCACCAGGCCGGTGATCGTCAGCGCCGTGCGGTACTCGGGCGCCACGCGCCCACGCTGCATCCAGAAGAATATCGTGGCGGCGGAAAAGGTCGCGAGCGTCAACGAGAACACGTTGAAGACGAGACTGTATTGACCCATGGTGAGCGTTGGCATATCCATGTGTGAACCCTCTTGCGTGGAAGTGGATGAACCGGCGACGTGCGACGGACCCCGACGGCGGAGAGCGGACTGTACGCCTCCGGTATCAACGCACCATTGAACAAGATCAAGACGCCGTGGACCTGTGTGAATTCACTCAGGTGAAAGGCCGATGGCGCCGCCCCCTGGACATCGACCAGCACGCGAAAACGCGTAGACTCCGACCATGGCAAAGCGCATCATGAACCTGCGCAACGTCCCGGTCGACGAAGCGGACGGGGTGCGCGAACTACTCGAGGAACTCGGCGTTGCCTGGTACGAAACGCCGCCGACCGCGTTCGGCCTGAGTGCCGGCGCGCTGTGGATTCGCAACGACGATGATTACGCGCGGGTACGGCAGGCCTACGATCGATTCCAGACCGAATGGACCGAACGGGCGCGCCGGTCGGACGCGCCGCGCCCGGCGCTGCGTCGGTTGGAGCTGATCGGCGCCCTGCTCGCGGCCGCCGCGATCCTGGCCGTGATGGCCTGGCCGATCATTCAGCTGATGCGCTGAGGGCGCGCAGCCGCTCGAGGAATTTCTCGCCGTACTTGTCCAGCTTGTGCCGACCGACGCCGTGCAGATCGCCGAGCGCGTCGAGGGTCTGCGGGCGAACCTCGGCCATGGCGGCCAGCGTCGCGTCATGGAAGATCACGTAGGGCGGAACGCCCTCGGCCCGGGCCAGCGCAAGTCGCAGCTCGCGCAGGTCGTCGAACAGCGGCGCGTGCTCGGCTGCCACCGGTGCGCCGGAGCGCCCCGAACTCCGGCCGCGGACCGTCTTCGGGGCGCGCGCCGGCTCGCGCATCTCCCAGCGCTCTTCGCCGCGCAGCAGCTCGCGCGCCGATGGATCGAGCCGGAGCCCACCGTGCCCGTCGGGATCGGTGGCCAGCCGGCCGCCGGCGAGCAGCTGGCGCAGCAGCGACTGCCAGTACGCCCGCGAATGCGCCTCGCCGATGCCGAAGGTACTGAGTTCGTCGTGCCCGAGTCGCTCGACGCGCTCGGTCCGCCGACCGACCAGCACGTCGATGACGTGACCGGCACCGAAGCGCTGGCCAGTGCGGTAGACGCAGGAAAGCGCCATGCGCGCCGGCTCGGTCGCGTCACTGAGCTTGGGCGGCGACTGGCAGTTGTCGCAGCGGCCGCAGTCGCCCGGGTGGTCCTCGCCGAAGTATCCGAGCAGCGGTGGCCTGCGGCAGCCGACCTGTTCGCAGTAGCCGAGCAGGGCCTCCAGCCGCTGCCGCTCGATCCGCTGGCGCTCGTCGGACAATTCGGACTCGGCCAGCATCTGGCGCAGGCGATAGACGTCATCGAGGCCGTAAACCATCCAGGCTTCCGACGGCAGGCCGTCGCGTCCGGCGCGTCCGGTTTCCTGGTAATAGGCCTCGATCGATCGCGGCAGGTCGAGGTGGGCGACGAAGCGCACGTCGGGCTTGTCGATTCCCATGCCGAACGCGATCGTGGCGACCACGATCACGCCTTCGTCGCGAATGAAGCGGTCCTGGGCCGTTCGGCGCGCCTCGGGCGAGAGTCCGGCGTGATACGGCAGCGCGTCGAGACCCTCCTCGACCAGCCAGCCGGCCACCTGCTCGCAGCGCTTGCGGCTCAGGCAGTAGACGATGCCGGCGTCGCCGGCGTGGTCGCGCTGGATGAAGTCGACCAGCTGGCGCCGCGCGTTGGCTCGCGGCGCAACCTGGTAGCGGATGTTCGGCCGGTCGAAGCTGGCCGTGAAGCGGCGGCATCCGTCGGCGAACAGGGCGCGCTCGATCTCGTCGCGGGTCCGGAGATCGGCGGTTGCGGTCAGCGCGATGCGCGGCACGCCAGGGAACCGCTCGGCGAGCGCCCCCAGGGCCAGGTACTCGGGCCGGAAATCGTGGCCCCATTGCGACACGCAGTGCGCCTCGTCGATGGCCAGCAGCGCGATCGGGACCGAGGCCAGCCGATCGAGCATGTGGCCCTGCATCAGGCCTTCGGGCGCGACATAGAGCAAGTCGAGCACGCCGTCGTGGAGGTCCCGCAGCACCCGGCTGCGATCGTCCGGCGCCAGGCTGGAGTTGAGCACCTCGGCCCGGACGCCGAGGTTCTTCAGTGCCTCGACCTGGTCGTGCATCAGGGCGATCAACGGGGAGACGATCACCGCAGTGCCGTCGCGGACCAGCGCCGGGACCTGGTAGCACAGCGACTTGCCACCGCCGGTGGGCATCAGGACCAGCGCGTTGCCGCCTTCGATCACGGTGTCGATGACGCCGGCCTGTTCGCCGCGGAACTCGTCGAAGCCAAAGACCTCGCGCAGCACGCGGCACGCCGCGCCGCGGCCGGGCTGCTCGACGGGCGGTGCGGACGACACCGTCAGTCCGGCAGGCCGAGCCGCGCCGCGGCGGCGTCGGCGCGTTTCACGCGCTCGGCCAGCTGGGCTTCGTCGGGACCGTCGCCGCCGCCGAACTCCGGCCAGCCCTGGCCGTGACGCCAGCACAGCTCGGCCAGCACCCGGGCATGATCGGGTTCGGCGTTCAACGCCGGGATGTACTCCAACGTCTCGCCACCGGCTTCTTCGAATTCCTCGCGGTTCTCGAGCCCGATTTCGTCGATGGTCTCCAGGCAGTCGACGGCAAACCCCGGGCAGACCACCTGAACCCGCTTGACGCCGTCGCGCGCCAGCCCCTGGAGGGTCTGGTCGGTATACGGCTTGAGCCACTCGGCCTTGCCGAGCCGCGACTGGAAGGTCACGAGATAGTCCTCGGGTTCCAGCTTGAGCCGCGCAGCGATTCGGCGCGCCGACGACTGGCACTCGCAGTAGTACGGATCACCGTCGAGCAGGTAGTTCTTCGGGATGCCGTGGAACGAGAACACCAGCTTCTCCGGCCGCCCGTGCTCGTCCTGGTGGGCCCGGATCCGGTCCGCGACGGCCTCGACCCAGGCTTCGTCATAGTGGTAGTGGGTGATGAGCCGCAGCTCGGGAATCCACCGGATCCGCTTCAACGCGTTGGCCAGCCCGTCGAACACGCTGGCCGTGGTCGTTGCCGAGTACTGGGGATACATCGGCAGCACGATCAATCGCTGGACGTTGTCCTCGCGCATCCGCTCCAGCGCCTCGGCGATCGCGGGCTTGCCGTAGCGCATCGCCGGGTAGACCTTGACGGCCGGGTAATTGCGCTCGAATTCGCGCTCCATGGCCTCGGCCAGGTCGCGGGTGTGATAGAGCAGCGGCGAGCCGCGCTCGGTCCAGACCCGGCGATAGGCCTCGGCGGATTTCGGGGCGCGGAACGGCACGATGATGAAGTTCAGGATCATCCACCAGATCGGTCGCGGCACCTCGACGACGCGTGGATCCCAGAGGAACTCGCGGAGATATCGGCGCAGCGCTCGGGCGTCCGGCCGCTCGGGCGTGCCCAGATTGGCCAGCAGGACGCCGGCCCGGGGCGGCTGGGCATGTGCGTTCACCTTGCGGACGCGAGCCCGTCCATCGATCCGATCCCTGGCCATTCCAGCATCTCCATCCGTTCGTGATCCGAGGGCGGAGTGTACCGCCCGGGCGGACGGCGCCGCGTCGGCAATCGACTCGAATTTACGTAGGAGTATGACTGACAGCGGGATTCTGCTATTCTCGCGGGCGTACGTGTGTCCCGAACGGGAAGAGGTTCGATCGCCGCCATGAACACCGCGCTCCGCAGCGCCGCTCACGCCCTCCTGCTGGTCCTTGCGGCCGGCCACGGCGCGCTGTCGGCCGAGCCGCTGGCCTGGGGCGTGAATTCCCGCGGCAACCTGTCCGACGACCAGCAGGTTCATGCGCTGTGGCGCATCGACCTGGCCACTGGCGACGCCGAATACGTCGGTTGGACCTCGTTCCTCGACATGGAAGGCCTGGCGCTCGACGCCGAGGGCACCCTCTACGGCGCCGACGACGAGAGCAAGACCCTCGTCACCGTCGGCACGACCAGCGGGCTGGCGTTGGCCGTCGGCAACCAGCGGGCCAATTTCGGCGTTCCGATCGCCGATGTGCTCGACCTGGGCATGACGTTCACCTGCGACGGCGATCTGCTGATCAGTTCCGACCAGCGCGAAACCCTGTTCACGGCCGACCCGGCCGACGGCATGCTGGTCCGGATCGGCGAGGAAGGCGGACTCGGCGCACCGATCACCGATATCGCGGCCTGGGGCGACGCGCTCTACGGCATCGGCCAGGGCCTGGACGGCGCAGGCAACAGCGACAGTCCGTTCCTCTACGTCATCGACGCCGACGCCGGCACGGCCGAGGTCGTCGGACCACTCGGACCGGCCGTCGCGCCCTACGCCAACGCCGGCCTGGCCTTCGACGCCGATGGTCAGCTCTGGGCGTTGACCGACCGGCGTGACGGGGGCAATCCGAACCTGCCGTCGGAAATCCTCCGGATCGACCTCGACACCGGGACGGCGACCAAGATCGCCGACGCCGATGTGGTCGGCTTCGAGTCGCTGGCCATCGCACCGCCCGGCGGCTGCGACCGAGGCGCACCGCCGGCGGTGATCGTGCCGACGCTCGGCCCCGGCGGCCTGCTGGCCCTGACCCTGCTGCTGCTGGCCGTTGGCTGGACGCTGCTGACGCCCCGGCGGTAGACTGGTCGTCCTTACCGCCCCCGCTTCCGGAGCCCTACCCCCATGGCCAATATCAGCCCCTGGCAGTTGCTGATCATCCTGTTGATCGTGCTGCTGATCTTCGGCACCAAGAAGCTGCGCAACATCGGCGGCGATCTCGGTGGCGCGATGAAGGACTTCCGCAAGGGCCTGAACGACGGCGACGGCGACGGCGACGACGACACGTCGGCGAAGAAGACCTCCAGCGACGACAGCGAGTCCGGCTCGACCCGGCACTGATCGTGGGCGGCGTCGGCTTCACCGAGCTGCTGATGCTGGCCGTCATCGCGCTGATCGTGCTCGGACCCGAAAGACTGCCGGCAATCGCCCGCACCGCCGGCCGACTGACCCGCCAGGCCCGTCGCGCCTGGCAGAGTCTGCAGTCCGAACTCCAGACCGAACTCGACGCGGAACACAACCGCAGGATCATGGACGCCACGGCGGGCCGCGACGTCGAGCCGGGATCGTCCGGGAACGCGTCCGGTCCCGACCGCGAGTCCGGCGATCCGCCGTCCTCCGACCCGGCCGCGGACGACGGCGCGTCCGAGGACCGCGCGAGCGAAGGCGACTCGAAACCGAAGCGCGATGACGACGCCAGCTGACGACACCGATCAGGAACTGAGCCTGATCGACCACCTGCTCGAGCTGCGCACGCGGCTGATCCGCGCCGTGCTCGCCGTCGTCGTCTGTATGCTGGCGCTTGTGCCGTTCGCGCGGACGCTGTACTCGATGGTCTCCGAACCGCTGGTATCCCGCCTGCCCGAGGGCGCCAGCATGATCGCGATCGACGTGGCCTCACCGATCTTCGCCCCATTCAAGCTGGTCATGGTGCTGGCCCTGCTGCTGGCCATGCCGTACGTGATCTACCAGCTCTGGGCGTTCGTCGCGCCGGGCCTGTATCAACACGAAAAGCGCATCGCCCGGCCGCTGCTGTTCGCGGCCACCGCGCTGTTCTATCTGGGTTGCCTGTTCGCCTATTTCCTCGTCCTGCCGCTGATCTTCGCGTTCATCACCAAGATCGCACCGGACGGCGTCGCGGTGATGACCGACATCACCCGCTACCTCGACTTCGTCATGGTGCTGTTCCTGGCCTTCGGCTTCGCCTTCGAGGTGCCGGTGGTCACCGTCGTGCTGGTCGCGATCGGACTGGTCACCCCCGAACAGCTCGCGAAGGCACGCGGCTACGTGGTCGTCGGCGTGTTCTTCGTGGCCATGCTGATCACGCCGCCCGACGTGATCTCGCAGACGCTGCTGGCGATCCCGGTCTGGATGCTGTACGAACTGGGGATCGTGTTTTCGCGGATGGTGGTTCGCGACCGGGACGCGGAGGCGTCGGGCGACTGAGCCGCAGCGGTGCCTTTGCCTTTGCCTTTGCCTTTGCCGTTGCCTTTGCCGTTGCCTTTGCCGTTGCCTTTGCCGTTGCCTTTGACGCTTCTGCTTGGCTGAGAGGGGCGCATCCGGGCGCGACGCTGGGTTCTTCAACTTCAAAAGCATTTCGCCGCTGGCTGCGCCAGCTGATGCGACCTACTTTTTTCGCAACAAAAGTAGGCAAAAATGCTTTTCCCGCAATGGCGCCCGAGCTGCGCTCGGGTTCCCTGCGATGCTCGGTGCGAGTGGGGTCCGCTGAACTCGCTCCAGTCGCTTGCGCTCCTTCCGCTCAGACATGCAGCGGCCCTTTTGCCACTCGCCCCTGCGCTTCTCGGCGCCCTTGAGGGGGCTTGAAACCGACGGCTCAGCGACGCGTGTCGCCTTGGGTTCGGTTCCTTGGCTTAGGTAAGGATTCGCTTTTGATCGAAAGCGACCTTCCGGAACCGAATCTCTTCGATCAGCTGAAGCAAACTGCCTTGCTGGGCGCGGGTTGGATTTTGACTTGCCCCGCCGTCAGCGCCGCCGGAGGCGCGGACCGGATGGCGGACAAAGGGCCGTCGCAATGTCTGAGCGTAGGGAGCGCAAGCGACCGGAGCGAGTTCGACGGACCCCGCCAGCCGGGAGCACCGGAGGGCACCCGGCCGCAGGCCGGGCGGCGATGTTCGCGCAGCCCTTTTGGGTACTTTGGGGGCCCCAAAAGTACCTCGCCGAAAGCTCGCGAAGCGAGCGGGCGAAACGCTTTTGACGTTGAATTCGAACCTTCGAGAAGCAGCCCACCGCATCAGCTCGCGAAGCGAGCGGCGAAACGCCTCGGAAGTTGAAGTTGAAGTTGAACTCGAAGTTGAAGCCGAAGCGGAAACCGCAACACCAACCGCAACAGAAAACAACGCCCCCGAGGGCCGAACACTCGCCCCTCGGAACGCCAGAACAAGAAATCACCCCTGCCGAATGGTCATCCGGATCGCATCCACACACACCGCCCCCAGCTTGACCGCCCGTCCGGGCGACCAGCCGAGTTCCGGCAGCGGATGGTTGGCGGCATCCTTGAACGGCATCTCCAGCGTCATCGCCAGGCAGCCGAAGGTCTCTGCGATGTAATCGGTGCACTTGCGCAGGTCGGCCGAGCCCGGTGGATCGACGTCGTAGCCGTATTCGGTCTGGAAGTCCGGCGACAGGTCGGCCAGCAGCTGCTTGAACGCGTCCAGGTCGCGCTGCATGGCGTCGTTCCAGCGCGGCGCGCCCTCGCCGCCGGCAATGAAGTTGTACGGCAGCGCCTCATCGCCGTGCACGTCCAGCGCGAAGCCGACTCCGGTCTCGTGCATCTTCGCCCTGACATGGAAGACCTCGGGCGATTCGGTTTCATCGGGGTCGCGCCAGGCGCGGTTCAGGTTCACACCCCGCGCATTCACACGCAGGTGGCCGCGGACGCTGCCGTCCGGGTTCATGTTCGGCACCAGGTAGATCACGGCCCGGTCGAGCAATTCGCGCGCGGCGCCGTCCTCGACGTCGAGCAGGCGGTCGAGAAAGCCCTCGACCCACCATTCGGCCATCGTCTCGCCGGGATGCTGGCGGGCGGTGATCCAGACCGGCACCCGGGCCGAGCCGTCCGGTGCCGCGGTGTCGGGATCACCGATCGTCAGCAGCGTCAGCGCGCGGCCGTCCGGCGTGGCGCACAGCACCTCGTCGGTGACCCGCGATGACTCGGCGGCGGTGGCGATCAGCCACTGGTGACGCTCGTAGCTGTAGGGCGCGAAATAGGCGAAGAATACCTGGTTCGATTCCGGCGTGTGCTCGATCACCAGTTCGCGGCCGTCGAAGCTCGTCGGCACCCGAAACCAGGCCGTGCCGTCATAGGACGCCACGGCCCGATAGTCCTCGAACCCCTCGGGATAGGACATCTCACCGGCGTTCTCGATGATCATCCGGCAGGCCTCACCACGCGCGTTGCCGAGCTGGAAATAGAACCACTGTGCATGCCGGTCACCGACATCGCGCTTGATGCGCAAGCGCAGCCGCGCTGGATCGGCGGCCTCGACCACCTCGATGTTGCCGGCGTCGAACTGGCTGGAAATCGTGATCATGGAATCCTCGATGACGTGAACGGCATTGGGGCTCAGGGTAGCGGATCGGGGAATGGATTGGCGACCGGGTCGTCGCCCGGATCACGGCCTGCCCGGCCGGCAAAGGATCGGTTCGACGCGGCTGTCTGCAGCTGCCGCAGCACGCTCTTGAGTGCCAGCGGCCGGATCGGCTTGTGCAGCAGCGCGCAGCCGGCGGCGCGCGCCGCGCTACGCAGTTCGGCGGCGTGGTCCGCGCTGATCAGGACCGCCGGGGCCGTGCAGCCCGCCGCGCGCAATGCGCGCAGGACTTCCAGCCCGGTTCGCCCACGGTCCAAGTGGTAATCGAGAATCAGCAGGTCGAGCGCCGGATCGGCCTGCAGCGCGGCCAGCGCACCGGCCTCGTCGGACCGAGCCAGGACCTCCAGCCCCCAATCACCGAGCAGGGTCGACAGCGACTCGAGCATGGCCGGGTCGTTGTCGACCAGCAGCACGCGCGCCGGGACCGGGCGGGCCGCAGCGGCAGCGGGACGATCGAGCGGGCGTTCGTCCGGCGGCGCGACGGACAGCTCCACACCGAACAGGGTCCCGCGCCGTTCGCGGCTGTCGAGCACCAGTCGGTGTTCGAGCAGCCTGGCCATGCGCTCGGCGATGGCCAGGCCGAGGCCCAGCCCCGGCGCGGCGCCGTCGGGATCGAGTCGCCGGAACTCCTCGAAAACAACCCCACGCGCCGAGTCCGGAATGCCGGGGCCGGTGTCCCAGACCCCGGCGAGCACGCGGCCGCCGCGCCGGCGCGCGGCCAGCAGGATGCCGCCCTCCCGGGTGTAACGCACGGCGTTGGACAGGAAATTCTGAAGAATCCGGCGGAGCAGTTGCGGATCGGTCTCGACCCAGAGGCCGCTTGCGCGCCAGCGCAGCTGGAGTCCGCGCGCCTCGGCCAGCATCGCGAACTCGCTGGACAACTGTTCGAACAATTCGTCCAGCGCGAATCGGCTGATCCGGGGCTCGAGGCCACCGGCGTCCAGGCGCGAGATATCGAGCAGCGCTTCGAGCAGGTCCTCGGTCGCGCCGAGCGCGCCGCTGATCTGCTTCAGCGATTGCTGCGCCATCGGCAGCTCGAGCCGCGCGGCCAGCGAATGCGTCATCAACTGGGCCGCATTCAGGGGCTGGACGAGATCGTGGCTGACCGCGGCCAGGAAACGGCTCTTCGCCGCGCTGGCGCGCTCGGCTTCGACCTTGGCCTGCTCGAGCTCGGCCGTGCGAGCGACCACGCGGTGCTCCAGCGTCTCGTTACTGCGCTTGAGTTCCTGTTCGGCGCGCCGGAACGCGGTCACGTCGCTGAAGGTGGCCACGAACCCGCCGCCCGGCATCGGGTTGCCGCGAATCTCGATGATTCGCCCGTCCGGCCACGGCCGCTCGATGCGGTGGGCCGAACCGGCCCGCTTGTGGGCCAGCCGGCGCCGGACCGCTGCCTCGACGTCGTCGGCCGGCATCAGGCCCTGCGAGGCGTTGTGGCGCAGCAGGTCGGCGACCGGGCGGCCGACCCGGATCAACTCCGGCGGATAGTCGAACAGGTCCAGATACGGCCGGTTCCACGCCACCAGGCGCAGCTCGGCATCGACCACGCATACCCCCTGGCTCATGTTCTCCAGGGCGCCGGACAGGACCGCCTGGCTGAATTGCGCCTGCTCGGCGGCCTGCCCGACCAGTTCGGCCACGGTATCCAGCGGCGCCGGGGCACGGCGCCGGGCCGCGTCCAGCAGCAGCCGGGCCGACGCCGCCCCGACCACGGCGGCCAGTTCGTGCTCGACCGCGCGCTCGCGCTCCAGCGCGTCGGCCGATCCGAGCACGGCCGCGCGTCGGTCGGGCGGCAGGAAGCGCTCGGCCAGCCGCTGCAGCACCGTATCCGGCAATGGCTGGCCGTCGACATCCGCGCGAACGCCGCCGCTCCGCCGGCCCGCAATCCAGGTCGTCAGTGCGATGGCCAGTGCGTTGGCCGCCAGGCTGGCGACCACCGCACGCGGCAGCGCGTCGCCGCCGAGCCCGAACAGGGCATCGGGCTGCAGCCAGCCCGGTAACGCGCCGAACAGCCGGCCGTCAACGGCGAGCGGCACCAGGAGGACGCAGGCCCAGACCGCGACGCCGGCGAGCAGGCCGGCCAGGATGGCGCGCGCCGGCAAGTTCGGCCGATAGACGGCCAGGACCACCGCCGGGGCGAGTTGGGCCAGCCCCGAAAACGAGAGCGCGCCGATATCGGCCAGGGCTTCTGCCGTGCCGGCCAGGCGACCGTAGGCGTAGGCCAGCAGCAGGACCAGCACGATGCCGACCCGGCGCTGGATGCGCACCGGCACGCCGAGCTCGCGGCCCGGCGCCCAGCGGCGCTTGAGCAACAGCAGCGGCGTCATCCAGTGGTTGCCGAGCATGATCGACAGGGTCAGGCTGGCCAGGATGACCATGCCGGTCGCAGCGCTCAGGCCGCCGAGGAACGCGAACAGCGCCAGGCCGGACTGGTCATGCGCCAGCGGCAGCATCAGCACGTAGAGATCCGGCGCGACGCCGGCGCCGCCGAGCAGGGCTTCGCCGGCCCGGGCCAGCGGCAGCACTGGCAGTGCGATCAGCAGCAGGAACAGCGGAAACAGCCAGCGTGCCGTAGCCAGGTGGCGCTCGTCCCGGCACTCGACGACGCCGATGTGGAACTGGTGCGGCAAGGTGAACATCGCCAGCGCGCCGAGCAGGGCCAGCGTCCAGAAGGACGCCGGTTCGCGGAACTCCAGCGACGGGGTCGCGGCCTGCAGGTCGCCCGGCCCGGCGTACAGGCCGAACAGCACGAAAGCGCCCAGCGCGAGCATGGCGACCAGCTTGAACAGGCTCTCGAAGCCCATCGCCAGGACCAGCCCGCGGTTGTGCCCGGTCGCCGCGGCGCGCCGAGTGCCGAACAGGACGGCGAACAAGGCCATGAAGGTCGCCACCCAGAACGCCAGGTCCTGCCAGGTCGCCGGTCCGCTGGCGCGTTCAGGCAACCCGGCCACGGCGCCGAAGCTCATCGCCACCGCCTTCAGCTGCAGCGCGATGTACGGCACCATGCCGAGCACGGCCACGGCCGTGACGACCGCCGCCAGCGCGGAGGACTTGCCGAATCGGCTGGCGATGAAGTCGGCGATGCTGGTCGTGTTGTGCTGCTTGCTCAACCGGACCAGGCGCACGAGGAACGGGGTACACAGCACGAACAGCGCGATGGTGCCGACGAAGGTAGGCGGAATCGGCCAGCCCGATCGCACGGCCTGGGTCGTCACGCCGTAGAACGTCCAGGCCGTGCAGTACACCGCCAGCGAGAGTGCATAGACCACCGGCCAGGCGCGAAGCGGCCGGGCCTTGGCGCGCTCGCCCCACAGCGCAACGGCGAACAGGACGCCAAGCCAGGCCAGTCCCGCCGCCACCAGCAGACCGATCGGCAGGTCGTCCATCAGCAGCGCGTCGGGCGGCATCGGGGAGTCATCACGCTAGCCTAGCCTACCCCGTCACTCGTTCTGCAACGATCAGAGCGTGACTTGGTCGACAGCGCAAGGCACGAGCGGCGGTGAACGCCCCCTTTCGAATGGGCCCTGACGCCGCTTCGTCGGCTTGGACCCGCTCCCGGTGGGCAAGACGAGACGTCCCGGAACGAGTGGCGGGATCCACAAGTGCTTTTCGTCCGGTTGAAAAAAGACGGGCCGGCAGCGCCGGCCCGGAATCGGGGGATCGTTGGGAGAATCCCGATGGGAATCGCGGTCTGGAAGCGTGGCCGGCCTCAGAAGTTCACGCGGCCGGTCAGCGTGATCGTCCGCGGCGGCCCGTAGAACGCGTTGGCGATACCTTCCAGGCCAAGGGTCGAGGCGCTACCGTCGGGCGTCGCGAACAGGTAGCCCGAGACCTTGTACTCCTCGTCGGCCAGGTTGCGACCGTACAGACCGATCTCGTACTTGCCGTCCAGCCGCTTCCAGACCAGGCTCAGATCGTAGAGCGAATACGCGTCCTGGTCGAGGAACTGCGAAGGCGTCTCGAACTGGTTGGTGTCGCCGCGGTAGGACCAGCCGCCAAGCACCGAGAAGCTGCCGGCGGTGCCGAACCAGTTCACAGGCACGTCGTATTGCAGGCCGAGGTGGGCGGTCCAGTCCGGCGTGTTCTGGAACACGCGCTGGTCGGACACGTCCTGCAGGGCCTGGCCGCCGGTCGCCGGATCGGTCACCAGGGTGATGAATTCCTTGTAATCAGCGTCGATGTAGCCGATCGCGGTCCGCGCGGTGAACGAATCGCCGTCGGTCATCATGTTGCGCCCGAGCAATGCCGAACCCTCGAACTCGATGCCCTTGACGACGGCCTCGCCCGCGTTGGTCGTGACCCCGGCGAAGGTGTCGGAGATGCCGTCTCCGTCGGTGTCGACGCCGACCGAACCCGGCACCTGGATGTCGGTGTAGTCGCTGTAGAACACCGCCAGGCTGGTCGAGATGCGGCGGTCGAACAGGCTGGACTTGATGCCGGCCTCGTAGGTATCGACGATCTCTGGCTCGAACTTCATGAACTCGAAGACCTCGTCTTCGCTGATCGTGCCGTCGCCGTTGAAATCCGGTGCCGCGCTGGTTGCGCCGCGTGGATCGAACCCACCGCCCTTGAAGCCCTGGCTGTAGCTGACGTACAGGTTGTGGAAGTCATTCGGCTGCCAGGCCAGGCTGACCCTGGGCGTGAACTCGGTGAACTCCTCCTCGCCGCGGAAATCGGACGTGGTCGCGATCGGCACGCCCATGCCACCGAAGCGCGGTGAATTGCCGCCGGCAAAGGTCTGGCGCAGCACGCGCGAATCGCGCTCGTCGCTGGTGTAGCGACCGCCGACCGAGAGCTCCAGTCCGGTCTCGAGGCCGAAATACGCCGCCAGGTCGAAGCTGACGTCGGCGAACACCGACCACGAGGAAGTATCGACGTCGCCGAGCGTGTTGGCGTTGAGTCCGGGAACCCCGATCAGGTCTCCGGTCGGCGCGAGCAGAACGTCGAAGGCATTGAATGCGTTCGCATCGAGGTAGTAGAACCCGGCCACGCCGGTAACGCGTTCGCTGGTGAAGTTCAGCTGGAGTTCCTGGCTGAACTGTTCATTGGAGTAGATCACCGGCACGTCGACATCGGCGGCCGGCAGCGCGTCGAAGTCGATCTGCTGCCAGTTTTCGTCCTCACGATACGCCGTGATGCTCTTGAACAGCCAGTTCGGGTTGATGTCGTATTCGACGGTCAGCGCCGCACCCTTCTGCTCGGCCTCGTGCCGACCCATGATGCCGCCGCGCGAGTCGTAGACGTCGTCGAGCACCGGTGCGCCGGAGAACAGGCCCGGAATCAGGCGGTGCCCGCCGACCGGGCTGGAATCGTCTTCCATCCAGTCGGCGGCCAGGCGGACGAACAGGTTGTAGGTCGGCGTCCACTCGGCGCTGGCGCGGAAGGCCAGCAGGTCCTTGTCGTAATTCTCCTCACCGGTGGTCAGGTTCTCGCCGAACCCGTCGCGATTGAACGAGGCCACGCTCGCGCCGACCGCGAAGGTGTCGCCGATCGGCATCTCGCCGGAGGCGATGAAGTCGGTTTGCGAGAAACTGCCGACCGAGCCTTCCAGCGCGGCAGACGCTTCCCGGCCCAGGCGCCTGGTCACGTACTTGATCGCCCCGCCGATGGTGTTTCGTCCGTAAAGCGTGCCCTGAGGGCCGCGGAGCACTTCGACCCGCTGCACGTCGTAGATGTCGAGCACGACGCCCTGCGGCCGATTCAGGTAGACGTCGTCGAGATAGATCCCGACGCCGTTCTCGAAACCGGCGACCGGATCCTGCTGGCCGACGCCGCGGATGAAGGTCGACAAGGTGTTCGTGGTCCCGCGAGAGATCTCGATGGTCGCGTTGGGGACCACCTGATTCAGATAGGTTATGTCCTGCGCGCCGCGGTCCTCCAGGTCCTCACCGCTGATCGCGGTCACCGAGATCGGCACGTCGCGCAGCGTCTCGGCGCGGCGCCGGGCGGTGACCTCGACGGCGCCCAGGTCGGCGGCCTCTTCGGTCGCGGTCTCGTTGTCGGTGTCGTCGGCTTCCTGGGCCCAACTCAGGCCCAGGCCGAGACTCAGGCCGGAAACCAGCGCCAGGCGAACGGCCCGGTCCAGTGCGCGGCGACGGTATGTCGATTCGGTAACGGAAGGCTTCATGGCGACCTCGGGATCGATGTTCTTGTCATGGGTGTCCGCATCGCAGGCGCATTCGGCGCGGATCCGGCACGGTTCATCGCAGTCTACGATCCACCCGCCGAAGGGGAATTGGACCAAGGTACAGGGCCGCCGGCGGCGCGCTTGGACCTTGGTACAGTGGCCGGCGCCTGTCGACCTGCGCACCATGGAGCCCGCCGGACGGTCGCGCGATCGATCGACGTCCGCGCCGGCATCGACCCATTCGACACGGACGCGCCACATGTTGAGTCTGATCGGGCTGCTCGGCGGCCTTGCCCTGCTGATCGTGCTGACGATGCGCGGCATGAGCCTGTTCGTCGCCACGCCGCTGTGTGCGTTGCTGGTCGCGCTGACCAGCGGCATCGCGCTGCTGCCGCCGCTGGCCGAGGACGGCGGGGTCGACCTGGTCGGTCAGTACATGACCGGGTTCACCGGGTTCATCGCCTCGTGGTTCTTCATCTTCCTGCTCGGCTCGCTGTTCGGCAAGCTGATGGAATCGTCCGGCGGCGCGGAGAGCGTCGCGCACTGGATCATCGGGCGGCTGGGCAGCGCACGCGCCGCGCTGGCCGTGGTGCTGGCCTGCGCGGTGCTGACCTACGGCGGAGTGAGCCTGTTCGTCGTCGCCTTCTCGGTCTACCCCATGGCACTGGCGCTGTTCCGCGACGCCGACCTGCCGCGACGGTTCATCCCGGCCACGATGGCGTTCGGTTCGGTGACCTTCACGATGACCTCGGCCGGGTCGCCGGAAATCCAGAACTGGATTCCGGTGGAATTCCTCGGCACCAGCCCACTGGCGGCCTGGCAGGCCAGCCTGGTCGTCGCGATCTTCATGGCCGTGCTCGGATATATCTGGCTGAAATGGATGCTGGATCGCGCCGTCGCGCGCGGCGAGTCCTTCGCGAGCCGACCCTTCGATCCCGAATCCGGACGCGGCGACCTGCCGCACCCGGCGCTGGCCACGATTCCGCTGGTGGTCGTGCTGGGCATCTCGTTTTCGACCCACGATACGCTCGGGACCTCGGCGCTGATCGTGGCGCTGCTGGCCGGCTGCCTCGCCGCCGCCGCGATCAACCTGCGCCACCTGCACGCTCCCGGTGAAGCGCTGGCAGAAGGCGGAACCGGGGCCCTGATCGCGATCGGCAACACGGCCGCCGTGGTCGGCTTCGGTACGGTCGCCAAGGCCGCGCCGGCCTTCGAAGTGGCCGTCGACTGGGTCACGCATCTGCCGGGCAGCGGACTGGTCAGTGCTGCGGTGGCCGTTTCGGCAATCGCGGCGATGACCGGTTCCGCCTCGGGCGGCCAGGCCATCGCGCTGCCGATCCTCGGGCCACACTACATCGACCAGGGCGTCGATCCGGACCAACTGCATCGCGTGGTCGCGATCTCCTCCGGCGCGCTGGACTCCCTGCCGCACAACGGCTACGTCGTCACGACGATTCGCGCGATCTGCGGCGAAACCCACGCCGCGGCCTACCCGGCCATGGCCGCCCTGACCGTGCTGGTGCCGCTGGCCGGCCTGATCCTCTGCCTCGGCCTGTTCGCGATCGGCCTCTGAGCGGCGCCTGGGTCAGCCCCCGGAGGCCGCCTGGTCGGCGATCCAGCGCCGCATCCTCGCCTCCAGCGAGTCCAGCGGCATCGTGCCCTGGGCCAGCAGGTGGTCGTGAAAGGCCCGCAGGTCGAACGCATCGCCGAGCCGGGCTTCGGCGTCGGCGCGCAGCTCGCGGATCAGGAGCTCGCCGGTCTTGTAGGCCAGCGCCTGGCCGGGCCAGGCGATGTAGCGGGTGACCTCGGTCCTGACGTTGTGCGGCGCCAGCGCCGAGTTCTCGAGCAGGCAGGCTTCGGCCTGCTCGCGGGTCCAGCCGAAATAATGGATGCCGGTGTCGACGACCAGGCGGCAGGCCCGCCACATTTCGTAGGTCAGGCGACCGAAATGCTCATAGGGGGTGCGGTAGATGCCCATCTCGATGCCGAGGTACTCGGTGTACAGCGCCCAGCCCTCGCCGAACGCGGTGATGTAGGTCGTTCGGCGGAAGTCCGGCAGGTCCTCGAGCTCCTGGGCCAGCGCGCCCTGGTGATGATGCCCGGGCACGGCCTCATGCAGGGTCAGAGCCGGCAGCGCATACAGCGGCCGCTGGTCCAGCGCATGGGTGTTGACCATGTACCCCCCGGCTACTCCGTTGTCCAGGTCGCCGGGCCAGTAGCGGCCGGTGGTGTAGGTCGGCGCCAGATGGCCCGGAACCGGCCGCACGCCGTAGGGCAGGCGCGGCAGCCGGCCGAAGAATCTCGGCATCGCGTCGTCGGCACGTTTGGCGATCCAGGAGGCATGCATGATCAGTTCATCGGGTGTCTCGGCATAGAACTGCGGGTCGGTACGGAGGAAATGCAGGAAATCGGCAAAGCTGCCGTCGAATTCGAGTTCGGCGACGATCGCTTCCATTTCGGCGCGGATACGTGCAACTTCGGCCAGGCCCTGCTGGTGGACGGCCTCCGGCGTGGTGTCCCGGGTAGTGTGATGGCGGACCAGCGCGCGATAGTAGGCGCGGCCGTGGGGCACCTCGGAAATCCCGATCGAAGCCCGTGGCCGGGCCAGGTAGTCGTCGCGGAAGAAGCTCGCGATGCGTCGATAGGCCGGCATCACTCCAGACTCGATCCGCGTCAGCGCCCCGGCCCGGAGCGCCTCGCCATGGGCCTCGGCCAGGCGCGGCGGCAGGGCCTCGATCGGCGCCAGAAGCGGACTGTCGGCCGGGGCGGTGGCGGTGATGGTGTCGATCTGCGCCAGAACGGCCTCGACCACCGGGGCCGGCTGGACGAACCCGGTCTCGACACCGCGGCGCATCCAGTCCACGTGGGCGTCCAGCCAGTCCGGCAGCGCGTCGAGCCGGGCCAGCCAGGCCTCGGCCTGCTCGCGCGTCTTCGGGCGCGCCGAGGCGGCCACGTACAGCGGTGTGGTGAAGAAGCCGGAATCGTTGACGAAGGGCATCCGCTCCTCGCCGAACGGCGCGCGCGCGACTGCCGAGTCCAGCAGGTAGGCGAGAACCGCGTGGCTGGTTCGGGCGCCGGCCGGCAGCGCCGTTGCATCGATCGCGTCGAGCCGGGCGAGGAACTGCCGGGTGCGGGTGCGGCGGCGATCCACGGCGGCCGGGCCGGCGTCCGGCCATCGCGCCAGGGCCTCCAGGTCACCTCGCCGACCGGCCTCGATCGGATTCTCTGCCAGTCGCCAGGTCTCGTAGTCGGCCACCAGTCGATCGAAGGCACGTTCGGCATCTGTGGCGGCGGGCGCGTCGACGGCGAGGCCGGCGGCCACCAGCATCAGCACGCAGGAAAGCACCCGGCGGACGGCGTTCATCGGTCGGAGTTCCAGTCCCGGTAACCCGAAAGCCGGGCCAGTTCGTCGAGCGTCAGCACGCGCTGGTACTGGCGATCGTCGATCACCCAGGTCGGATAGCTGTCGATGTCGTTGATCACGCATTCGACGGCCACCGAACCGCGACGGCCATTCGGCGAGCACTCGACGTACGGCAAGCGGTCGGCAGAGCGGCCGAACATCTGGCGTTGATCCTGGCAGTTCGGGCACCAGAACGCACCGTAGTACTTCGCACCGCGCTCCTCGAGGTGCTCGGCCAGGCCGCGCAGTTGCGGATCCTCCGGTGGCAGCAGCCATCCATTCTGCCAGGCGTGCAGTCCGCCGGCGGCGAACACGCCGACCAGCAGCAGCGCACCGGCAAAACGCGGCCAGGGCTCACCGGGCGCCGATTCGGGCCGGCGGGCGAACACCACGACCACCAGCGCCAGCATGACGAACTGCGACGCCAGGCACCAGCCGCACCACGCGTCGAGCGCCAGCCAGCCGGTCAACGTGAAATAGACACTGATCGCGAAACCGATGACGGTCAACCAGGCGAGTCGCCGCCAGCGCTTCAACCGCGGCGGCAGCAGCGTGGCCGACCACAGGATCGCGACATAGAAGACCAGCCCCCAAAGGGCCACCGGCAGGCCGAGCAGGGTCGCGTAGCGGCTGTTCTGGACCAGGTCGCACCCCGAGTCGGGGCCGCAGAACAATGGTGCCTGCGCGGTCAGGCCGGTGAAGGTCAGGAAGGCGGTGATCAGCACGCCCAGCCCGGCCAGCCCCGCCACGACGAGGTCGGGCTGACGGGTCGGCGCCGGGGTCGACGGGGTTCGGGACGAGCGGGCCGGTGCGGCGGTCTTGCGCTTGCGACTCATGGATTCGGTCTCATCGGGTCCGGAAAGACGGCAGGCCAGTCTACTCAAGCTGCACACCGGTGTCGCGAGCGGCGAACCCATAATTGACCGGCCGGCCAGTTCATGAGAACATCCGCCCATGACGATCACTGCCGCCACCCGCGATCCGGACCTGACCCGACGCCAGATCCTCGCCGCCGCGCTCGACCTGTTCGTCGAGCACGGCTTCGCCGACGTTTCGATGCGCCAGATCGCCGAGAAGAGCGGCGTGACCAAGTCCCTGATCCACCATCACTTCGGGTCGAAGGAGCAGCTCTGGGAAGCCACCAAGGAACAGGCGCTTGCCCAGTACGCCGCCGAACAGAAGCAGGAACTCGAACAGCGGACCGTGGCCGACGGGCGACTGCTGCACGACGGCGTGGTCAACTACTTCCGGTTCCTCCAGGCCAACCCGCAGGTCGTCCGCCTGCTGGCCTGGACGCACATGGAGGGCGATGCCAGCTGCGGCGAAATGGATGCCGAACTGGTTCGGCTGGGCGCCGAACGGGTGCACCAGGCCCAGCAGGCCGGCATCTTCCGTCCCGACGTCAATCCCGTTCACGTCGTCACGCTGTTCATTCTGGTCTGCACCCAGTGGTTCCAGGCCCGTTCCCACCACGCCCAGTGGCCGGGGATGGGCAGTGACGAGGAATTCCTGAACGATTTCCTCGCGATCTACATGGACGGCCTGAAGCCGTCGACCACCGCGTAAGTTCCCGAGGCTCCTTGATGACTCGACCCATTCGTTCCCTGTTCGACCGGCACAGAACTGACCGGTCGGCCAGTTTGTTAAAACTGCTTTACATCGCGGCCGTGCTCGCGCTGCTTGCCGGCTGTGGCGACTCCGAAGCACCGCCGGCGTCGGACAAACCACCGCCCCGGCCGGTCCGGCTGGCGTCGGTCGTCGAACTGCCGGCCGAGGAAACCGTGCGGTTCCCCGGTGTGGTTCGAGCGACCGAACGCGCCACGCTGGCCTTCCTGCAGTCCGGCTACCTGGCCGAGCGGCGCGTCGAGCGCGGTGACCGGGTCGAGGCCGGCCAGCTGCTGGCCGTGCTGCACAATCCCGCCCTGCAGCCGGGCGTCGCCGCCGCCCGGGCCGCAGTCGCCGAAACCGAGGCGCGGCGCGACCAGCTGCAGCGCGACACGGAGCGGCTGGCCCGGCTGGTCGAGCGCGAGCTGGTCGCGACCGACGAACTGGAACAGGTCCGCGCACAACGCGACGCGGCCGCCGCGACGCTGGACCAGGCCCGGGCGCGGCTCGACGAGGCCGTGGCCCAGCTCGACGAGGCCGGTCTGCGGGCGCCGTTCCCCGGCCGGGTCAGCCAACTGCATCTCGAGCCCGGCGATTTCGCCGGAGCAGGCCAGCCGGTACTGGACCTGGCCGATGCCGACGCGCTCGAAGTCGAAATCCGGCTGCCCGCGCGACGCGCGGCATCGCTGCTGGAACCGCTGGAGCGCCCGGTCCGGCGCGTGGATGATGGCCGCCGGTTCGACGCACGGCTGCTCGGGCTCGGTCAGGCCGCGCCCGGACGCACCGCACCGGCCGTCCTCGCGCTGGATGCCGACAGCGGCCTGGCACCGGGCGACGCGGTCGATGTGGAGCTGGCCTTCGCCGCGCCCGCCGGCTTCGGCGTGCCGCTGTCGGCGATCCTGAACCCGGGTACCCGGGTCAGCCGCGTGGTCCGTGTTCGCGAGGGCCGTGCCGATCACGTCGCGGTCGAAGTCGGGCGCCTCCAGGGATCTCACGCCACCGTGTTCGGCGACCTCGCGGTCGATGACCGGGTGGTCGTCAGCGGCCACGCGCAGCTGCTCGACGGCGAGCCGGTTCGCGTTCTCGACGCAAGGGCGGCCGAATGAGCTGGCTGAACGCCGCGCTGGAGCGGCGGCGGCTGGTGCTGGCGACCGTCCTGCTACTGTCGCTGCTCGGCGCACTGGCCTGGTTCACGATGAACCGCCAGGAAGACCCGTTCTTTCCGTATCGCTATGCCCAGGTGGTCGTCCAGTGGCCGGGCGCAGAACCCGCCGAAGTCGAGCGCCTGATTCTCGATCCGGTCGAAGAGGAGCTGGCCCAGGTCGAGGACGTGGTCGAACTGGTCGGGGCCGCGCGGCTGGGCGTCGCCGTGCTGACCGTCGGCCTCGACCAGTCGATCTACGACACCGACGCGGCCTGGGAACGCGTCCGGGTGGCGCTGGATCACGCCGAGGCGCGCTTCCCGCCCGACGCCGGTGAGACCGAGCTCGACGATCGTTCGATGGATGCGCACGGCATCGTGCTGGCGATCACCGGCTCCGACGACCTGCTCGAACTGCTCGACGCCGCTCGCCAGCTCCGGCGCGACCTGTTCCGGATCACCGACATCGCCCGCATCGAGCTGCTGGCCGACCCCGGCGAACAGCTGCTGGTCCGGATCGACCCGGCCCGGGCCACCGCCGCCGACCTGACGCCGGGCACGCTGATCCAGCAACTGGCCGAGCGCAACGAAACAGTCGCCGGCGGCAGCCTCGACGTCGACGGCCGCTCGCTGCTGATCAACCCGGTCAGCGATTTCGAGTCGCTGGACGAACTGCGGAGCACGCCGATCCGGCTCGCCGACGCCAGCCTGGTGCCGCTGTCGGAGCTGGCCTCGGTCCGGATCGTTCCGCGCGAGCCGGCCACCGAGCGGATGTGGATGGATGGTCGCGCCGCGGTCGGGCTGGGCATCGTGATTCCGGACGATACCGTCAACGCCGTGACCTTCGGCCAGGACGTCCGGGCGCTGCTCGACGAGCTACGCCCGCTCTACGCGCCGCTGGCGATCGAGGAAATGTTCTATCAACCGCGCTGGGTCGAGCAGCGGCTGTCGGAACTGGGCCGATCGCTGGGGATCGGCGTGGCCACGGTCGCGCTGGTGCTGCTGCTGTTCATGGGGCTGCGTCTCGGCCTGCTCGTCGCCAGCCTGCTGCCGCTGGTCACGTTCAGCGCGCTGGCCCTGTTCGCGATGGGCGGCGGCGTGCTTCACCAGATGGCGATCGCCGGCATGGTGATCGCACTCGGCATGCTGGTCGACAACGCCATCGTCATGGCCGAGAACCTGCAATACCATCTCGACCGCGGCCTCCGCCGCGCCGCGGCCGCCGCCGCCTCGGTGCGCGAACTGGCCGGGCCGCTGACCGCCGCCACCGGCACCACGCTGGCCGCGTTCATGCCGCTGCTGCTGTCGCGCGGCGACACCGCCGATTTCACCCGCGGCATCCCGATCATGGTGATGCTGGTGCTCTCGGTCAGCCTGGTCTACGCGCTGCTGGTGACGCCGCAGACCGGCGCGCTGGTGCTCCGGGCGCGCGACGGCGCCGATCGCCGTTCCGCCGTGTTCGAGGCGTTCGGCCAGCGACTCGGCCACTGGGCCACGCGTCGCTCGACCACGGTGCTGCTCACGGCGCTGGCCCTGGTCATCGGGGCCGGGCTGCTGGCCCAGTTCCTGCCGCGCGATTTCTTTCCGTCGACCGACCGCAACCAGCTGATCGTCGACCTGCACTTTCCCGAGGGCACGCGAACCCAGTACTCCGCGCTGCAGGCGCGCGGACTGGCCGACACCCTGCGCGGCCGGGACGATGTCGAGGCCGTGCACGTGTTCGCCGGCGCCAGCGGGCCGCGCTTCTTCTACAACCTGATGGAGATTCCGGCCTCGCCGCATCGCGCCCGGCTGGTCGTGATCTCGCGCGACCAGCGCGACCTGCCGGCGCTGATGGACGACATCCGCCGCGACGGACCACTGGCGATTCCCGAGGCGCAGGTCATCGCCCACCGCCTGGGCCAAGGCCCGCCGATCGAGGCACCGGTCGAGATCCGGCTGTTCGGGCGTGACCCGGACGCGCTCCACGAGGCGTCGATGACCGTGATGCGCGCGTTGCGCGACGTGCCCGGCGCCGAAGACGTCCGGCACCGTCTCGGAACCGGCATGCCGTCGCTGGATTTCGAGATCGACACGGCCGAGACCGCACGCTTCGGCGTCTCGCGGGCCGAGGTCGCGCGCCTGCTGGCCGACGCGACGCTCGGCCGCTCGTTCTCGGTCTGGCGCGACGGCCGCGAGCCGATCGACATGCGCATCCGCGCCCCCGAGGGCGAGCGCTTCGCCGCCGAGGCGCTGGCCGGTCTCGAGGTCCAGGCCGCCGACGGCCGCCGGGTGCCGCTGGCGCAGTTCGTCCGCCCGGCGCTGACCTTCCAGCCGGCGGTCATCGAGCATCGCGACCTGCGGCGCCTGACCGCCGTCCTGGCCGAGACCGGCGAAGGTGCCACGGTCTACACCGTACTCGAGGGCTTCGAGGCCCGGATGCGGGATGCATCGCTGCCGGACGGGGTCGAGCTGGCGATCGGCGGGGCCGCCGCCGAGGCCGGCGACGCGAACACCGCGCTGTTCTCGGCGCTTCCGATCGGCGTCGTGCTGCTGCTGGCTTTCCTGCTGTGGCAGTTCAACTCGTTCCGCCTGACCGCGCTGGTGCTGGTCTCGGTCCCGCTGGCCGCGGTCGGGGTGGTGCCGGGGCTGCTGCTGGCCGGCCAGCCGTTCGGCTTCACCGCAATGCTCGGCGTGGTCGCTCTGGTCGGCATCGTGGTCAACAACGCCATCGTCCTGCTCGACCGGGCCCAGCGCGAGCGTGTCGAACAGGGCCGCTCGATCGAGGACGCGATCCGCGCCGCCGTCGAGCGTCGCACCCGGCCGATCCTGATGACCACGACCACCACCGTGCTCGGCCTGCTGCCGCTGACCCTGACCGAGTCGACGCTGTGGCCGCCGATGGCCTGGGCGATCATCTCCGGCCTGATCGCCTCGACCGCGCTGACGCTGCTGGTGATCCCGGCGCTGTATCGGCTGGTCATGCAGGCCGAGTGACGGGCCGGGCGCCGATGCCCGATATTTTCCAACGCGGGTCGTTGAGGTACACTATGTCGCTCGGGCGATTAGCTCAGCGGGAGAGCACTGTCTTCACACGGCAGGGGTCGCTGGTTCGAACCCAGCATCGCCCACCAGACAAGAAAAAGCCCCGACCGTGGCGGTCG
Organism: uncultured Halomonas sp.; assembly: GCA_964548715.1. Lineage (GTDB taxonomy): Bacteria > Pseudomonadota > Gammaproteobacteria > Xanthomonadales > Wenzhouxiangellaceae. The sequence continues at coordinate 17,101 of CAZJSH010000007.1, read as the reverse complement.
GGGCTTTTTTCATGCCCGATCGAGTCGAGCAGCGGTTCAGCCGGCGCGGCGCACCAGCACGATGCCGCCCAGCGCCATCAGGACCATCACCATCAGGATCAGGCCGCCACGGCTCATCGTCGGAACGGCCTGTTCACCGATGCCCACGGCCGCCGGGGCCGGGTGGATGAAGCACTGCGCGGAGTTCTCCGGAATCGACGCGGCGGAATCACACGCATAGGTCAGGCCGTCGTCGCCCGCAGCGTTCTGGATCCCGGTCGTCGAGCCACTGCCCGTTTCCGGATTGCCGGTCAGGTGCTGGACCACGATTTCGTAGCTTTCGTCGTACAGCACGACCTGGAACGTGAAGGGGCCGCCGCCGCCGAAGTGCGTCGCGCCTTCCCACTGGAACACGTGACAGCCCAGATCATTGAACGGGAACTGGTCCGATGATCGGGGGCAGCTCGCGAAATACTCGTAGAAGCCACCGCCAGAGGCGATCAGATCGTCGTTGAGCGGGTAGATCCGAGCACCGCTGCCGCTGCTCGGAACGGCAGGCAACGGGCAATCATTGGACAGATCGGGCCCGGTGTCGGTCGGATCGGTCGAGAGATAGCCGTTGGAGGCCATCACAAGTTGGGTGACCGCAGTGCCGTAGAAATCGAAATCGGTCCCGATCGAGATCGGCGCCGAGGCACCGTCATCGACTCCCGCCGCCACGATTTCGGCTCCGGTGCCGGAAATGTCGATGAAATCCAGTGCGCAGTTACCGGCCGCGGAGTCGGTGAAGGTATAGCCGAAGTTGTCCGAGATCACGCCCCGCGGCTGCGGCTCGACGCTGTTGCCGGACGAAGGCGCATCCTTGGGTTCCTGCGCCCAGGCCACGGTCGCCGCTGCGGTGACCGCGGCAATGAAAAGTCCCTTGTAGATCATGATGTTTTCCCTCGATTGGATCGTGACATTCGTGCAGAATATAGCGCTAGTTCCCCGAGAATATGCCATGCGCCACTCCATTTGCAATGGGCGTGCCGGTTTCGTGACAGCGTTGGTCCTTGTTTCGATCGCCCTCGAAGCACCGGCCGCGCCCGCGCCCGAGCTCCAGGAGGCCATCGACACCTGCCGACGGCTCGACGACGCCCCGCGGCGACTGGCATGCTACGACAGACTGCCCGGCGCGAGCGTGACCGAGCCGCCGACCGCGCCGAACCGGATCGACATGGCCGACGCAGAGTCTCCGGCCGCCGATCAGGAAGAAGCCGGTCGGCCAGGGACATCGGCGTTCACGGCCGTCGACGAAACGCCGCTGTCGCGCAGCTGGATGACCCGCTACCACGAACTTGACGACGCCACCCACGGCGGCCTGCTGCACGTGCGGCGGCACGAGCCGGTCTACCTGTTGCCGGGCCGCTGGTCGTCACGCCCCAACGAACGGCCGTTCGTCGACCTGCCGGGCGCGCTGCCGCCCGACCAGCGCAGTCTCGACCCGGTGGAGATCAAGTTCCAGCTCAGCTTGAAGACCAAGCTTGCCGACAACCTCATCGGCGACAACGTCGACCTGTGGGCCGCCTACACCCAGCAGTCGAACTGGCAGGCCTACAACTCGATCGAGTCCGAGCCGTTCCGCGAGACCAATTACGCGCCGGAGGTCTTCGCCAGCGTCCGGACCGGGCTCGACCTGCTGGGCTGGCGCTGGCAGATGCTGAATCTCGGCTTCGTCCACCAGTCGAACGGACGCGCCGACCCGCTTTCGCGAAGCTGGAACCGGATCTACGCCGCGTTCGGTTTCGAGCGCGACAACCTCCGCCTGGTGGTCCGGCCGTGGTGGGAAATCGCCAAGAGCAGCGAGGACAACCCCGACATTGACGACTACATGGGCTGGGGCGACATCCGGCTGGACTGGTCGAACGGCCGCCACGATTTCGGTCTGATGGGTCGCTGGGCACCCGGCGAGCGGCGCGGCGCGATGCAGTTCGACTGGCACTATCCGCTGTACGGCGACCTGAAGGCCTATCTGCAGGTCTTCAGCGGCTACGGTGAAACATTGATCGATTACAACCATCGTCAGACCACGATCGGCCTGGGCATTTCGCTGGTCCAGTAGCCCCGTCGAATCGCCATGGCACACGACGAACGAACCCTCGCGGTCGAGGCCGCCGACGGCCATCGCTTCGAGCTGATCGACGTCGGCCCGATCGATGGGCCCGTCCTGGTCTTCCTGCCCGGCATGGGCATCAGCGCCCGCAACCTGATCCCGTTCGGCAAGACCCTGGCCGAGCGGGGCCTGCGCCTGATGATCCATGAGTGGCGGGGCAACGGCAGCTCGTCGCTGCGTGCCCGGCGCGGCGTCGATTGGGGGTATGACGAACTTCTCGATCATGACCTGCCCGCAGCCCTGGACGCCGCCGGAGCGGCCAGCGGTCGTTCGGCGGTCTGGCTGGGCGGACACAGCCTCGGTGCCCAGCTGGCCTGTCTCGCGGCCGCCCGCTCGTCCCGCATTCCGATCGAAAGGCTGCTGATCATCGCCGGCGGCGCGCCCTACTGGCGCCGGTATCCGCGGTCGATCCGCTACGGCCTGCTCGGCATGCTGCATGTGCTGCCGGCGATTGCCCGGACATTCGGCCACTACCCGGGCCGTCGCGTCGGCTTCGCCGGCACCGAGGCGCGCCAGCTGATGATCGACTGGGCCCGGACCGGGCGCAGCGGACGCTATGCCTGGGGTCGACCCGAACGCGACGAGGACCCTGCACTGGCGGCACTGGACACGCCGATTCTCGCCCTCGCGATGGAGCATGACTGGTGGGTGCCTGCGGCATCGACCGAGTGGCTGCTCGGCAAGATGCCGAACGCTGCGGTAGTGCACGAAACGATCACTGCCGGAGAATCCGGCCTGCGCGTCGATCACTTCTCGTGGATGCGTGATCCCGACGCGACCACCGAGGCGGTGGCGCGGCGGATGCTGTAGCCACCCCGACGCTGACGGTCCGCCTCGCACAGACGATTCAGGGCGCGGCGCCACCCGACGAGGACCGTTCGATCGTCGTCACCGCGATGCCGTCCCGGCCCGCCTTCTTGGCCACGTACATCTGCCGGTCCGCCGCGTCGATCAGCTCGCCTGGCTCCGGACAACTGCCGATGCCGGCAATCGCGATGCCGATCGAGAATTTCAGGTCCAGGCCGAGTCTCTTCAGCGCGGCCCGGGCGGATTCCGCGAGCCCGACGGCCTTGTCGCGATCGACGCTTGGCATCACCGCGACGAATTCATCACCGCCGAAGCGCGCGATCAGCCGGTCTTCGGCACCGAACACGCGATCGAGCGCCCCGGCGACCTGGCGCAGAGCACGATCGCCGGCCAGGTGTCCATGGCGATCGTTGAATGGCTTGAATCGATCCAGGTCGATCAGTGCAACTGCGATCGGCCGGTGGCGCCGCGCGCTCTCGGCCACTGCCTGGCGCAGGAAGGCATCCAGCCGGCGGCGGTTGGCCACGCCGGTCAGGTCATCGACCTCCGCCAGCATCTTGAGCTGCCGATTGGCGGCTTCCAGCGCCTCGGTGCGCTCGACCACCATGGTGCTCAGCCGTTCGCGCTCGGTTTCGAGCCGCCACACGCGGGCGCGCATCAAAAGCCAGACCAGAAAGGCCAGCATCAGGCCCACAATCAGCACTTTCAGCGCTTCGACCCAGGCCGTCCGGTACCACGGCGGAACGACCTCGAATTCGAACGGCTCGATGGCGGTGACCCGGCCCAGCGCATCGCGGGCACGCGCCTCGAACGCGTATCGGCCGGGCTCGAGGTCGTAGTACGTCCAGTGATCGGCGCTCGACCAGTCCGTAAACGCGTTTTCGAACCCGACCAGCCGGGCCTGGTAGCCAATGTCGTCCCGCCCGTCGAGCCCCGCCAGCGTGAACTCGAAGTGCAGCGCGAAGCGACCCTCGGGCTCCAGCGACGGCGACGCGGCGAGATCGAGATAGCGCGCCGGCGCGTCGGCCGGACGGTACTCCACGCTGCGCAGCATCGAGGCAAGGCCCGGATGCCGCGACTCCGGCGCGTCGGGGTCGTGCAGCGCCAGGCTGCCGAGCATGCCGATCAGCAGGCGACCGTCGACATCGTGGCTCAGCGATCCCACGGCACCGCGAAGCAGCGGCGCGATATCCAGCTCCTGCCACAGGTTGGGCGGCCGATACCGATGCAGGCGACGATCGTCCCAGGCATACAGCGTGCCGTCCGGCGCCTGCTCGACGACGAGGAACGAATCGCCGCGAAGATCATCCAGACCGGGGAGATCGCGCCTGACGAGTTCACCGTCCGCGTAGCGCCAGACGCCGCCCATGGTCACGACGTGCGGCTGGTCGTCGATGGCGACCACCTCGGCCGTCGCATAGGATCCGTAGCTGATCTGCTCGTCGCCGAACAGGATCTCTTCGGCGTAGTCGGCCTTCGACGCGTCGAGCCGAAGACGCTGGAGGCCGTCGGAATCGGTACCGACGAGCAGGTCGCCAGCACCGAGCTCGAACAACGAGGCGATCAACCGGGTCCGCTCGTCGTTGCCTTTCAGCACCGTCCACGACGAGCCTTCGCGTCGAAGTACGGCGAGACCGGACTCGGTTCCGACGTAGTACAGGCCCGGTTCCTCGCGGCTGGGCACGATGATGCGCGGGTACTGGATCTCGTCGAAGCTGCGCAACACTCGATCGGCAGCGACGTGCTTGAGCACGTAGGACTCGGCGAACAAGGCCGTACCGTCATCGAGCGGCTGCAGGTCCCAGGCCTCGAAGTCGGTCCAGTCCAGCGGCTCGAAGCCTGCCCCATCGGCCGAAAGAGCCAGCGCGCCGGCATTGCTGATCGCGATCCACCGGCCGTTCCACTCGAGCACCTCGTGGATCATTCCGGTCAGCCCTTCGGCCGGTCCGAGCCGGGTCCAGCGCGACGGCCAGCGAAGATGGAGCGTCTCGTGATCGGTCTGCACGACGAGCCCACCCTCCGGCGACGGCGCCAGGCCGGAAATCCAGTCGGTCGAGACCCGCACCGATTCACTCCGGCCGGTCGCAGGATCGAGAAACCAGACGTCGCCGAAGCGATTGCCCATCGCGATCCAGCCCTCGGGCGTCGGCACCGCGGTATTGAACTCGCTGGAGGCCGGCAGACCTTCCGGCACCGTGAACGGCAGCACGCCCGAGGCATCGACGCGCTGCCAGCGGCCGTCGCGGCCGAAGCTCAACGCACCGCCACCGGGGAGCGGCACCAGCTGGAACAGCTGTTCGCGCAGCCCTTCGGTGCCCGGCATCGGCTCGAAGGCCTCGCCGCTCCAGCGGCGCAATCCCTCGCCGCGATACTGGACGATGACCTCGTCGTCGATGCGCGCGATCGCGCCGAACCGGCCAGGATGGCGGAAGGTCTCGAGCGTGTCGCCGATCGGGTCGTAGCGGAACACGTGGTTGAGCGCCTGGAAGAACACGCCTTCCGGAGCGACCAGTACGGCCCAGACGTCGGCAAAGCCGGCGTCGGCGGGATCCAGCCGCCCGGTCAGGTCGACGAAGTCCGCGTCGGGCGCCAGCGGCGTCTCGAAGTAACCGAATGCGTCGTAGCCGCCGACGTACAGCCGGCCGGCGTCCGGATCGAGCGTCAGCGAACGGACGAAGTCGTCGTAGTCCGCGGTGTGGGCGTACCAGTGACTGCCGTCGAACGACAGCAGGCCATCGACGCCGCCTACGTAGACGATGCCGTCGGCGTCCTGGGCCACCGCGAACGAGGACGGATAGACGTCGAGATCCGGCGCGAATCGCTGGATCATCGGCTGACCGGTCAGCGCCTGCGCGGCGGCACAACCGCTCAAGAGCACGGCGGCGAGCAACGCGTCGCGGAACCTGCGCTGCCGCTTCATGCCCGTCGCGCTCCGACCACCGCTAGTGTGCCCCGTCACTAATCCTGTGCCATGCGGCTCATAGCCCGGCCACGTCCGGCCCCTGGACCAGCCGGATGTCGACCGGAATGCCGGAGGCCTCGGCCCGCGCCAGGTCCTCGGCGAGCTGTTCGGGCATCACCGCGTACTGTGCGAGGAACGCGCCGGTCGCCTCGTAGTCGCCGTTGCCCTGCAGGGTCAGGATCCGGTTGGACAGGCTGTCGACCGCCCGTTCGAAGGCCGCGAGATCGACGGTGTAGCGCCCGGTTTCCTCGTTGCGCTGGAATGCTTCGTTCTCGCGAAACCAGTTGAACGCGACCATGTTCGCCCGGCCGTGCGCCGACGAGGCGCCGAAGCGCGTCGAGCGGAAGATGCCGGCCAGGAAGGTCACGTAGTGGTTCATCAGGTCGCCGTCCCATTCACCCATGACAACCAGTTGCTCGATCATGTCGAGGCCGAGGATGTCGGCCTTGCCCTCCTCGATCGCCGACTGGTGTTCGGCCAGCGCCGCGCGCACCGGCCGACCGTCGTCGACGGTGAACTTGATGCCGAGCCCGTGCGCGACTTCGTGGAACATGACGTTGGCGAAGAACGCGTCGAAGGTGATGTCGGCCTGCTGGGCCTCGTCGATCAACAGCTCGGCGATCGGCACCAGGATGTGGTCGAACTTGGCCCGCATGGTGTTCTTCAGCTGCAGCCGCCGGGTGCCTTTTTCCAGCTGCACGGTCTCGTCGTTCGGCAGGTTGATCGCGATGGTCTTGGCGCCGGCGTTCGCGTCGCCGGCGTAGAAGATCGCGTCGTAGGCGTTCAGGTCGGCGTCGGTGCCCGGCTCCTCGGCCTTGTAAGCAGCGTCGACCGGCAGGCCGCGTTGCAGCGCCGGCAGCAGCCCGGCATAGCGGGCCAGGCGCTCCGACCAGGCCCGGTCCTTGATCAGCACGAAGGCCTCGAACGCGGTCCGGGTGCCGAACAGCTGGTCCTCGTAGTTCTCGATCGGGCCGAACACCAGCTCGACGTCGTTGTCGCGCACGTCCATCCAGGCCATGTCGCTGGCCCGGTAGTCGCCGGTCAGCAGCGCGTCGGCGCGCAGGTTCAGGTAGTTCGCGAACGCCTCGGATTCGGCCAGCGACGCGGCTTCGCGCAGCAGCGCCGCGGCCCGGCCGAGCTCGACCGGAAACGCCTCGTGGTAGGGAACGAGCACCAGTTCACCGGCGTCGTTCCGGCGCACCAGGCTGTACGGGTCATCCTTGTCCGGCGCGCCCCAGGCCGCGTATTCCTCGCGCGTCATGTCCTCGGGATAGAACCGGGCGCCGGGCGGCTTCGGCCCGAAGCCGGCCAGGAACGGCCGATTGCCGTCGAGGCGGTCCCAGGGACCGAAGTTCAGATCGACGAAGCGCAGCAGCGCCGGATCGTCGATGGCATCGCGCAGGGGTCCGGGATCTCCGAAGGCCTGGCGCCAGAACAGGCGCTCCATCAGGGTCGACGCCTCGATCAGGACCCGGAGCATCTCGCGCTGGTCGGCGCTGAGGCCCGAAAGATCGGCCGTCAGTTCGACCGGGTGATAGATCCCCAACCGGTCGCGATCGACGAGCAGTTCCGGCCCGTTGCCGGCCGGTGGAACGGTCGCCGGATTCGTCGGCGCCTCGGTGGTCGGCGCGGCGGCCGGCGGCATCGGCGGTTCGGTCGGCTCCGAGCACCCGATCACGGCTGCGGCTAGCAGCAGGACGAGCGGTATGCGCAGGAAGATCATGGGGCTTTGCATCCGTCGCGAAGATCGTGCGATTCTAAGCCATCCCCCTGCACGCGCCAATCGAGCGCTCCGAGCCGCCCGATGGAGACCGCAACGCTGACGTTGATCATCCTCGCGGCCGGACTGGCCAGCCAGTGGTTGGCGTGGCGCTTGCGCATGCCGGCGATCGTGGTCCTGATCGCCGCCGGCCTGGCGCTCGGACCGGTGTTCGGCATCATCGAGCTGGCGATGTCGACCGAAGCACTGACCAAGCTGATCGGCCTAGGCGTCGCCATCATCCTGTTCGAAGGCGGCATGGACCTGAAGCTCGGCGAATTCCGCCGGGTCGGTCACGGCATCGGCCGCCTGACCCTGATCGGTCCGCCGATCGCGATGATTCTCGGCGCCGTCGCCGCGCACTATGTCGGCGGCATCAGCTGGCCGGTCGCATGGGTTCTGGGCGCGATCCTGGTGGTGACCGGACCGACCGTGATCGCGCCGATGCTGCGCCAGGCCCGACTGAACAACCGGACCGCCTCGCTGCTGAAGTGGGAGGGCATCGTCAACGACCCGGTCGGCGTGCTGCTGGCGGTGCTGGCCTTCCAGTACTTCACCGTGGAAGGCGAGACGCTGGCCGAGACTGCCTTCGCACTGGGTTCGTCGCTGGTCGTGGCCGGCGGCCTGGGCGCGGCCGCCGGCTGGATCACCGGCCTGGCGTTCCGGCGCGGCTGGGTCCCCGAACACCTGAAACCGCCGATGCTGATGGTACTGGTGCTGATCGTGTTCTGGGCCGGCAACACCTACCAGTACGAAGCCGGACTGCTGTCGGTCACGGCGATGGGGGTGGTGCTCGGCAATCTCCAGCTCGGCGAGCGGGCCGAACTGCAGCGGTTCAAGGAAAACCTCACCGTCATCCTGCTGTCGGTCCTGTTCATCATCATTCCCAGCCAGTTGACCCTCGACCAGCTGGCGCTGATCGACCTCCGGATCGTGCTGTTCCTGCTGGTGGTGCTGTTCGTACTCCGGCCGGTCACCATCCTGTTGTCGACGATCGGCGCACCGCTCGAGAAGGAGGATCGCTGGCTGCTGGCCTGGGTGGCACCACGCGGCATCGTGGCGGCGGCCACGGCCGGCATCTTCGGCCCGGACCTGGTCGGCGCCGGCTATCCCGACGCCGAGCTGCTGCTGCCGGTGGTCTTTGCGGTGATCCTGGTGACCGTCCTCGCGCACGGCTTCACGGTCGGCTGGCTGGGACAGAAGCTCGACCTGGCCGCGAAACACGCCAACGGCCTGCTGATCGTCGGCGCCTCGCGCTGGTCGGTGGCGCTGGCCGCGACGCTGAAACAACGCGACTACGACGTGATGATCGTCGACGGCTCCTTCAGCCGGCTGCGCCAGGCACGCATGGAAGGCATCGAGACCTACTACGGCGAAATCCTGTCCGAGCACGCCGAACTCGAGCTCGAGGACCAGCACCTCGGCCACCTGCTGTGCGCGACCGACAACGATTTCTACAATGCGCTGGTCTGCAAGGCCCTGGGCCATGAATTCGGCCGCCACCGTACCTTCCAGCTGGCCACCCACGAGGCCGGCGAACACGAATCGCGACAGCTGAACGTCGAACAGCGGGGCCAGATCGCCTTCGACGAAGAGGCCCGATTCGAGGCGCTGGAGCGGTGCGTCGAGGAGGGGTGGACGATCCAGGCCACCCGCCTGACCGAGGAGCACGGCCTCGACGAGCTGGCCGAACGGATGGGCGAACCGGTCGAGGACTGGCTCCTGCTCGGCGCGCTGGGCCCCGACGGCCAGTTCCGGCTGTATTCCAAGGAACAGGCCTTCGAGCCGGCCACCGACTGGACCGTGCTGGCGTTCGCGCCGGGCGACACGCTGGGTGATGCCGATGACGAGGCACCCGACGACGAGGCGGCCGTCGACCGAGAAGGCTCAGCGTAGTTCGTCGGCGGTCGCGTCCAGAGCCCGGGAAACCAGCCGGGCCATGATCCGCTCTCCCAGCGAACCCGGCAACTCGAGGCCCAGCCGGGCCAGCAGCGCCGAGTGTTCACCGCGTCCGCCGCGCAGGGCGTCGACCAGCACGGACAGCTTCGATCCCGACCTCGCCTTGATCCACTGCAGTGCCGGAATCAGGCGCTGCTCGTGGTCGCTGAAATCGCTACCGAACGGGTAGGTCGGCACCGCGCCCTGGACGCCGCGGAACCGTCGCGCCAGCACATCGGGCGTGTTGGCTCGCCAGGCCTCGGGAATGCGCCAGTTCCGGTCGAGCTTGCCGGCCCGGCGCGCCTGCTCGGCCAGTTCGTCCTGAAAGCGCGCATCGGAGATCGCCAGCAGCGCCTTGATGCACTCCTCGTCGGTCCGCCCGCGCAGCTCGGCGATGCCGTATTCGGTCACGACGAGGTCACGCAGGTGGCGCGGAATCGTGATGTGCGGGTACTGCCATACGATGTTCGAGGTGGTTCGACCCGCACTCTCGCGGGTCGCGCGCAGCATCAGCACCGAACGACCATCGTCCATCGCGTGCGCCATCGCCACGAAGTTGTATTGCCCACCGACGCCGGACACCACCTGGTAGTCGGCCAGGCCATCGGAGACCGCCGCGCCGGTCGCGGTCACCATCATGCAGGTATTGACGAACCGCGCGTGCCGGCGCTGCTCGATTTCCAGCGTCTCGCGGCCGCCATAGAGCTGGTTGATGCGGCCGACCCCGTGCATCCGGAATCGCTGGCGCTCGTCGTCGTCGAGAGCGGCGAGAAATTCGTAGAACGAACGGCTGCCGAGGTAGAACCCACCGTCCATGAGCGCGCCGCGGCCGGCGTCCTCGCCGGCCAGGCCGGCGTTGGCCCGGCGCATCGTGGTCAGGTCGTCGAACACCTCGCGCTTCAGGACGCCGGCGCGGTAGAGATGCATGAAGCCGTCCATGAACATCTCGCTGGCGCCGTAGAGTCCGCGTTCGAACGGCGCATCGTCGCCGAGCGCGGCCGAGTCGACCGCCGGCGAGTCGGCGATCAGCGCGCGGTAATCCGCGTTGCGCCGGTGACGCAGGATCAGCGCATGGACCAGCGCGTCGGACAGGCTGCCGATGCCGATCTGCAGCGTGCCGCCGTCCTCGATCAGCCGCGAGGCGTGGAACCCGACCGCGTGATCCTGGATCGAGACCGGCCCGCGCGGCAGCGCGAACAGGCGCTGATCCGGATCGTGCTCGACCAGGCGATCGAAGAACTCCGCGTCGACCACGGCATCGCCGGGCAGGAACGGCAGCTCGGGATGAACCTGGCCGATCGCGAAGACCCGATGGTCGGGACGGTCGGCCAGGCGGGCCATCAGGTCCAGCGTGACGTCCGGGTTGCAGGCCAGGCTCAGCCGTCCGGCCGGGTCTCGCGCGACCAGCTGCAGGACCACGTTGACGCCGCGGTCGACCAGGTCCCGCGCGACGTGGGTGTAGTTGGCGGAAATGTAGTGCCGCTGCAACGCTGGTTTCCCCAGCGCCGCGCCGGACTGGAAGTAGAACTCGGTGATCCGGACATTGGCCGGCAAGCGGTCGGCGCGCGCGTCGGCCAGGTAGTCCAGCCGTGGATAATCGGCGCCGAACAGCCGCTCGACGATCGGGTCCATCAGCCGGGCTTCGAGCCAGTGCCCCGGTCGCGGCGGGTCCAGCGACAGCGCGGTCACGAACTCCAGATCGATCGTCGGATCGGCACAGGCGCGGCGGTAGATCGCGTTGACCAGGCGATTGGGCTTGCCGAGCCCGAGCGGAAGCCCGACGACCAGCCGGGTGCCGACCCGATCGACGATCTCGTCGACCTGCGCATCGAGAACCGGATCGGGGGCGGCGGCTTCGCTCGGCATCACGGAGAGGTCCTGGGCCAGGGACGATCATTGTCCCACGATGCCGCCGCGCGTGGGCCTGGCCGCGCCGGACCGGACCGGTGGCCGCAACCGGTTCGGCTAGAATTCCGTCCTCCGCCGACCTTCGAGCACCCCATGCCCACGATCGAGCTGCTGAAAGGGCTCCACCTGCTGCTGGCCGTATTCAGCGGGCTGGGCTTCGCGCTGCGCGGCTTCGTCCGCCGCGTGCTGGATCGGCCGTTGAGCCACCCGCTGATCCGGGTCGGTCCGCACCTGGTCGACACGCTGCTGCTCGCCTCCGGCGTCGGTCTCTGGTTGCACTATCGATATTCTCTGCTCGACACCGGCTGGCTCGGCCTGAAACTGGTGCTGGTGCTGGTCTACATCGTCGTCGGCCTGGCCGCGTTCCGCATCGAGAACCGCGAGCGCGCGGTCCTGGTCTACCTGCTGGCGCTGGGAATCTACGTTGCGGTCGCCGCGCTGGCCGTGTACAAACCGTCCTGATGCCGACCTTTCGGAGACCCGCATGGTTCCAAGAATCCTGGCCGCCTCGGCCGTGCTCCTGCTCGCCGCCTGCACCGACGAGCCGCCGCCGATGACCGAAACACGGGACGGATCGCCTTCGCCGAGCGGGCCGATGGCCCGCGCCGTCGAGTCGGCCCGGGCCGACCTCGCCGGCCGGCTCGAGGTGCCCGAAGAGCGTGTCGAGGTCATCGAGCAACGCTGGGTCACCTGGTCCGACGGCGCAATGGGCTGCCCGGAGCCGGGAATGATGTACACCCAGGCACTGGTGCCCGGGGTCTGGATTCACTTGTCGGTCGAGGGCACCGGGTACGTCTACCACGGCCGCCGCGGCTCCGAGCCATTCCACTGCCCGGCCGATCGCGCCACGCCGCCCCCGGAAAGCGACCCGCTGTCCTGACCGGCCGGACGGCGGGCGCGCGCCCGTCGCGGGTCTACCAGGCAATTGGCGCGCCGTCCCAGGCGCGGAAGCCGCCGCTGTCGTCCTCGCCGAGGCCATCGATCACCGCCAGCAACTGGCGGCAGCAGCGCTCGGTCGGGAACAGCTGGTCATCCGGCACATTGGCCTGGAAGGGTTGCGATAAACCGGTATCGGTGGTGCCCGGGTGCAGCGCGATGACGATCGCGTTGCGATTGCGCCGGCCGAGCTCGATCGCCGCGGTGTGCAGCAACTGGTTCAGCGCGGCCTTGGAGGCGCGGTAGGCATACCAGCCGCCGAGGCGATTGTCGCCGATCGATCCGACCCGCGCCGACAGTGCCGCGACCACGACCCGGCCGCGACGGGCCAGCAACGGACGGAAGGCCTTGAGCACCAGTGCCGGGCCGATCGCGTTGATCGCGAAGACGTGATGCAGGGCATCGGCGTCGAGATCCTCGAGCTTCTTTTCCGGGGCCGCGATGTCATCGTGCAATACCCCGGCCACGTTCAGCAACAACCGGATCGGCACGGCCAGTGCGCGGACGGTCTGCGCGGCGGCACGAATCGACGCCTCGTCGGTCACGTCGAGTGCGACGACCACCAGGCGCGGATCGTCGATCGCGGTCAGCGCCTCGGCGGCGTCCGGATCGCGGCAGGTCGCCACGACCCGTTCGAACCGGCCGCCGGCCAGCAGCATCCGCACGAATTCCAGGCCGATGCCGCGGCTGGCGCCCTGCACCAGCGCGGCCCCGTCGCCGGGGAACGAACTCGTCGGCTTATCGCTCATCGTATCGCTCATCGCTCTGGCTTCGCTTGAGGATCATCGGCTCCGGCCTTGGCGCCGAATCCGGTTCGCGCGGGAGGGGCCGCTCCGGGCCCGCTCGCGTTTCTGCTCTTGTCCGGGTTCATCTGCGGCTCCAGTTGACTGTCGGACACGCTACCCGGGCCTGCGCGAAGCAGCCGACAACGCCGTCGGGGCGGGCATAATGATCGGATGCCGGCTTCGAATCCCCCTGTCCACCTGATCGACGCGAGCATCTACGTGTTTCGCGCCTGGTATTCCATGCCCGATGCGTTCAGCGATGCATCGGGCCGGCCCACCAATGCCGTCTACGGCTTCGCGAAGTTCCTGTGCGAATTCCTCGAGGAAACGGCCTCACGGCATGTCGCGGTCGCATTCGACGAATCGCTGGCCTCGTCGTTCCGGAACGAACTCTATCCGGAGTACAAGGCCAATCGCGAGCCGGCGCCGCCGGAGCTGGAACAACAGTTCGCCTGGTGCAAGGATCTGAGCCGCAGCCTCGGCCTGCCGGTCTACGTCGACAGCCGCTTCGAAGCCGATGACCTGATTGCCACGCTGGCCGGATGCTGGCGCGAGCGGGGACACCCGGTTCACGTGGTCACCGGCGACAAGGATCTCGCGCAGCTGGTAGTCGGCCCCGACGACGCCTGGTGGGATTACGCCCGACGCAACCGTCTGAATGCCGAGGGCGTGCGCGAGCGCTTCGGCGTGCGGCCGGACCAGATCGCCGACTTCCTGGCGTTGACCGGGGATGCGGTCGACAACATTCCGGGCGTACCGGGCATCGGACCGAAGACCGCGGCAGCCCTGTTGAACCACTTCGAGTCGCTCGACGCGCTGTTTACCCGCATCGACGAGCTGCAGTTCCTGAAGCTGCGCGGCGCGAAATCGCTGATTCCGCGGCTCCGCACGCACCAGGATACGGTGCGCCTGGCCCGGCAGCTGACCGGCCTCGAGGCGGTCATCGAGCGGGTCGAGGCCGACCCGGCCGTCGAGCGCCGCCGGGCCGACCCGGACGCGATGGACGCGCTGCTCGACGGCCTGGGCTTCGGGCAGACGCTGCGCCAGCGCCTGCACCGCCTCGCGCGCGACGGCTGACGCCGCCGGGCGCGATCAGCCCTCGTCGGAACCTTGCGGCGAGGCGCCCTCGCGCGCGCGCTGGGCTTCGTACTGTCGCTTCATCTGCTCGAGCATTTCCTGGCCGACCACGAGGTTCTGCGCCTCGTCGACCGGCGATCGCAACACAGGCACCGGCGGCAGCGCTCCGCCAGCCGGTCGACCATCGGCCGCGACCTTGTCCCAGTGGCTCGAGGCCAGGAACAGCAACTCGTCATCGACCAGCGTGCCGAAGGTCGGAATGTCGAACCGGGGATCGGCCACGACCAGCGGCGCGACGCTTTCCACCCGCGTTCCGCTGGCGTCCAGGTCCAACCGGATCACGCGCTGCGGCGCAATGCCGTTCTGGATCGCGACCAGACTGTTGTCCCAGCGGTACAGGCCGTCGATACCACCCAGGTTCAGAGTGTCCGGAGCCGGCAGCGGCAGACCGCGACGCTCGCCCTCGGTCTGGAACACGAATACGCCGAGTTCGTAGTCGGCGACGTAGAGCTTGGTCGCATCCGGCGACAGCGCGATGCCGCGCAGCCCCGTGAACACCGGGTTGCCGAGAATCACTTCCGGGCGCTCGGCCCCGGGGGCCAGCCGATAGACGTACGGCGTCAAGTTGTCGGCAGCATAGATCGTGCCGTCCTCGGCCAGGGCCATGGCGCCGAGGAGATGCGGCTTGCCGTCGGGCAGCACGCGGAATTCGGCCTGCTTCTCGCCGGTTGCGAGGTCGAGGCGGATCAGCGAGGTGCGGCCGAAGTTGGTCGACGTCGCGCCGCGGAACTGGCTGGTGCTGCCGGTCGCCACCCACAGGTGGCCCCGCGCCGGATCGGCGACCAGGTCGAACACCGCCATCAGGCCGTCGACGGTCTCCGGCGATGCAAAGGTCTCGAAGGTCTCGCCGTCCGGGCCGTGGACCTTGATGAGCCCGTCGCGCACGGTGCCGACGAACAGCCGGTCGGTGTTCGGGTCGTGGGCCAGCGCCTCCGGCATCGCGATCTCGCCGGGAATCTCGACGTCCACTTCAGCGCTGCCGAACGGCCGAGCGGCCTCGGTCATCAATTGGCTCAGGTGACCGTACAGCGGATACGGCTGGATCGACGCCAGTCCCTCGACCTCGGACCAGTCCACGCTCAGACCCTGCTGCTGCATGCGCAACATCATGTTGAACGCGCTCGACCGGTCGCCGATCCGGGCATAGCCTTCGACCAGCTGCCGCATGAAATCGGCGTTGTAGGGGCGCAGCGCGTGGAGCTGCTCCAGGGCTCGGACCCACTGGGTGTACTCGCCCTGCTGGTAGGCCGCCGCGGCCTGCGTCAACCAGCGACCGATCTCGACCTGCGAACCGGCCGGCCCCAGCGCCTGGAGCGGCTTCGGTGGGGTTGCCGTCGGGGCGAGCTGGGCCGGTGCCGGGCTCGCCGCTGCGATTCCGAGCAGCAGGAACAGGACAAAGAGAATCTGGATAGTCTTGGATGCGTTCAACGGTCGTCCTCGTTGATTTGAATTCAGGAGCAGCCTGCCCGTACGGGCGGCTGCGGACGATGCTGCGACACTTCGCGTGCGACAATGTTCCTGGCATGTACCGATCAGTACCGACCGTTCAGGATCGATCCGGGACCCGACGATGACCGACGACCCCGAAATTCTGCATTCCGGTCGCTATCTGCGACTGGTCGAGCGCGCCGGCTGGGAGTTTGCCACGCGCGTCCACCCGGCGGTCGTCGTCCTGATCGCCTGGACCGACGACGACGAACTGCTTCTGGTCGAGCAGTACCGTGAACCTGTCGCCCGCTGCTGCATCGAACTGCCGGCCGGGCTGGTCGGCGACCAGCCCGACGCCGCCGACGAACCGGAGCGCGAAGCCGCGGCTCGCGAACTCGAGGAGGAAACCGGCTACCGCGCCGGCCACTTCGAGGAACTGATGCGCTGCCCGACCTCGGCCGGAATGACCGACGAATGCGCGATCTTCTTCCGGGCCAGCGGGCTGGAACGCGTCTCCGAGGGCGGCGGCGACGGCAGTGAGGACATCACGGTCCACCGGGTTCCCCGCTCCCGGGTCCACGATTGGCTGCTCGGTCGCGTCGCGGCCGGCGACGCAGTCGATCCGAAGATCTGGTTCGCGCTGTACTGGTCGGGCGTGGCTCAGCCCGACAGCTGAACCAGCGCCATGACGATGGCGAGGATGCCTGCGACAAGCAGCACCAACCAGGTCAGCAGCGTGCCGACCAGGCGGCCCATCGACGTGCCCGCCGAGCGGTTGAGCCCGAGCGCATGAAGCAGGCGCGCCAGGACCAGCACGGCGCCGAAGGCGTGCACGGCCCAGCCGGCCAGACCGTTGATTTCCAGCAGCGCAAGCGCGAGCAGGGACAGCGGAACGTACTCGGTGAAATTGGCCTGGGCCCGCACGGCGCGCTCGAGCGTATTGATCGACCCCGTGCCGATCCCGACCTGGTGCTTTCGACGCAGCGCTACGACCTGCAGCGAGAGGCCAATGAGAATCAGCGCCGACAGGCCGGCGTAGAGAAGCGTGATGGTCGGCGTCATGGAACCTTCGCTCGAATCGATTTGCGCGCCAGTGTACGCAAGATGCGCGACCTGCGCGTTCGCGATCGTGCCGAACGTGCTCTACACTTCCCGAAGACATCACCCGACCGACCGAGGAGAACGCCCGTGATCCCTGCCCTGCTGTCCGACCGTCCCGCTCATCGGGTCCGACGCCGCTGGCCGGCCTGGGTCCTGCTGGCGCTGTCGTCGCTGGCCCTGTTGGCCTGGGCCGACGACTCGTCCGGAGG
>CAZJSH010000006.1:45127-68794 GCA_964548715.1 uncultured Halomonas sp. | reverse complement strand
CCCGAACAGGTTGCGTGCGTTGGGGTGCGGTTCGACCACCACTGGCGCCGCGCCACCGGGATCGACGGCCATCAGCAGGTTGACGCCGTAGCGGCCCTCGAGGTCCAGATCGCCGATCCGGCCGCCGCCGACGCCGTGCTCGAGCACATCGTCCATGACGCCGTTCAGATAGTTCGAGACCTCCTGGAGCTCGAAGGTTTCGTCGACGCTGCGCAGCAGGCTCGCCAGCAGCCGGCGCGCCTCGGTCCGGACCAGCCGTTCGCCGAGGTCCTGGACACGGCGCCAGATCTCGTTGACCCGGGTGGTGACCCGGGCGAGCTCGTCCTGCTCGGCGCTGATGACCTCGCGGATGGTTCGATATTCCTCGCGATCTACCTGGCCCTTGGCTACCAGGTTGGCCAGGTCGTCCTGCGAAATCACCCGGCCGGTCTGCCTGACGTGGACCGTCAGCCGGACCAGCCGGCCGACTTCTTCGCGCACCAGCACCAGGCCGTGCGGCTTGAGCCGTTCATCCAGCGGGTCGGTGATCTTGCGCATCTCTGCATCGGCACGGTCGGAAAGCGCCTGCAGCCGGTTGCGGATCGGGCGCGCCTCGAGCGCGGGCTCCAGCTGATTGCGCAGGAAGTGAATGACCTGGCGCATCTCGGCCCGGAGCCGACGGCCCATGCCGGGCGGAAGTTCGATCAGGCGGGGTTGGTGCGGATGGTCGAAGTTGAAAACGTAGACCAGGTCGTGTCCGTCGGCCGGAGGCGGCTGGCGCTGGTCGAGGACGCGCTCGACGAGTCGACGCCGACCACTGCCCGGCCGCCCGCGCAGGAACAGGTGGGGTTGGTCGCCGTCGTTGCCGCGCAGCGCGCTGCCCAGCGCAGCGATCGCGGCATGGCTGCCGATCGCGATCGGTGCCTCGTCGGTGTCGAGGTCCCGGAGAAGTTCCGGCCGGACGTTCCAGCGAAGCTGACCGGCGGACAGTCTGGTCTTTGCCATCGTCCCCCGATCCTCATTTCGATGCAGATCCGCATTCTAGCGCGGAATCCGGCGGCTGCCGAGGGGCGCAGGCGATCAGGGCAGGCGATCAGGACTCGAGGCGGTCGCGGGCCCGTTTGTCGGTATAGCTGATCCACGCCTCGGCCACGGTGCAGGCATTCTCCAGCATCGGCAGGTGGCCGGTATCGGGCAGCAGCAGCACCTCGGCGTTCGGCATGACGCGTTCCAGGATCGCGGCGCCGGCCGGATTGAGGACCTGGTCGGAGCGGCCCCAGACGATCAGCGCCGGCGTCGCCAGCCCATCGGCAAGGACATCCAGCGGCTCGGAGTCGTAACGGATCGCGTCGAACGCGCGCTGGTGCTCGATCGTGCGGCGCTCTGCCCGCGCGGCCAGGTAGCGCATCAATGGCCCCGGAATCCACGGTGGATGCACGAAGCAGTAGTCGATCAGCCGACGGAAGTCATGGGCGTCCCGCACCACCAGCGGGTTGTGCCGTTCCTCGGCGATTTCCTGGAACAGTGGCGAATGCGGCGCTTCGAGCACACCGCCTGGCGCCAGCAGCCACAGCGCGCGAACCCGGTCGGGGGTCTGGCGGGCGATTTCGGTGGCGATATAGCCGCCCATCGAACTGCCACCCAGATAGCACTGCTGGATGCCGAGCTCGTCCATCCAGGCCAGCACCTGCTCGGCCTGAGCGCTGATCCGATAGTCCGGCGGGTCGTCGACGCGGGTCTCTCCGAAGCCCGGCAGGTCGGGCGCAAGAACGCGGAAGTGGCGGCTGAGATGCCGTGCGACCCGGTTGAAGTGGTCGGCGTCGGCGTTGAAACCGTGCAGCAGCACCAGCGTTTCGCCGCGCCCGCCCTCGAGCATGTGCCAATCGATCGATCCCGTGCTGACGCGGCAGGACCGGAGCCGGCCATGCCGTCGATCGAGCGCCCGGAAGGCGATCGCGAACGGCGCCGGCCAGAACCGCCACAGCAGTGCGGCGATCAGCAGCGCAAGTCCCAGCGTAAGCAGCGGCGTCATCGTTCCCTGGTGATAGAATGCCGACTCCTAGTGTAGTGGGATTCGAACCACTGTCCAGACACTCGTCGGGACGGGGTTCTGCCGGGCCGCCTCGCCGGCCGCCGGTCGGATCCACGCCGAAGTCCGGGCGGGCACGGCCACCCGGTCGACGTCGATTCCCGAAGTGATCCAACGCCCTGCAGCCCGGGGCCCGAGGCCGAACCGCGCATGGACGAATCGATTCTGCAGCAGTTCCGCCGGGACGGCTTCTGGATTGCCCGGCAGGCATGCCCGCCTGAACGCGTCGATGCGATGCGAGAGGTGGCCGAGGCCGCCCTGGTCCGGCGCCGCCGGCCGTTCGAACTGGAAAGCGAGGTCGGCTATCCCGGTGCGCCCCGTGAGAACGCGCCCGGCAGCGATACGATCCGCCGGCTGCTCGATGCGCTGGCGCTGGATCCGGTCTTCTTGGATTGGGCCTGCGATCCGATGCTGGTTGCCCGGCTCCGGGCGCTGCTGGAAGCTGAATCCATCCGTGTCGTCCGCGCCCACCACAACTGCGTGATGACCAAGCTGCCGGCGTTTTCCAGCGCAACCGGCTGGCACCAGGATCTGCGCTACTGGGCCTTCGAGCGCCCGGAACTGATCAACGCCTGGACGGCGCTCGGTGTCGAAGCCGAAGGCAACGGCGGCATGCGCGTCATTCCCGGTTCGCATCGCGCCGCGTTCGAGCCGGAAAGTTTCGACGACCAGCGTTTCTTCCGCACCGACGCGGCGCCCAATCGTGCGTGGCTGGACCGCGCCGTCCAGATCGACCTGGAGCAGGGCGACGTGCTGTTGTTTCACGCCGGCCTGCTGCATGCCGCCGGCGCCAACCGCACCGATCGGCGCAAACTTTCGGTGGTCTTCTCCTACCGCGCGGCCGACAACCTGCCGCGCCCGGGTTCGCGCTCGGCCGCTCGCGCCGACCTCGATCCCGATCCAGTCACCGCTGCTTTGATCGATCGCCCGGCGGACCCGGACGCATGAAGCTGATGCTGGCCATGACCGCGGCGATGATGCTCATCGTCGCCAGCGCCAACGTGCTGGTTCAGTATCCGGTCAACGACTGGCTGACCTGGGGCGCGCTGACCTACCCGATCAGCTACTTCGTCACCGATCTGACCAACCGCCTTCGCGGGCCGATGGCCGCCCGGCGAGTGGTCTGGGCCGGCTTCGCGCTGGCGGTCCTGCTCTCCGCGGTACTGGCCACCCCCCGCATCGCACTGGCCTCCGGCACCGCATTCCTCGTCTCGCAGCTGCTCGACGTGGCGGTCTTCGACCGGCTGCGCGGCCGCGCCTGGTGGCAGCCACCGCTGTTTTCCTCGGTGGTCGGTTCGGCGGTCGATACTGCGCTGTTCTTCGCGCTGGCCTTTGCCGGAACGACGATGCCCTGGGTCACCCTGGCGATCGGCGACTACGGCGTGAAGGTCGCGATCGCGGTGGTCATGCTGGCCCCGTGGTGGTGGGTGGCCCGCCGGGCAGGGCGCAAGGCGGAGTCCGGCCATGGGTGAATTCTTTTCGGTCGCCTGCGCGGCGGCCTGGGCGATGGCGGTGGTGCTGTTCCGGCGCTCCGGCGAAACGCTGCCGGCCTTCGAGCTCAATCTGTTCAAGAACCTGCTTGGACTGGCCCTGCTGGTGCCCACCGTTCTGCTTACCGAGGGGCTTTCGCTGCCCACCTATACGCCTTCGCAGTGGGTGATCGTTGCGGTGTCCGGGGTGGTCGGCATCGCGGTGGCCGACACCTGGTACCTGCGCGCCCTGAACCTGATGGGCGCGGCCCGGACCGGCGTGACCGCCAGCCTCTACAGCCCGTTCGTGATCCTGCTGTCGATCCTTTTTCTCGGTGAGGTGCTGGCGCTCTGGCAGCTGGCCGGATTCGTGCTGGTCCTCGGCGGCATCCTGCTGGTCACCTGGCGCACGAACCGGATGGACATCACCATGCGAGCGCTGAAACTCGGCGTCGCCTACGGCGCCGGCGCGGTGCTGCTGATGGCGATCGGCGTGGTGATGGTCAAGCCGGTGCTGGAAGGCGACGACTTCTTCTGGACCGTGGCGCTGCGGCTGGCTGCCGGCACGGTCGCCATGCTGGCGCTGGTCGGCGTGGCCGGCAGCGGACGGCGGGTGATGGCGCGCTACCGTCAGCCGCAGCCGTGGCCGACGGTGATCCTGGCCTCGTTCCTGGGCACGTACCTGTCGATGATTCTGTGGCTGGCCGGCTACCGGTTGACCGATGCGTCGATTGCCTCGGTGCTCAACGAAACGGCTGCGGCCTTCATCGTGCTGTTCTCGTGGTGGGTGCTGAAAGAGCCGCTGAGCGGGCGACGGATCGCCGGCGTCGTGCTGACCTTCGCCGGCGTGTTCGTCATCGTTTCAGTCTAGTCTCCGCACCGGCGGGTCGGCCGGCGTCGGCGCGTCGCCGCGCTCGCCAGCGCCACGCGCTGATCGGCGCCCGGCAGACCAGTTCGTACAGCACCACCGCCACCACGATCCCGATGCCGGTCCAGGTCAGCGACGCGATGTCCAGCGGGATTGCCGGCACGAAATCGCCGGCCGCGCGCTCGGCGATGGACCACTCGCCGTGACGCAGCAGCGCCAGGGGGCGCAGCAGATCCGGCGCGTCCTGGATCCGTTGCTGGAGAGCAAGCAATTCGTCGAGCCGCTGCTGCAGTTCGGCCACCGCAGTGGTACGGCCTTCGGGCGCGAGCCAGGGCAGCAACTCGCCGGCGGTGACCTGTTCGACGGTTCGGCGCGCTTCGTCGACGTGGCCGCCGAGGCGCTGCAGGTAGGCCTGGGTGAATGCCGGTGCCTGCGACAAGGAGATGCCTCCGGCACCCCCGAACGCGGCGCTGGCCAGGTGATCCAGTCTCCGGGTCAGCCAGCTCACCGCCGAGGATCGCCCGGCTCGACCGACCGTTCGAGGTCGTTGCCGTCTCGGGGTCCGTCGTGGCCGGCCTCGGCGAGGTTCTCGTGAAGCGCCGCTTCGCGTTCGCTGCCGGGCACCGGGTCGTGCCCGCCTGCACACAAGGGCTGGCAGCGCAGGATGCGTTTGAAGCCCATCCAGCTCCCGCGGCCCGCGCCGTAGAGCTCGATCGCCTCCTCGGTGTATCGCGAACAGCTGGGCGTGAAGCGGCACTGCTGGCCGATCAGCGGCGACAGCGTGCGTCGGTAGAGATGGATGAGGCCGATCAAGAGCCGTTGCATCACCATTGTGTCCGAGTGCGGAACGAGGTATATAATCGCGGGTTTGTCACTGCGCTGGCCGACGATCCGGCCGACCATCGGGATGAATCCATGCCAACCGACCGAGTGAAACTGCCGAAGAACTATCGGCCGTCCGAGAAAGAAGAATACATGAACGCCAAGCAGCTGGAATATTTCCGCCAGAAGCTGCTGGCTTGGCGTCAGGACCTGATCGACGAATCACAGGAAACGATCAACAACCTGCGCGGCGAGGTCCGGGATGTCGGCGACGAGGCCGAACGCGCCTCGCGAGAGACCGAGAACAGTCTCGAGCTGCGCACCCGTGACCGGTACCGCAAGCTGCTGGGCAAGATCGATCAGGCGCTGGCGCGGATCGACGACAACAGTTACGGCTTCTGCGAGGAAACCGGCGAGGAGATCGGCCTGGCTCGCCTCGAGGCCCGTCCGATCGCCACGCTGTGCCTGGATGCGCAGGAGCGGTGGGAATTGAAGCAGAAGCAGATGCGCGACAGCCGCTGACGGTCGCGCAGCCCATACGATTTCGTTTATGATCGGGGCTCGACGCCCGATTCGGCACGCTTTGAGGGAGAATTTCGATGAAACGTCTGGCCCTGGCCATTTCCGCCGCGCTGCTGGCGAGCACCTCTGCGCTGGCGCAGGATACGTTCTACGACGACCGGTGGTACGTCACCGTATCGGGTGGCGCGACCATTGTCGACAACGACCGACTGGCCGACGAAGACTGGCCGTATCTCGGCGTGTCGATCGGCAGGTTCTTTTCGCCGAACTTCAGCCTCGAGCTCCAGCTCGATACCTACGAGTCCGAGTTCGACGGCATCACCGTCCCGGCCGGCGCCAGCTCGTCGTTCGAGAAATTCGGCTACGGCCTGTTCGGTCGCTACTACTGGGGCGACTTCGACCGCTGGCATCCGTTCCTGATGGCCGGGGTCGGCATCCAGGAGCACGACAACTTCCTCGACGACGGCCGCGACGCGTTTGCCTCGGTCGGGCTCGGTGCCACCGCCGATTTCGGTGATCACTGGGCACTGCGCACACAGTTCGAAGCTCGCTACGACAACGACCGCGCAACCTTCGATACCGACGACGGCTTCTGGGACGTGATCATCTCGGCCGGCCTGAGCTACAAGTTCGGTCAGCCGCCGGCGCCACCGGCCCCGCCGCCCGAGCCCGAGCCGATGCGGGCCGCCCCGGAACCGGAACCCGCTCCAGCCCCGCCGCCGCCGGTCCCGGAACCCGAGGTCATCCTCGAACTGGATGCCGAAGTCACTTTCGAATTCGACTCGGCGGTACTGCTGTCCGAAGCCGAGGCCGAGCTGAATCAGGTCGTCGACATCATGGACGCAGCCGAGGACATCCTGCTGGTCGAGATCGCCGGCCACACCGACAGCGTCGGGCCCGAAGCCTACAACCAGGGCCTGTCGGAGCGCCGTGCACAGTCGGTGGCCGACTACCTGGCCGCCCAGGGCGTCTCGCGCGACCGGATGCAGGTCGCCGGCTACGGCGAATCGCGTCCGAAGGTGCCGAACACGTCTCCTGAAAACCGACGCATGAACCGGCGCGTCGTGATTTCGGTGATCGAGCGGCTCTGACGTTCGGCTGCAACCTGACCGACTCGAGGGCCCGCCGCGTGCGGGCCCTTTTTTTGGAATGAGGGACGGGACTAGGGGCGAGGGACGAGGGGCGAGTGCTCGACGTCAGGGGCGGGGGCGTGCGCGCGTGAGCCAAGCCCTGCCGAACTAGCCCCTCGCCCCTTTCCCCTCGCCCCTATCAATGAGCGCTTGCCGCGCGCGGGCCTTGATCGCGCCCAGCATGCTGGCCAGGCCGTTGGCGCGGGTCTGCGAGAGGTGCTGGCTCAAACCGATGGCGTCGACGAAGTCGGGCGGGGTGTCGACGATTTCCTGTGCGCTGCGCCCGGAGTAGACGCGCAGCACGAGAAAGATCAGGCCGGAGACGATCGCGGCATCGCTGTTGGCGCGGAAGACCATCCGGTCGGTATCGCCCTCGGCGACCAGCCAGACCTGCGACTGGCAGCCGTCGAGCAGGGCCTCGTCCCGCTGTTCCTCCGGCGCCAGCGGTTCCAGCTTCCTGCCGAGATCGATGATGTACTGGTAGCGGTCCAGCCAGTCGTCGAACAGTTCGAACTCGCCGATGATCGCCTGCTGTTCTTCCGCCGCCGGGGTCATGCCGAACCCCCGGCGCGGACCTGCCAGCGCGTTCCGTCCGGGCCGTCTTCCAGCTCGATGCCCTGCGCGGCGAGTTCGTCGCGGATCCGGTCGGCGGTGGCGAAGTCGCGTGTCCGGCGCGCGGCGTTGCGCTGCTCGATCAACGCCTCGACGGCCTCGGCGTCGACCTGGTCGTCGGACCTGCGCGCCGCGTTCCAGGCATCCGGGTCCTGCAGCAGGCCCAGTACTGCGGCCGATTCGCGCAGGACGGCGCCGTGTTCCGCGCGCGCTTCCGGGTCGCCGACCTGCGCGGTTTCCCGGGCCAGCCGATTGATTTCGGCCAGCGCGGCCGGCGTGTTCAGGTCGTCGTGCAGCGCGTCGAGCACCGCCGGGTCTACGCTGCCGTTCGTCGTTGCACCGCTTTCGGCGAGCGTTCGATAGAGCCGATCGAGCGTCGTGACGGCCTGGGTCAGCGCTGCCTCGGACCAGTCCAGCGGCTGACGGTAGTGGGCCGAGAGCAGCAGGTAGCGCATCGCCTCGCCCGGCCAGTGCTCGAGCAGGTCGTGCACGATCTGCGTGTTGCCGAGGCTCTTGGACATCTTGCGTTTCTCGACGGTCACGAAGCCGTTGTGCAGCCAGTACCGGGCGAAGGTCTCCCGACCGTGGCAGCAGCGGCTCTGGGCCACTTCGTTCTCGTGGTGCGGGAACACCAGGTCCTGGCCACCGGCGTGGATGTCGATGACCTCGCCGAGGTGCGCTGCGCTCATCGCCGAGCACTCGATGTGCCAGCCCGGCCGACCGCGACCCCAGGGGCTGTCCCATCCGGGCTGGGTATCGTCGGACGGCTTCCACAGCACGAAGTCGCCCGGGTTCCTCTTGTACGGGGCGACCTCGACCCGCGCGCCGGCGATCATTTCGCGCCGATCCCGGCGGGACAGGGCGCCGTAGTCCTCGAAGGTGCCTACATCGAACAGGACGTGGCCTTCGGCGGCATAAGCGTGGCCGCGTTCGATCAGCTGCTCGATCATCGCGATGATCTCGTCGATGTGATCGGTCGCACGCGGCTCGACGGTAGGAGGGCCCACGCCCAGCGCGGCCATGTCGGCGCGGTACGCCTCGGTAAAGCGCTCCGTGATCTCGCCGATCTCGATGCCCTGCTCGTGAGCGGCGGCGTTGATCTTGTCATCCACATCGGTGATGTTGCGGGCGTAGACCACGTGGTCGTCGCCGAACTGCCGCCGGAGCAGGCGATGCAGCAGGTCGAAGATCACCGCCGGGCGCGCGTTGCCGATGTGCGCGTAGTTGTACACCGTCGGCCCGCAGGCATACATCGTTACCCGCTGAGGGTCCTGTGGTTCGAAGGGTTCCTTGCGTCGGTTCAGCGTGTTGTACAGGATCAGGGACATGCGGTTTCCGTGGGCCGTGTTGGGGCGTTTTCGACTGGGTCCGAGGCAGCACGCGAGCTTGCTACACTGCCGGGATTCAGTCTAACGAATCCGGTTCAACGCCATGAGCTCCCGCCCCGATTTCCTGCCGCCGACGCGGCACTACGCCGACCATGTCGAATCCCTGATGGAAAAGGCCATCCAACGGATCGGCGAGGCCGGCTACGATCGCCTGCTGATCCACAGCGGCCGGTCCCGTCCGCGGTTCCAGGACGACTATCACGCGCCGTTCCGCGCGCACGGACATTTCGTCCACTGGCTGCCGCTGCCGACGCATGCCGACTGTCTGCTCGAGATCGCGCCGGGTCGCCGGCCCAGGCTCTGGCTGTGCGAGCCCGACGACTTCTGGCACGCGCCGCCGTCGCCGCCGGAGCCCTGGTGGGCGGACCACTACGACATCGAGGTCGTCACCGGAAGCGCGGGCTGGGCGCACCTGCTCGAGGTCGAAAAGGCCACTGCGCTGATCGCCGATCCGCTCGATTTTCCGGAACTCGGTCGGCATGCCGACCTCAACCCGGGGCCGCTGTTGCGCGGGCTCGACGAAGACCGGACCGTCAAGACGGACTGGCAGCTGGACTGTCTCCGAGCGGCCAGCCGGCGTGCCGTCGCCGGTCACCGCGCGGCCCGGAACGCGTTCGACCGCGGCGGTTCGGAGCTGCACATCCACCTCGCCTACCTGGAGGCTGCCGCGCACGATCCGAACGATCTGCCGTACAACAGCATCGTGGGGCTGAACGAGCACGCGGCCGTTCTCCACTACCAGCTGCGCGACGCCGTCACGCCCGCCGAACACCGCACCTTCCTGATCGACGCCGGCGCCGACTGCCACGGGCTGGCCTCGGACATCACCCGGACCTGGGTCCGCTCGGCCGACGGCGTGTTCGCCGACCTGCTGGAGGAAATGGACGCCCTGCAGCAGCGCCTGGTCGCGCGGATGCAGCCGGGCATGGACTACGTGATGCTGCACGAGGAAGCCCACCGCGGCGTGGCGCAGATCCTGCACGATGCCGGGATCGTCCGGATGTCGGTCGATGCGATGATCGAGGCGCGGGTGACGAGTCGGTTCTATCCGCACGGACTCGGCCACCATCTCGGTGTGCAGGTCCACGACGTGGCCGGCCGAGTCGCGCCGGACGGCCGCGAACTGCCGCCGCCCGACGCCCATCCCTTCCTTCGCCTGACTCGAACGCTGGAGGCCGGCAACGTGGTCACCGTCGAGCCGGGCCTGTACTTCATCCCGAGCCTGCTGGCCGATCTGCGCGAAGGCGGGCTCCGCGACCGGTTCGACTGGGACGCGATCGAAGCCCTGGTTCCGTACGGCGGCATCCGGATCGAGGACGACGTGGCCGTCCGGCGCGGCGGCGCCCCGGAAAACCTGACCCGCGAGGCATTCGCCGCGGCAGAGACCTGATGCCCGAGCTGCGTTCGTCGAGCGCAAGGCTATGATCCGAAACGAAAAACGGCACCCGCAACGGTGCCGTTCAACGATCGGTTCGCGCCGGGACCGCGAACCTCGAGTTCATCGTGGTCGGGGTGAGAGGATTCGAACCTCCGGCCCCTGCCTCCCGAAGACAGTGCTCTACCAGGCTGAGCTACACCCCGAACGAAGCGCGGAAGTATAAACCGACTTGTCCGGGCTGGCAACCGTTGGGTCGAAATCGGCGAAGTGGCGCGAAATTAATCGGTGAAATGGCCGATTTTCGATCGAATTCGCGTGCGTTCCGGCGTTCGGATTCGTTAAAATCCTGTAATCGGGATGTCACGGAGACTCCGTACCGTGCACCTGTTCTTGAGGTGCGGCCGGATCCGTGTACCCCGGGGACGTCCGACGTTAACCATCCATTTCCACCTGGAGTTTGTCTGCATGAAACCCACGAGCCTTACGCACAGCCTGCGCGCGCTGTTCGTGTTGTTCGCCGTGAGTGTCCTTGCCGTTTCGACGGCGACGGCACAGACCACGTCGTCCAACTTGCGCGGCCAGATCATCTCCGAGGACGGCACGCCGATCCAGGGCGCTGCGGTCGAGATCATCCACATGCCGTCGAACTCCGTTTCGCGGGCCGAGACCAGTCCGACGGGCCAGTTCTTCCAGGGCGGTCTGCGCGTTGGTGGTCCCTATAACATCACGGTGACCGCAGACGGCTACCAGGTACAGCGGCTCGAGGGCGTGTTCCTGGATCCGGGCGCACAGGATCCGTTCCGATTCACGCTGGCCGAGGCTGCAGCCGACCTGGAAGCCGTCCGGGTGACCGGCGCGATCATTTCGCAGGCCGCCGAGCTGAACAACGGCGTGGGTTCGACCTATTCCGCCGCCGATATCGCTAACCAGCCGGCGACCGACCGCGATGTCGTCCGCACGTTGCTGCGCGATCCGCTGGCCCAGTCCGACGGCGTCGGCAACTTGTCGGTCGGCGGCGTCAACCCGCGCTTCAACGCGTTCACCATCGACGGCGCGGCCCAGACCGACGACTTCGGCCTGAGCTCCGGCACCTACGCGACCGCGCGCTCGCCGATCAACCTGGACGCCATCGAGTCGGCCAGCCTGGTCGCGGCCGATTACTCGGTGCTTGCCGCAGACTTCCGCGGCGGCCTGATCGACGTGGTCACCAAGTCCGGCACCAACGAATGGGATGGTTCGGTCTTCTACGCCTACAACGATGACAGCTTCGTCGGTACCGACTTCGACGGCGGCAGCTTCGATCCGGGCAACTTCGAAGAGAAGGAATACGGCGTGACCCTCGGCGGTCCGATCCTCAAGGACAAGCTGTTTTTCTTCCTGTCCTACGATGAATACGAGAACGCTGCGCCGGTGGACTTCCAGCAGTTCGATCTGAACAACGGAGTCGACCCGGCCTTCTTCAACGCGGTTCGGGAAATCACCCAGCAGGTTTACGGTTTCGATCCGGGCGGTCGTCCGCAGGTCGCCAACGTGCCGGAGACCTCCGAGCGTACGCTGGCCAAGGTGGACTGGAACATCAACTACGACCATCGCGCGTCGTTCACTTACCAGAACACCCAGGAAACCGACACCTCGGTCGGTGCCGATGAGTTCACCGGTGCCTGGTACGACGTCCCGAACGAGATCGATGCCTATACGCTGCAGCTGTTCAGCGATTGGTCCTACAACTTTTCGACCAGCCTTCGCGTCAACTACGTCGAAAAGGTTCGCGGCCAGAACTGCCGCGTCGGTCGCGGATTCGGCCAGATCACCTTCGACGACTGGAACGCCGACGCCGTGGCCGGCAGCCCGCTGGAAGGGCTGCTCGGCGATGACGAAGTCAGCTTCACCCTCGGCTGCGATCGTTTCCGCCACGCAAACGCGTTCGACGACGAGCGCCTGGACATCCTGCTGTCCGGTGAGTACTTCGCCGGCGACCACGTCCTGACTTTCGGCGTCGACTACGAGCAGTACGAATTGTTCAACCTGTTCGTGCCGCGCTCCAACGGTGAATTCACGTTCAACAACTTCGACGAGTTCGTCAACCGGACGCCGGGCCGCGTTCGCTACGAGAACGTCACGAGCAACAACGCCAACGACGGCGCCGCGGCCTGGGGATACGACCAGATCGCGTTCTTCGTCCAGGATCGCTGGCAGATCGCGCCGGACTTCGAGCTGAGCGCGGGCGTTCGCTACGAGCGCTTCCTGCAGGACGACCGGCCGGCCTTCAGCAACGCCATCAACAACGCCTATGGCGTCAACACGTCCAGCAACCTGGACGGCAACTCGCTGTTCCTGCCGCGCGTCGGCTTCCTGTGGACGCCGGCAGCCCGCACCACGTTGTCCGGTGGCTTCGGCCTGTTCTCCGGCGGCAACCCGGAAGTCTGGGTGTCCAACGCGTTCCAGAGCGCCACGTTCTTCGCGCAGACCTTCGACGCCACCAACGTCGATATCGGCAACGTGCCGCAGGAGCTTCAGGATGCCGTCGCTCAGGGAACCGCTGTGCCGATCGACTACATCGCCGAAGACTTCGAGACGCCGTCGGACTGGAAGGCCTCGCTGCGCTTCGAGCAGGGCTTCGACCTGAACAACGTGTTCGGCATGGACCTCGGCGACAACTACCGCTTCACTGCCCAGTACCTGTACACCAAGGTCAACGACGGTTTCGTCTGGCGCAACCTGGCCCAGACCCAGCTGGCTGAAACCCAGCCGACCGGGGTCGCTCCGGACGGCCGCGTGATCTACGCCGACCTGGACGACCTGGGCATCAACAACCTGACCCAGCTGGGCAACGCCGACGGCGCCGAGAGCAACACCTTCACCGTCGCGCTGGCCAAGGCCTTCGACTCGGGCTTCAACTTCGACGTCAGCTATGCCTACACCGACGCCGAAGTCATTTCCGAAGGGACCTCGTCGCGCGGTATCTCGAACTGGCGTGGCCAGTACACGCTGGATCAGAACAATCCGGCACCGCGCACCTCGCCGTTCCAGATCGAGCACTCGTTCAAGTTCAACTTCGGCTACCAGAACGACTTCTTCGGCGACCTGCTGACCCGCGTCGACGTGTTCGGCCGCGTGTTCAAGGGCGATGTTTTCGGCGCCACCTTCGACGTCGGCCGCGACAATGCACTGTTCGGTCGCGCCGGCCAGGGCGAGAGCCCGTTCGACAACCGTCCGCTGTACATCCCGACCCCGGGCAACGACCCGCGCGTCGTCTACGGTTCGGACTTCGACGTCGCCGGCTTCTTCAACTACGTCGAAGAAAACGACATCCCGGTCGGCGGCATCCTCGATCCCTACTCGCTGACCTCGGATAACTGGAACAATATCTGGGACCTGCGGTTCCAGCAGGAACTTCCGGGCATTCCGGGCTTCGACCGCCTGGTCGGCCAGAACCGGTTCAAGCTGATTCTCGACATCGAGAACTTCCTGAACCTTCTCAACGACGACTGGGGCAAGTTCACCAACGGTCCGAGCTTCGGCCAGGCCAACATCGTGCGTGCCGACCTGGTCTCGGCCGCAGACGTGGCCGCCAACGGCATCGACGGGGCGACCGCCCTGGAAGGCGATGCGCCGCGCACCAGTTGCCAGCAGGCCACCGACTGCCTGTACCGCTTCACCGATTTCGACGATGATCCGACGGTCTTCACCAGCCGTCCGAACTCCGTCTACGAAATCCGCCTGACGCTGCGTTACGACTTCTGAGACGCAACCCAGCGGCAATCGCCGGCCCCGGGCCGCCGATTGCAGCGACCTTCGAGGGCCCGCCGAGCGATCGGCGGGCCCTTTCTTTTCAGTGGATGGCCCACTAGGCGACCGCCGCCTTGATCGGCAAGACCCAGAAGCCCCGTCCCCGGAAACTGAAAACCGGCAACCGGCAACCGGCAACCGGCGACCGGCAACTGACAACTGACAACTGACAACTGACAACTGACAACTGACCCCCGAACCCCTCTCTGCCGCCCTTTGTCCGCCCGCCAGTGCCGACCCCTTTCTTTTTCTTCCCGAATCCGTACACTGACCGGCCCGCACGCGTCGGGGTCACGCATTACGAGAATCGAAGGACCACGAATGACCCAACACCAGAGCCGCCGGCGCAACGGGTGCGCCGATCACAAGCATTCCACCCACGTCTATCCATCCGGATCGCTGAACATCCTGTCGCGCGAGGAGGTCACACGCCTGTCCGACGCCACGCAGGACGTCGGCGACCTTCTGCGCCGATGTGCGCTGGCGGTGCTCAACAGCGGCAACCTCGGCGACGATGCCGAGGCCATGCTGGCACGATTCAGCGATTTCTCCATCCGCGTCGCCCAGGTCAATCGCGGCATCCGCCTCGATCTCGAAAACGCGCCAGGCTGCGCGTTCGTCGACGGCGAGATGATCCGCGGAATCCGCGAACAGCTATCGGCGGTGGTCCGCGACATCGTCTATTTCCACACCGAAATCCGCCCGAACCCGTACTTCGACCAGGGTACGTCCGAAGGGCTGACCAACACGGTGTTCGAGATCGCCCGCAACGCCCACCTGCTCGACACCGGGCGCGATCCGAACCTGGTGGTCTGCTGGGGTGGGCATTCGATTCCCGGATTCGAGTACGACTACACCAAGAAAGTCGGCTACCAGCTCGGTCTGCGCGGCATCGACATCTGTACCGGCTGCGGGCCGGGCGCGATGAAGGGGCCGATGAAGGGTGCGACGATCGGGCATGCCAAACAGCGTGTTCTGCCGGGCCGCTACGTCGGCGTGACCGAACCGGGCATCATCGCTGCGGAGTCGCCGAACCCCATCGTCAACGAACTGGTGATCCTTCCGGACATCGAGAAGCGGCTCGAGGCCTTCGTCCGTCTCGGCCACGGGGTGGTGGTCTTCCCGGGCGGGGTCGGCACGGCCGAAGAAATCCTGTTCCTGCTCGGCGTGCTGCTGAACCCGAAGAACGACGCGCAGCCGTTCCCGCTGGTGCTCACCGGACCGGCCGAATCGGCCGACTACTTCGAAGAGATCGATGCCTTCGTCGGGCTGACGCTGGGCGACGAGGCGCGGAAGCGCTACGAGATCGTCATCGACGACCCGGAAACCGTATCATCGATCATGAAGTCCGGGCTCGGTCGAGTGCGGGACTATCGCGTCGAGACCCAGGACGCGTTCTATTACAACTGGTTGCTGCATATCGACGATGAGTTCCAGCGCCCGTTCGATCCGACCCACGAAGCGATGGCCAACCTGCCGGTTGCGCGCGATCTGCCGAATCACGAGCTGGCGGCCAACCTGCGCCGGGTGTTCTCGGGAATCGTCTCTGGCAACGTCAAGGCCGACGGCATTCGCCGGATCCGGGAGCACGGGCCGTTCGAGATTCGCGGTGAGCCGGAGATCATGCAGGCACTGGATCGCCTGCTGAAGCGCTTCGTTCGCCAGGACCGGATGAAGCTTCCCGGCCAGACCGCCTACGAACCCTGCTACCGGATCGTCGATTGACCCGGTCCGGCGGCCGGCCCGGTTGCTCTCCGGATCAGCCGTCGCCGTCGCGGTCGGCCTCGTCCAGTGCCTGGCGCAGCGTCGCGGCCCGTCGGCGTTCACGTGCCTGCAGTGCGCCGTCCTCGTTGACCAGGCCGTCGGAGATCAGTGCGCGGAATTCGCCGAGCTCGATGCCGCGCGTCGGCATCAGGTCGGTTCCGTCGACGCGCAGAAACTGGGCCTCGGCCCGGGCCTCGCGCTGGTGGGCCAGCATCTCGGAGGCATCGATCCGCGAGCGCGGACCCTGGAAATCCATCGGCCCGACCAGTGCCTGCACGGCGTCGTCGCCACGGCCGTTCTCACCGCCGAACCCCGGCTGTGGCCAGCGCAGCGCGTAGCGATTGTCCGAGGCGACCAGCACCTCGAGGGCGCAGCCGTCCGGGTGCCCGCGCCAGCCGTCCTCGGGATCGCGGACCAGGAACAGCAGGTAGCGCGGACCTTCCTGGCCGGCGACCTGCTCGGGGAAATAACACTCGTTGTCCTTCAGGCCCGATTCCTTGACGATGAACCGCTCGATCACGCGTGGGGCCTTGTAGGTCAGCAGCGTCGTGAACCAGGCGCGGCCGTCGACCGGAAAGCCCCGGGTGTACTGGTAGTCGGTGCGCTCGAGCTGGGCGAGCACCACCACGTCGGACGCGGCGGCGCGCTGGGCCAGGGGATGCTCCTGGGCGGCAAGCGGTGCCGCGCCCAGGGCAAATGCGGCGGCGCCGGCGAAGTTCAGGAATCGATGTAGAAGGCTCATACCGTCTCCGACGTTGAGGACGCGCGCGAGTTCCGTCCGCGCTTCGGCGATCCCCGAAGCGACCGGCGCCTTCAGGGCCCGGCCATCCGTCCGGTCAGCGCTTCGCCGAGCCGCATCCGCCGCCCCGGTTCGAGCCCGTCGATCCAGCCCGGGGCGTTGCGCCCGGTCAGCACGATCACGGTCGATCCCCAGTGGAAGCGGCCCAGTTCGGCACCGGCCGACAGCGGGACCGACGGCTCGAACTCGATCCGGGTCACGCCGCGCTCGGGCCGCAGACGCAGACCCGCGTCCCACACGGTCTCGATGCCGGCGACCAGCATCGCCGCGACCATGACCACCGCCATCGGCCCGTGCGGGGTGTCGAACAGCGCGACCATCCGTTCGTTGCGGGCGAACAGTCGGTCGATGTTCCGGCTGGTGGCATCCGATACGCTGAACAGCCGGCCCGGCACCCGCAACTCGGTTCGCAGCGTCGCATCGCAGGGTACATGGACGCGGTGGTAATCGTAGGGCGCGAGGTAGATCGTCGCGAAGCGACCGCCTGAGAAGTCCTTCGCGGCATCCGCGTCGGCCAGCAATTCGGCCACGCTGTAGTCGCGGCCCTTGGCCTGGACGATCCGGCCGCCTCGGTCACCGGCGGTGATCGACCCGGCCTGGCTCAGCGTGCCGTCGCAGGGGCAGAGCAGGCCGCCGCCGATGTCGGCAAGCGGTCGAGCGTCCGGTTTCAGCGCGCGGGTGAAGAAGGCATTGAACGATTCGAAGCCTTCGTCGGGCACGACGGCCTCGTCGAGGTTCACGTCGTAGAGCGACCGGAACCCGGCGATCAGCGGTCGGCGCACCCAGCCGGCGCGCGCGTTCGAGACGCGGTGGGCGAGTGCCGTCAGCGCCCGTTGCGGGAGCAGGTGCTGCAGCGACACGCCAAGCCGCGTCAGCGGCGATGCGGGATCAGGCACCGCGGCGTCGGCTCAGCTCGAACAGGTCGGCAATCATCGCCTCGGTGTCGAGCGGCTGGGGGAAGCGTCCGACCATGCGGCCCTGCGGATCCACGATGACGATCATTCCGGAGTGGTCGACGCTGTAGAACCCGGTGTCGTCCGCGGCCTGGCGTACGTACAGCGCACCGAGCTGGCGCGTCAGTTCCATCAGCGCCTCGTCGTCGCCGGTGATTGCGCGGAAGTCCTCGTCGAACCACTTCACGTAGTCGCGCATCGCCTCGCCGTCGTCGCGCTCGGGATCGACCGACACGAACACCACGCGGGGCGGGTTCTCGACTCGCATCTGGTCGAGCCGCTCCATCGCAGTGGCCAGTCTGCCGAGCGTGTCGGGGCAGATGTCGGGGCAGTTGGTGAACCCGAAGAACACCAGGGACCAGCCGCCGGTGAAATCGGCCTCGGTAAAGGCGTTTCCGTCGGCGTCGTGCAGTTCGAACGGCTCGACCGGGCGCGCCTGCGGGTACATCGACGCGGCACGGTATTCCGGACCGGGCTGGAACAGCGGGCGGGCGACGATGACGCCGGCCAGCACCGCGACGACGGCCACCAGCACCAACCATAGCGTGTGTCCGGAGACCGGGCGGATCGGGGAGAACGGGAGTCGGTTTCGCATGGGGGCAATTATACCCATGCCGTATACTGCGACCATGTCGACGTCTCTTGCTGAAGGCGCGTCCGAGACCCTTGCCGAATGGGTCCGGCGGGCCGCGAACGCCATGGAATCCGCCGGCCTGTACTTCGGTCACGGTACGGCCTGCGCGTTCGACGAAGCATGCTGGATCGCCGCCCACGTGCTGGATCTGCCGCCCGATTTCGACGACGAGCGCCTGCAGCTGAAGCCTTCCGTCGACGAACGCGGCCGTCTCGACGGCGTGCTCGAGCAGCGGATCACCACGCGCAAGCCGTTGGCCTACCTGCTCGGCGAGGCCTGGTTCGCGGGTCTCCGGTTCCGGGTCACCGATGCCACCCTGGTGCCGCGTTCGCCGCTCGGCGAACTGGTGGTCGGTGGGCTGATGCCGTGGCTCGACCTGGAGCGGCCGCTGCGCGTGCTCGAGGTCGGCACCGGCTCGGGCTGCATCGCCGCTGCGCTGGCCTGGCACTGGCCGTCGCTTCGGATCGAGGCCGTCGACATCAGCCAGGCCGCATTGGACGTGGCCGGGGACAACCTCCGCTGCCTGGGTGTGGCCGACCGGGTCGGGTTGCGGGTCTCCGATGTCTACGATGCGCTGGGGGACGCGCGCTACGACCTGGTGATCAGCAATCCGCCGTACGTGCCCGAATCGGCGATGCACGACCTGCCCGAGGAATATCGACACGAGCCCGCCGATGCCCTGGCGGCCGGGCCGGACGGGCTGGCGATCGTGCGCCGGCTGATCGCCGGTGCCGCCGATCATCTTTCACCGAGCGGCGTGCTGCTGGTCGAGGTCGGCGAGGCCGCCGACGCGGCCGCGCAGTTGCTCGCCGACACCGAAGCGATCTGGTTGGAGTTCGAGCATGGCGGCGAGGGCGTGTTTCTGCTCGACCGCGCCGGGGCGCAGGCGGTCGATCCGGGCCGGGCCATCGAACCCATTTCGGGCACCGAGAACATCGAGGACTGACACCGTATGAGCTACAACCGATTCGGACGCATCCTGAACATCACGACCTTCGGCGAAAGCCACGGGCCGGCGATCGGCTGCGTCATCGACGGCTTCCCGCCCGGCGTGGCGATTTCGGCCGAGGAAATCCGTGACGCCATGCTGCGCCGCGCGACCGGACGCTCGCGGCATACCTCGCAGCGTCACGAGGCCGAGGACGTGCAGATCCTGTCCGGCACCTTCGAGGGCCTCACCACTGGTACGCCGATCGCGCTCGTCGTCTACAACACCGACGCACGCAGCAAGGATTACGCGGCGATCGCGCGCCAGTTCCGGCCCGGGCACGCCGACTACACCTATCACCACAAGTACGGCCTGCGCGATTACCGCGGCGGCGGTCGCTCCTCGGCGCGCGAAACGGCGATGCGGGTCGCGGCCGGCGCGCTGGCCTCGAAGTACCTGGACCAGCAGTTCGGCATCCGCATCACCAGCTGGCTGGGCCAGCTCGGCGAGCACGTCTGCGACGAGACCTTCGACGCCGAGTCGATCGACGACAATCCCTTCTTCTGTCCCGATCCGATGAAGGTGCCGGAACTCGAGGACTACATGGACGCGCTGCGCAAGTCCGGCGATTCGGTCGGCGCGCTGGTCCGGGCGAGCGCCGAGGGCGTGCCGCCGGGGTGGGGCGCTCCGGTCTACGCCAAGCTCGACGGCGACCTGGCTGCAGCCATGATGAGCATCAACGCGGTAAAAGGCGTTGAGATCGGTGCCGGGTTCCGTTCGGTGGCCCAGAAGGGCACCGAGCATCGCGATGAAATGACGCCCGACGGCTTCCTCGGCAACGAGGCCGGCGGCGTGCTCGGCGGGATATCCTCGGGCCAGCCGGTAACCGTCGCGGTGGCGTTCAAGCCGACTTCCAGCCTGCGTATCCCCGGGCGCACGGTCGACGTCGACGGCGAGCCGGTCGAGATCATCACCACCGGCCGCCACGATCCCTGCGTCGGCATCCGCGCCGTGCCGATCGTCGAGGCGATGCTGGCGCTGACGCTGATGGACCACTACCTGCTGCACCGCGCGCAGTGCGGCGACGTGCCGCCGCAGACCCCGCGCGTGGAATGAATCGGAGCCGCATCGAATGACGGAACGGACCTACGACGTCGCCGTGGTCGGCGCCACCGGCGCAGTCGGCGAAGTGCTGCTGGAGCTCCTCGTCGAGCGCGGTTTTCCGGTCGGCCGGCTGGTGCCGCTGGCCAGCGCGCGCTCGGCCGGCGAAGAGGTCGCCTTCGGCAAGAAGACCCTGCGCGTCCAGGTGCTCGACGAATTCGATTTCGCCGGCATCGACTTCGCGTTCTTCTCCGCCGGCGGCTCGGTTTCGGCGGTCCACGCGCCGCGCGCCGCGGCCGCGGGGGCCGTGGTCATCGACAACACCTCGCACTTCCGGATGGACCCGGAGGTTCCTCTGGTCGTGCCCGAAGTGAACGCCGATGCACTGGCGCCGTTCGACGACCCCGCGCACTCGGGCATCATCGCCAACCCGAACTGTTCGACCATCCAGATGGTCGTCGCGCTGGCGCCGATCCATCGCGAGGTCGGTATCGCCCGGATCAACGTGGCCACCTACCAGGCCGTGTCCGGTGCCGGGCGCAAGGCGATGGAGGAACTGGGGCGCCAGACCGCCGACAAGCTCAATTTCCGCGACCCGACCGTCGAGGCCTTCAGCGCGCCGATCGCATTCAACGTCATTCCGCTGATCGACGTTCTCGACGACCAGGGCTTCACCCGCGAAGAGCGCAAGATGCACAACGAGACCCGGCGGATCCTCGACGACCGGAGTCTGGGCGTGAATGCCACCGCGGTTCGCGTGCCGGTGTTCTACGGCCACGCCGAGGCGGTCCACTTCGAGACCCGCGAACCGATCGAACTCGAGCGCGTCCGCGAGCTGCTGGCGTCCGCGCCGGGAGTCGAACTGCTCGGCCCGGACGCGGCGCCGACGCCGCTCGAGCACGCATCCGGCCGGGACGCGGTCGTCGTCGGGCGGCTCCGGCGTGACCCGACGCACGTCTGCGGCATCGATCTGTGGATCGTTGCCGACAACCTGCGCAAGGGCGCGGCCCTGAACGCCATCCAGGTGGCGGAAACCGTCCTCGAACGGCGCGGCTGACGCCCCGCGTTCCCGGCTATCGACCTGCGAAGCTGCTTGCTATACTCGGGTGGTGTCGCTCGAAGACTCGCACTAACCAGAACGATCCGCAGGGGAGCAAAGCATGAGCGCGTTTCGTGGAACAGCTTTGGGGTGGACCGTGGCGCTGGCCGCGGTGCTGTTGATGGGTGTGGCGAACACCGCTCGGGCCATCGGGCTCGGCGAGGCGCGCGTCGACTCCTATCTGAACCAGCCGCTGGATCTCCGGATCCGTTTGCTCGATGCCTCCGAAACCGAGCTCGATTCGCTGACCGTGGGTCCGGCCACACCGGCCGACTACCAGCGGCTAGGCGTGGGCAGCAGCGCGCTTGCACTCGATCTCGCCTTCGAGGTCGATCGCTCTGTCTCGCCGGCCGTCATCCGTATCACGTCGTCGCGCCCGGTCGCCGATCCGATCGTCCAATTGCTGGTCGACGCGCGCTGGTCGAGCGGTCGGATGCTGCGCGAATACACCCTGTTCCTCGATCCGCCGACGCTCGATATCGCACCGCCGCCGGCGCCGGCTCGCAGTGAACCGCGGCAGAGCGCGCCGACGCGTCCGTCGACCGAGCGTCCGGCTCGCCAAGCGCTGCAGGAACGCGCCGAGTCTGCTGCGCCCCGACCTAGTGCGCGAGCGGCCCAGACCCGCGACGGCGGCCAGCGTATGGTCCGGTCCGGCGATACGCTGTGGTCGATCGCCCGCGCCAACCTGCCGGCCGGCGAGGTCTCGATGAACCAGATGATGGTCGCGATCGTCGAACTGAACCCGCAGGCGTTCCGCAACGGCAACATTCACCAGATGCTTCGCGGCAGCCGTCTCGAGCTACCGGACGCCGCGCAGGCACAGGCCGTCGATCGCGCCCGGGCCGCCGCCACCGTCCAGGCCCAGAATCGCGCTTTCAATCGCCGCCTGGCCGGCGATGTTCCGGTGGTCTCCGATGCCGCACGCGGCGCAGACGAGTCAATCGACAGGCCTTCGACGCCGGATCCGGCGCCTTCGGCCGATCCGGCGACCGCGGCGCGTGAGCCCGAGCCCGAGGCGCGGCTCGAACTCGTGCCTTCCACCGAGGAATCGACCGGTAGCGGGCTGGAGGAAGACGGTGCCGAGGTCGATCGGCTCCGCCAGCAGCTGGCGCGCACCGAGGAAGAACTGTTCGCGGCCCGTCTCGAATCCGAAGAGTTCCGGTCGCGATTGACCGATCTCGAAGCTCTGGTCGAAGAGAACCCGAACGGGGTCGGCATCGGTGATGCGGAACTGGCCGGGCTGGAACAGACGCTGCGCGCCGCGCGGCTGGCGGCATCCGAGGATGCAGATCCGGCGCTGCGCGAAGAGGTCACAGCTCAGCTCGACGGCTACCTGGCCCAGTTCGAATCGGCCGCTGACGTCGCTGCATCGACGATGGACGAGCCGCTGGCCGACGCGCCCGATCCGGTCGATGAACAGCCGGTCACGCAGGAACCGGTCGCCGAGGAGCCGGTCGCCGAAGAGCCGGTCGTGACCCAGGTCGGTGGCTCCGACCGGGCCTGGTGGTCCGGCCCGCTGGTGCTGCCGCTGGCCGGGCTGATCGTCCTTGTGATCCTGATTGCAGCAGTCGGTCTGGCGCTGCGGCGCCGACGGCGCGAAGCCGACGCCGAGTCCGCGGCGGTGGTGGGCGTCGAGCCGGACAAGCGGAAGGAACCGACGGCCGTGGCCGCCGCCGAAGGCGACCCGGTCGATCGCGCGCGCAACAGCTTGGCCGCTGCCCCGGGCGACCTGGCCGCGCACCTGGCGCTGCTGCAGGCGCTGGCCAGCGACGACGATCCCGCGCGGTTCTC
The DNA here is from genome assembly GCA_964548715.1 of uncultured Halomonas sp. Taxonomy (GTDB): domain Bacteria; phylum Pseudomonadota; class Gammaproteobacteria; order Xanthomonadales; family Wenzhouxiangellaceae. Next base: position 45,679 of record CAZJSH010000006.1, on the reverse strand, counting down.
CGACGCGCTGGAAGACATGTTCGAACACGTCGAGACCGGCGCCGAGCCGTCCTGGCGCGAAGCGCTGGAGCTGGCCGGGCGCGTGGTTCCGGGCCATGTCCTGGTCAAGGGCAGCGCCGACTGGATGTCCAGCGCCGAGGGCGCTGACGCCGCCCCGCTGGATGAGCTCGACGAGGAGAGCGAGGTCGGTGACCTGATGTCCCGGCTGGAGTCCGAGCCCGATGAGGAAACCGACGATCGCGACTGGATCGACGAGCCGGAGACGACCGCATCCGAACCGGCCGACGATGCGCTGCCGGGCCTGCACGATGACGAGGACGAACGCGATCCGCTGGTGCTCGGCGGGCTCGACGAAGACGAATCGGTCGCCGCAGAGACCGGCACCGAGGAGCTGACCGCGCCCCGACCGGACGTACCGGACGAGGAGGACGCGGCTGGCTGGATGGACGACGACCTGGTCGGTGATGGAGAAGCCGACGACGCGGTCCAGCGGGCCGGCGACGCCACCGATGCAGCCCCCGAACCGCCGTCGGCCGGGGCCGAGGACGAGGA
>CAZJSH010000006.1:0-45027 GCA_964548715.1 uncultured Halomonas sp. | reverse complement strand
CGAGGACGAGGATGACCGGCTGGTCATGGACTGGACCGAGTCCTCGGACGACGAACTGACGTCATCCGCGGCCGCCAACGGCGACGCCGGGACCGGCGTCGACATCTTCGCGCCCAGCGACGACGACGTCGACGTCAAACTCGACCTCGCCCGGGCCTACCTGTCGTGGAACAGTACCGATTCGGCAAAGACTCTGCTCGAAGAGGTCGTCCGAGAAGGCAACGACGAGCAGAAGGAGCAGGCCCAGAAGCTGCTGGATGACCTCTGACCCGGAGGCCGGCGGCCGTCATCGAATCGCCTTCGGGCTGGAGTACGACGGCAGCCGGTTCCGCGGTTTCCAGCGCCAGCAGCAGCGCCCGACGGTGCAGGAAGTGCTCGAGGACGCGCTGGCCGCCGTCGCCGACGAACCGGTGACCGTACATTGCGCCGGTCGGACCGACACCGGCGTGCATGCCGCTTGTCAGGTAATCCACATCGAAACCGCGGCGAGCCGTCTTGAACGGGCCTGGGTGCTCGGCGCCAACTCGAGCCTGCCCGGTGCAGTCGCCGTACGCTGGGCGCGGTTCGTCGACGCGCGTTTCCATGCCCGCTTCTCGGCCCGGGGACGCTACTACCGCTATCGCATTCTCAATCGCTGGATTCGCCCCGGGCTGTTTGCCGGGCGCGTGGCCTGGGAGCGCCGGCCGCTCGACGCCGAGCGCATGCACAGGGCGGCCCAGGCGCTGGTCGGTGAGCACGATTTTTCCTCGTTTCGGGCGCTGGGTTGCCAGGCGAAGCATGCCCGGCGCTGCCTGCGGTCGATCGCGGTCCACCGTGCCGGCGACGAGGTCGTGCTCGACGTGGCCGCGAATGCCTTCCTCTACCATATGGTTCGCAATATCGCCGGTACCCTGATCAGGGTTGGGTGCGGCGAGCGCGAACCGGCCTGGGTCGGCGAAGTGCTGGCTGCGCGCGATCGGAAGCAGGCCGGCATCACCGCGCCGCCGGAGGGCTTGTACTTCATGGGCGTGGACTATCCTGATCACCCTGAACTCCCGGCGCGAAGCGCGGACCTGCAGCCGTTTCCACGCGGTCGCGACCTGAGCTGAACCAGCGCATTGCGCTTGAACGAAATCGAGGAATTTCCATGCGCACCCGAGTCAAGATCTGCGGCATCACCCGCCCGGAAGACGGCCGCGAAGCTGCGGCGCTGGGTGCCGATGCAATCGGACTGGTGTTCGTCGACCGCAGCCCGCGCCGGGTCGCCGTCGAGCCCGCGCGGGCGATCTGCGCGGCACTGCCTCCGCTGACGACCAGCGTGGGATTGTTCATGAACGCCGAGCCGTCGTTCGTGCATTCGGTGCTCGAGGCCGTTCCGCTGAACTGGCTGCAGTTCCACGGCGATGAGTCGGCCGATTACTGCCGGAGCTTCGGTCGCCCCTACATCAAGGCCTTGCCAATGGGTTCACCCGATTCGGTGGACTATGCCGACTGGCCGGACGCCTCGGCGCTATTGCTCGATGCGCATGCCGCCGGAGGAATGGGCGGATCGGGCCAGCGGCTGGACTGGTCGGCCCTGACGCCGCCGGACCGGCCGTGGATTCTGGCCGGCGGGCTGTCGCCGGACAACGTGGCCGAGGCGGTGCGCGCGCTGCACCCGACGGCCGTGGACGTTTCTTCCGGGGTGGAATCCGCCCCCGGGATCAAGAGTGGTAATCTGATGAATCAATTCCTGCGAGGTGTGAGCAATGGCTGAAGCAGCGACGGTTGAAACGGCAAGCGCAACGACGAGCGAAACGTCGGCCGGGTCGAATGCCGACGGCGCGCCGGCACGCTCCACGCTGCCGGACGCACGCGGCCATTTCGGCCCGTTCGGCGGCCGATTCGTTTCCGAGACGCTGATGGCGGCGCTGGAAGAGCTGGAAGCCGCGTGGCGTCGCTATTCGGACGACGCCGAGTTCCAGGCCGAGCTCGATTCGGACCTCGCCCACTTCGTCGGCCGGCCCTCGCCGCTGTATCTCTGCGAGCGTCTGACCGAGTATGCCGGCGGCGCGAAGATCGTTTTCAAGCGCGAGGACCTGAATCACACCGGCGCGCACAAGGTCAATTCCACCGTTGGCCAGGCCCTGCTGGCCCGCGCCATGGGCAAGAAACGCGTGATCGCCGAGACCGGCGCCGGCCAGCATGGCGTCGCTTCGGCGACGGTCGCTGCGCGCATGGGCATGGAATGCGTGGTCTACATGGGCGCCGAGGACATTCGTCGGCAGGCCATCAACGTGTTTCGAATGAAGCTTCTCGGCGCCGAGGTCGTTGCGGTCGAATCGGGGTCGCGCACGCTGAAAGACGCGCTGAACGAGGCGATGCGCGACTGGGTGACCAACGTCGACGATACGTTCTACATCCTTGGAACCGTGGCCGGTCCGCACCCTTATCCGGCGATGATCCGCGACTTCAATGCGGTGGTCGGCCGCGAGGCGCGCCGCCAGTTCCAGGACGAATACGGGGCGCTTCCCGACGCCCTGGTCGCTTGCGTCGGCGGCGGCTCCAACGCGATCGGGCTGTTCCATCCGTTCATCGACGACGACAACGTCGCAATGTACGGCGTCGAGGCCGCCGGCCGCGGCCTGTCCGGACTGGACCACGCCGCGAGCCTGTGCGCGGGGCACGTCGGCGTATTGCACGGCAGCCGGACCTATCTGCTCGACGACGAAGCCGGCCAGATCCGTCATACCCACTCTGTATCGGCCGGTCTCGACTATCCCGGCGTTGGTCCCGAGCATTCCTGGTTGAAGGACATGCAGCGTGCGCAGTACGTCGGCATCACCGACGACGAAGCGCTGGAGGCCTTCCACCTGTGCACCCGTAAGGAGGGCATCATGCCGGCGCTGGAAAGCGCCCACGCGGTGGCCTACGGGCTGAAGCTGGCAGCCACGATGTCGCCCGACCAGACCGTGCTGGTGAACATGTCCGGCCGCGGTGACAAGGACATCCACACCGTTGCCGATCTGGAAGGTATCGAGGTCTGACGTCATGACGAACCGCATCGATCGCCGCTTCGCCGAACTGGCCGAGACCGGCCGCCCCGGCCTGATCCCGTACATCACGGCCGGACACCCGTCACCCGAGACAACCGTGCCGGTGCTGCACCGACTGGTCGCCGGGGGTGCCGACCTGCTCGAACTCGGCGTGCCGTTCTCCGACGTCATGGCCGACGGTCCGGTGATCCAGAACGCCTGCCAGCGCGCGCTGGACGGCGGCATGACCCTGGACCGGGTGTTCGACATGGTCCGCACGTTCCGCCAGGACGACACCGAAACCCCGATCATCCTGATGGGCTACATGAACCCGATCGAACGGCGGGGCCTGGCCACGTTCGTCGATCAGGCGCAGGCTGCCGGCGTCGACGGACTGTTGATCGTCGATTGTCCGGCCGACGAGGCCGAGGAGACCCGCGGTGCGCTGGCCGGACACGACATGCACCAGGTCTTCCTGGTCGCCCCGACGACCACCGAATCGCGCATGGCGCGCATGGCCCCGCTGGCCGGCGGCTTCGTGTACTACGTATCGCTGAAGGGCGTGACCGGCTCGGCCGCGCTGGACGCCGACGCGCTGGCGCCGGCGATCTCCAGGCTCCGGGCGCACACTCCGCTGCCGGTCGCGGTCGGCTTCGGCATTTCCACGCCGGACCAGGCCGCCGACGTGGCGCGAGTGGCCGACGCGGTCGTGATCGGCTCGGCGCTGGTCAAGGCGCTGGATGCCTGTGAGACCGTCGAGGCCGCAGTCGACGTGGCCGGCACGTTTGCCGAAGGCATCCGCGCGGCGCTGGATTCCGTCGGCGCGCGAACCATCGAGCAAGCCCTGCACGCATGAGCTGGTTCCAGAAACTGATGCCTTCGCGAATCCGCACCGAGGGCGGCAAATCGCGCAAGGTCCCCGATGGGCTGTGGACCAAGTGCAAGGCCTGCGAAGCCGTGCTGTACCGGCCGGAACTCGAACGCGCGCTGATGGTGTGCCCGAAGTGCGATCACCACATGTCGTTGACCGGCCGCGCCCGGCTCGAGGCGTTTCTGGACGACGGCGATCGCGTCGAGCTCGGCCAGGACCTGCGACCGACCGACCCGCTGCGTTTCCGAGACACAAAGCGGTACCGGGATCGGCTTGTCGCCGCGCAGAAGAGCACCGGTGAGACCGACGCCATGGTCGTGATGCGGGGGGCGCTGATGGAACTTCCGCTGACCGCCTGTGCCTTCGATTTCAAGTTCATGGGCGGATCGATGGGTTCGGTCGTCGGCGAGCGTTTCATGGTCGGCGTCAATTCCGCGCTGGAACACCGCCAGCCGCTGGTCTGCTTCGCGGCCTCCGGCGGGGCGCGCATGCAGGAAGGCCTGTTTTCGTTGATGCAGATGGCCAAGACCTCGGCCGGCCTGGCGAAAATGGCCGAAGCCGGTCTGCCGTTCATTTCGGTCCTGACGCACCCGACCACCGGCGGCGTGTCGGCCAGTCTCGGCATGCTCGGCGACGTCAACGTGGCCGAGCCGAACGCCCTGATCGGATTCGCCGGTCCCCGGGTCATCGAGCAGACCGTGCGCGAACAGCTGCCCGAGGGCTTCCAGCGCTCGGAGTTCCTGCTGGAAAAGGGCGCGATCGACATGATCGTCGACCGGCGCGAGATCCGGTCCAGGCTGCACCAGCTGTTGAGCCTGATGATGGGCGGCAACGGCGATGGTCGGCTGCGCGAGGGTCCCGTCGAGCCGGTCGACGAGGCCGACGAAGGCGACGAGGAGACCCGCGCCGCCGCTGCCGACTGATCGAGATCGGCGCGTGCCCGGTTCCCCGATACCGCCCGACCGGGCCGCCCGCTCGGCCGACGAAATCGCGCTTGACGCGACGCTGACCGAGCTCGAACGCCGCACCCCCGAAGCCAGGATCGAACTCGGGCTCGATCGAGTCCACGCAGTGCTCGCCGTCCTGAAGCCGGATCTTGCCGGGCGGCGCATCGTCACGGTGGCCGGGACCAACGGCAAGGGTTCGACGGTCAGCTTCATCGAGGCAGGCCTGCGCGCCGCCGGCCGGCGCACGATCGCCTACACCTCGCCACACCTGAACGATTTCCGCGAGCGCTTCCGCATCGACGGGCAGCTGGCCGGCGCGGCCGAGGTCCGGCACGCGCTCGACGCCGTGGAGCGCGCGCGGGGCGCCACGCCGCTGACCTACTTCGAGCACGTCACCCTGGCCGCGTTCGTCCTGGCCGCCGAGGCGGCAGTCGACGATCTGGTGCTGGAAGTCGGGCTCGGCGGCAGGCTGGACGCCGTCAACGCGGTCGATGCCGACCTGGCCGTCATCACCTCGATCGGTCTGGATCACCAGGAATGGCTGGGCCGGACCCGGGCGCGGATCGCGCGGGAGAAATCGGGCGTGGCGCGCCGCGGCCGGCCGGTCATCGTCGCCGAGCCGGATCCGCCCGACGGCATGCTCGAGCACTTGCGCGCGCTCGGCGCCGAGGTGCTGGCCTGGGGCGAGGCCTTCGATGCGCGCTGGGCGCCCAGCGGTCTTTCGGTGCGCCTCGGGGTCGGTCCGGCCGCCCGTCGTCTGCGCGGCATCCAGCCCGGCCTGGAGGGCCATCACCAGCGCTACAACGCTGCGGCGGCCGCGCTGGCGCTGCAGCGCCTGGGCGTGGAGGAGACCGCGATCCGGGCCGGACTGGCAGAGGCCCGGGTGCTCGGTCGATTCGAGCGCATCGGTGACGATCCGGCAACCTGGGTCGACGTCGCGCACAATCCGTCGGCGGCGCGCGCGCTGCGCGACACGCTGGCGGCCCGACCCGGCCGCAAGATCGCAGTGTTCGCCGCCCTGGCCGACAAGGATGTCGCCGGCATCGGCCGGACGCTGGCACCGGTCATCGACTGCTGGTTCGTCGCTGAACTCGAGGGCGCGCGGGCGGTGGCCGCCGAAATCCTGGTGCAACGTCTTCGTCATGCAGGTGTGTCGGGTCGGCTGGACGCGGTAGAATCCGTACCGGCCGCGCTCGATCGGGCGCGTGCCGAATGTTGCGGCGACGACGAGGTCATCGTGTTCGGATCGTTCCTGACCGCTGCCGCTGCACGCCGAGCCCTGCGAACCGGATGACGCCCGCCCTATGGACAAGGTCCTCAAACGACGATTGATCGGCGCATCGATCCTGATCGCGCTGGCCGTGATCTTCCTGCCGATGCTCCTGGTCGGTCCCGAGCCGGATCTGGATGATCGCGGCCTTCGTCAGCCGCTGCCGGAACGGCCGACCGACGCCCGCGAGATCCGGCGCATTCCGCTGAACCCCGACCTGGCCCGTGTTCCGCAGGAGCGGACCGCAGCGCCGGCCGAACCCGTTCAGCCGCCGCCCGAGCCCGTCGCCGAACCGCCGCGCCGCGAGCAGCCCGAGGAAATCGTCCTCAACCCGGCCCGGACCGATCCGCCGCCCGACGAGCCGGAGACCGAAGCATCGGCTGCCCGGCCGCCGGAACCGCGGGCCGAGGCCGGCGACGCGGAGACGGTCGCTGCGCAGGACCAGGCCGAGACGGTCGAGCCGGAACCCGAGGCGGTCGGCACGCCCGATCCGCCGCCGGCCGCGCCGACTGCGGCCGACGGCCGCTGGGTGGTGCAGGTGGCCAGTTTCGGCTCGCTTGAATCGTCACGGGCCACCCGCGAGCGCCTCGAGGCGCTGGGTCACGAGGTCATCACCGACGAGGTCGTGCGCGGTGACACGCTGCTCTACCGGCTGCGGACGGGGCCGTATCCCGACCGCGGCCGCGCCGACACCGCCCGCGGCCAGATCGGCGCGACCGTGGCCGGCGTCGAGCCGATCGTTCGCGAGATCGAGCCGGGTGCGCTGCAGGCCGAACCGGGCTTCGCGATCCAGGTCGGCAGTTTCGCCAGCCTCGAAAACGCCGAGCGTGAAACCGCGCGCCTTCGCGGCCTCGGCTTCGAGGCCTTCCGGATGAGCGAGGACGCCTCCGGGCGAGCGATCTGGAAGGTGCTGGTCGGCACCGTGTCGAGTCGCGACGCGGCCGAATCGCTGCGTTCACGGCTGGCCGCCGAGGCCGGCGTCGAAGGCCTGGTCGTCAGTCACCCATGAAGCGGCGGTCATGAACGGCGCCGACATCGCGATCCTGGCCGTGCTGGGGCTGTCGTTGCTGGTCAGCCTGTTTCGCGGATTCATCAAGGAAGTGTTCTCGATCCTGGTCTGGGTCGCCGCATCGTTCGCGGCGTTCCAGGCCTCCCCGGCGCTGGCGGCCGGTCTCGAATCGTTGATCGAGGTGCCGTCGGCCCGCACCATCATTGCCTTCGTCGCGGTGTTCGTGCTGGTGCTGGTCATCGGTGGCCTGATCAGCTACCTGATCGGCCAGGTGATCGAGAAGACCGGCCTGTCGCCGACCGACCGGATGTTCGGCGGCCTGTTCGGGCTGGCGCGCGGGGTGGTGATCGTGCTGCTGGCGGTGATGCTGGCACGGATCACGCCGTTTCCGAACGATCCATGGTGGCAGGACTCGCGGCTGATCCCGCGATTCGAGCAGATGGCCGACTGGACGGCCGGATTTCTTCCCGAGTCGGTGCAGGGCCTGCTCGACGCGGGACAACAACAGATGCAGTCCACCGACGAGATCGCGGTGGATGTCGAATCCTCAGCGGAGCCGATCTGAATGTGTGGAGTCGTAGGAATCTTCGGCCGGAGCCCGGTCGCCGCTCGCCTGTATGACGCGCTGACCATTCTGCAGCACCGCGGCCAGGACGCCGCCGGGATGACTACGCTGGACGGCCGGCGCATGCGGTCGGCCCGGGGCATCGGCCTGGTCCGGGACGTGTTCGACGCCAAGCTGATGGACGGTTTGACCGGCGATGTCGGAATCGGTCACGTCCGCTACCCCACGGCCGGTCTGGACCGGCCGGACGAGGCCCAGCCGATGTACGTCAACGCGCCCTGGGGCATCGCGCTCGGTCACAACGGCAATCTGGTCAACGACGGATCGCTGTCGGACGACTTGTTCAACACCGACCGCCGGCACGTCAACACCGAATCGGACTCCGAAGTGCTGCTCAACGTGCTGGCCCACGAGCTGAGCGTCCACGCCGACGCGGGGATCAAGCCCTCGACCGTGTTCGCCGCCGTCGACGGGGTCCACCGCCGCTGTCAGGGCGCCTATGCCGCAGTTGCGCTGATCGCGGGGGTCGGTCTGCTCGGCTTCCGCGACCCGCACGGCATCCGCCCGGCGGTGCTGGGCAAACGCCAGTCGGCGACCGGCGACGAGTACATCATCGCCTCGGAGTCCGTGGTGCTGGACATTCTCGGCTTCGAGTTCATCGACGATCTCGCGCCCGGCGAGTCGGCGCTGATCACCCTGGACGGCAAACTGCATCGCCACCAGAGCGACCAGGCGTGTGCACATACGCCGTGCATCTTCGAATACGTGTACTTCGCCCGGCCCGATTCGATGATCGACGACCTCTCGGTCTACAAGACCCGTCTTCGCATGGGCGAGAAGCTGGCCGAGAAGATCCTGCGCGAATGGCCCGACCACGACATCGACGTGGTGATCCCGATTCCCGACACCAGCCGAACGGCCTGCCTTCCGCTGGCCCAGATGCTGAACGTCAAGTACCGCGAGGGGCTGATCAAGAACCGCTACATCGGCCGCACCTTCATCATGCCGGGGCAGGCCGAACGCGCCCAGTCGGTGCGCCGCAAGCTCAACACCATCGAGCTCGAGTTCCGACGGAAGAATGTACTGCTGGTCGACGATTCCATCGTCCGAGGCACGACCTCGCGCCAGATCATCCAGATGGCGCGCGACGCCGGGGCGAAGAACGTCTACATGGCTTCGGCCTCGCCGCCGGTCCGCCATCCCAACGTGTACGGCATCGACATGCCCTCGGCCAGCGAACTGGTCGCGGCCGGTCGCAGCATCGAAGAGGTGCGCCAGCTGATCGGGGCCGATCGCCTGATCTACCAGGACCTCGATGATCTGGAGGCGGCCGTTCGCGGAAAGAACACCGCGATCGACGGTTTCGATTCCTCGTGTTTCAACGGTCGATACGTGACCGGGCTGGCCGATGGCTACCTCGACGCGTTGGAGAAGAAGCGCAGCGACGCGATCAAGGAACAGCGGCGGCAGGTGGGATAGTCCGGTGTCGCCGACGGTGACCGGTGCGGCGGAATGGAACGCGCTGTTCGGCCACCTGGCCCGCTGGCTCGGCAATCTGCGCCGAGCCGGACGGGCACGCAAGCTGGAATCGAAGCGTGCGCTGCGCGACGTGGTCGGCGCGGTACGGCGGACGACGGTCCTGCTGCACGCCGCCGAGCAGGGCAGGGTGACAGCGGCAGATCGGGCCGAACTGGCCGAACGCTGGACCGAACTGGGCTTCCGGCTCGAGGACCTGGGCTTATCGAAGCTGGCGAAGCGCTGCGAGATCCGCGGCCGGCACGGCGCTGAACCGGATCGCTTCGACGCCGATTTTCTCGAACGCGCCGACATCCAGCTCGAGCGCATCGAAACGCTGGCCCGGCTGACGCTTCGTGAACTCGACCGGACGTAGACTTCGAACGAATCGACAGGCCGCCCTACGCGGCAAGGACGACGCATGAACGGCGGACACGTACTCCAGATCCTGGGCCTGATCCTGCTGCTGGTCGGCGGCGCGGGCGTGGCCTTTCAGCTGACCGGGAACGGACAGCCGGTGATGTGGCTGGGCGCGATCGGTCCGATCGTCATGGGCTCGGCCATCCTCTTCATCGGGCGCATGGTCAGCCGTGAACGCTGAACGACATCCCCTGCGACTGGGCGCGGTACTGATCCCGTGTCTGCTCGTGCTGGGCTGCGCCGGTACGGGCGGCAGCGGCTCGACCGGTGTGCAGACGGTCGCCGTTTCACCGCAGGGTCAATACGCGACGATCGAGGTCGACGACGCGAATCGAATGGTCGAGCGCCTGAGTGCCGCGGATCCCGCGGCGGTCGAGCGGGTCCTCGCCGCGCCGGAGCGCTACAACCCGGCCGTGCTCTACGCGCTGTCGGCCGCGCTGTTCGAGCAGGACCGCAAGCGCGAGGCTGCCTTCTGGTTCTATTCCGGCCAGCTCAAGGCGCGCAGCGACGCCAACAAGGCGCTGGACGACAGCGCCCACCAGGCCGTTTCGGTTCTCAACGAACGCTATGGACGGCCGATCAATACCTGGGCGTTCCAGGACCGAAGCCTTCTGAGGACGATCGTCGAGCGGGTGGTCGAGGCCGACCGCTTGACCGCCCGCGACTACGACCCGCGCTGGATCGCCGCGCACGGGCTCGATGCGTTCACCGAAGACGCGATCCGTTTCGTCGACGAGGCGGCCTGGTCCGATATCGACGAGACCACCCGCAGCGACTACCTGGCCAATTTCAACCGCGCGATGGACGCCATGGATGCCCGCGATGAAGCGGCCGGTTCGCAGGAACAATAAGTCGACCTTCGGCCGAAGATCACCTGCTGTTGATTGCCCGGACCGACAATCCTTCTCATGACCGACCTTGCCATCGTCTGGTTCCGACGCGATTTCCGCCTGGCCGACAACCCGGCCCTGGACCACGCGCGCAACCACCACGACCGGGTGCTGCCGGTCTACATCCACGATCCCGACGTGCTCGGCGACTGGGCCCCGGGGGCGGCCAGCCGCTGGTGGCTGCACCACGCGCTGGCCGACCTGCAGGACCGCCTGAACGACCGCGGCGCGCCGCTGATCCTGCGCGCGGGCGCGGCCGGCGAACAACTGGCGAAGCTGGTCGACGAGACCGGCGCCGCGGCCGTGTACTGGAACCGGCTGTACGAGCCGGCGATCGTCGAGCGCGACAAGAAGATCAAGGCCGCACTGAAGGGTCGCGGTCTCGAGGTCGAAAGCTTCCGAGCCGCCCTGTTGTTCGAGCCCTGGGAACTACTGCACGGCGACGACGAGTACTACAAGGTCTTCACGCCGTACTGGAAACGGATGCAGTCGGAATGGCGCGCGGTGTCGAGCCGGCCCGAACCCCGGGAACTCGACGGACCGGCCTCGACGCTCGACACGGTGTCGCTCGATTCGCTCGGGCTGCTGCCCGACGTCGACTGGGCCGACGGGCTGCGCGATCGCTGGGAAGTCGGCGAGCTCGCCGGCCGCCGCCGGCTGGACCATTTCATCGAAGACGGTGTCGAACGCTACGAGCGCGAACGCGATCGGCCGGACCGGCGCGGCACCTCGTCGATGTCACCGTACCTGCATTTCGGCCACGTCTCGCCGGTCCAGGTCGTCGCGGCATTGGAACCGTCCGGCGAACTGCCGGGCGGCAAGGGGCCGCTGGGCTACGTGCGCGAGCTGGCCTGGCGCGAGTTCTCGACGCTGCTGCTGTTCCATGAGCCGCATATTCCCGACCGCGCACTGAAAAGCAAGTTCGATGGTTTTCCCTGGCGCTCGCCCGACGACTATGCCGACGATCTCGAGGCCTGGAAGCGCGGGCAGACCGGCGTCCCGATCGTCGATGCCGGAATGCGCGAGCTGTGGCACGAGGGCTGGATGCACAACCGGGTGCGGATGATCGTGGCCTCGTACCTGACCAAGAACCTGCTGATCCCTTGGCAGGAGGGCGCGAAATGGTTCTGGGACACCCTGGTCGACGCCGACCTCGGCAACAATACCCAGGGCTGGCAGTGGACCGCCGGCTGTGGCGCCGACGCCGCACCGTACTTCCGGGTCTTCAATCCCGAGCTGCAGGCCGACAAGTTCGATCCCGACGCGGCCTACATCCACCGCTGGTGTCCGGAACTCGAGGGGCTGGATCTCAAGCAGCTGAAGAAGCTCGATACTGACGATCGACAGCGACGAGGCTACCCGCCGATGCAGGTCGACCTGAAGGCCAGCCGCCAGCGCGCGCTCGACGCCTACACGGCGATCAAGGGGTAGCGCGCCCTGTTTCGCCGGGGCGTGCCGGCGCGCGGTTCATCATCATCAGGTTGTTCTCGGGTCGACGTGACGGTGGTAGCACCAGTGCCACGGCTCCCAGTCGATGTTGTGCCGATTGTTGTTGGGATAGGACTCGTGGAAGCCGTACATGCCGGCCCGGGCCTTCAGCCATTCATACGCGCGCGACATCGAGAACTCGGCAGTCAGCGGTGACGCGCCCGGCGTCGTCAGGTCCAGCGCGCGGCCGCTGTGGTGTTCGCTGTAGCCCGGCGCGGCGCTGGTTCTCAGGATCTTGCCCATCGGGGTATTGGCATTGACCTTCTTTCGGATCAGGCCGGCCTGGTAGGCAACGGTCCGGAACCCGGAGACCGGCTGCAGTTCGATGTTGCTGCGCTGCGCGTCGGTCTTCATTGCCTTCCAGGCCTCGGCCGCGGCCCTGTCGAGCTGGATGTCGCGGTCGAAGATGTCGACGCCGATCGAGATGCGGTCGGCATTCTCCGGCACCATCCGCAACCGATACCGCACCCCGTAGTTGGATGGGATACCGAGTTCCTTGTGCAGTTCGACCACCTGGCATTCCCAGTCTTCGGCATCTTCGGTCAGTGTGCGGGCCAGCGTGACCGGTTCGCCTTCGCCTGCCGTGACGGTGGCTTGGTAACCGAGCTTTTCCATGAACGACCATGCCTGCGGTTTGACCGTGCACTCGAGTTTCGGGATGCCGAACGAACGAGCATGGCGCTCCACGGCGCGAACGAGTTTCCGCGTTGCCTCGGCCTGGGCGCTCTTGGGATCCAGGTAGACCGCCATCAGCCGGGCCCGGTCGAGGTCCAGTGCGGCCATGCCGACCAGTTCACGGTTCTGGATCGCGATCAGCAGGGATTCGTCCGGCAGCAGCTTCAGCAGGTTTTTTTCGATGTTGTCCCGCTGCGTGGCGGGCTGGGCCTTCATCAGGTCCGGCAGTCGATTCCGGATCAATCCGGCCAGGCGAGAGAGTTCGGCACGGCGGGCGGGGCGGATTCGCAGGGAGGGGTTCATCAAAGGGGCCTTGGGGTCTCGTGCGATCGGGTTGCTATAGTTCGTATCCCCCTTGGAAACGGTTCGCAGCCTTGAAAACGCTCGTAGTATCGCTGATTTTCCTGCCGCTTGCTGTGATCGTTCTCTCGATTCCATTGCATCGGCTCGTGGTGCCGCTGTGGCCCGGCACCGTGATCGAGCGCCTGAACGCGGAGAGCCGGCCGGTACTCGAGCCGTGGGGCGCGGTCGACGATCCGACCGCCGTCCGCTCGCGCCCGCGCAGCGCGGCGGTGGTCGATCGGGTCGGCGGGCCACCGGTGCTCGGCTACGTCGTCGGGCTGCGCAATTCAGAAGGCGAATTCGAGCCGCCGCCCGGCGATGGATTCTGGTGGCCGGCGGCCGTGGTGCCCGGCTGTTCGTTGGGCGTCAGCGTGCAGCGGGTCGTCGACTGGCTGCCGTGCCAGGACATCGAGCGGGTCCATCACCCGAATCGTCTGACCTCGATCGCGCGGTTCCGGGTCGCGCTCGATCGTCTGCTCGGCACGCCGCCGGTTCTCCCGGCCGATACGCTGCGTCACGAAATCGAAACGAACTCGGAGTAGAGTTACGAGCGTCGGGATCCGGCAAGTGAATCCCGACCCGGCCCGCCGCGAGGCGGCGCCGTTGCTCCAATCGCTTTCGGGCGCCCGCGTAGGCCGCGGGCGCTTTTTTTTGCCGGGAACTGGGGCGAGGCGCTGGTCAACCCCGGCGTCCGGGGCTCGGTCGGTCGACTCGGCACCCCGAGCACCTCGTCACCGGCGCCTCATCCTGCGGCATCCTCGATGTCGTCCAGCCCGTGAACGGCCATCAACAATCGCTCGAAGCCCAGCGCGACGCCGGCGCAGTCCGGCAGGCCGGCGTCGAGGGCCTCGAGCAGGGCCGTGTCGAGCGGCATCGGCGAGCGGCCGAGGCGCCGGCGCTGTTCGTTGTCGGCCTCGAAGCGCCGCCGCTGTTCGATCGGGTCGGTGAGTTCGTGGTAGCCGTTGGCCAGTTCCAGTGGGCCGGCGAAGACTTCGAACCGCTCCGCGCTGCGCGGATCGTCGGGGCTGATTCGGGCGAGCGCGGCCTGCGAGGCCGGAAAGCGATGGATCACGGTCAGCTGTCCGGCGGGCAGGCGCGGCTGGATGTGCATCGCCAGCAGCCAATCGAACATGCCGTTCCGATCCAGCCCCGGCGGTGCATCGGGCAGTGCACCGGACAGCCGCTCCCGGTCGGCGTCGTGCGGGTCGAAGCCGAGCACGGCGCGAGCCTCATCGGTCCAGGTGGTGTGCTTCGTGGTCCAGCTGCGATCGGGTCCGGCGTGGCGGACCAGTTCCACGACTTCCTCGGCGAGACGTTCTGCAGACCAACCGACTCGGTACCACTCCAGCATCCAGAACTGCCGACGGTGATGGCGGCCGTGTTCGCCGGCGCGCAGCACCGGGCCGAGTTCGTAGAGGTCGCCGGCGCCGGCGGCCAGCAGGCGTTTGTGGGCGAATTCCGGCGAGGTCCGGAGGTAGCCGCCGTCGGCCAGCGCGACGCTGTCGAGGTGGACGTCGGTCACGCCGGTGACGGTGAGGTCGGTCCCGACCTCGACCACGTCGCGATCGGCGAAGAATCCGCGGAGGCGCTCGGCCAGCCCGGCTCGCCGCATCAGCCGCAGGCGCAGCCCCTCGCTCATGCGGGCGGGGCGATTCCGGGCAGGGGGTTGGTCAGGCGGCCGATCTTGAGCCGCAGCCCGATCTGATCGAGCTGGGTGCGCTGCAGGGCCAGGCTGCGCGACGACAAGGGATGGCGGCCGGCCCAGCCTTCCGGCACCTTCAGGACCAGCTGCTGCCGGTTGGATTGCAGCGCGAAATCGGGCAAGTCGCTGTCCGAGCGCGTTCGGCACAGGGCGACCGACAGCCGGATCAACGCCAGCAGCACGCGGGCGGCTTCGTGCAGCCGTTCGGGCAGGTCATCCAGCGCGTCGGCCGGAATCCGCCGGCGCTGATGGCGCAGCAGGAAAGCCATCAGCTCCTGTTCCTGGCGCGAGAATCCGGCCATGTCGGAGTGCTCGACGACGTAGGCGCTGTGATGCTGGTAATGACTGTGTGCGATACCCAGCCCGATCTCGTGGAGCCGGCATGCCCAGTCGAGCAGGTCGCGGTGGGCGCGGCCAAGCGCGTGCGCTTCGGCAACCTGTTCGAACCCGGCCAGCGCGAAGTCCCGGACGCGCTCGGCCTGGGCGCGGTCGACGCCGAAGCGCTCGGCCAACGCCATGACCGTCGTCTCGCGCGGATCGCTGTGTTCCAGCCGGCCGACCAGGTCGACCAGCACGCCTTCGCGCAGCGCGTACGGACTGACATCGAGCCGCTCGATTCCGAAGCCGTCCATGCAGGCTTCGAGAATCAGCAACCCGCCGGCGATGACCGGCTGCCGACGAGCCGACAGGCCGGGCAGGTCGACTGCATCGACCCGGCCGGCCTCGATCACGCGACGGCGCAGGTCGGCCAGGTCGCCGGGGTGGATCGGTCGCGGCGTTTCGCCGTCGCGGACGGCGCAGATCGACTGCAGGGCGCGAATGGTGCCGGAGGTGCCGATCGCGCGCTGCCAGCCGACCGCACGCAGGCCGGCCTGCACCGGCAGCAGTTCTTCAGCGATTTCCTCGCGCATCCGGGTCCAGGCCCGCTCGGTGATCCGCCCGTCCGGAAACGCCTGCCGGGTGACCGAAACGCAGCCGTACTGAAGGCTCTCGGTGAGTACGGGATCGCGCTCCCGACCGGCGACGATCTCGGTCGATCCGCCGCCGATGTCGATGACGACGCGGGCGGGTTCCTGGGTGGCGGTGCCGAGCTGGGCGCCGAGCCATACCAGCCGGGCTTCCTCGCGGCCGCTGATGATGTCGATCGGGCAGCCCAGCGCGGTTTCGGCGACGACCAGGAACGGACGGGGCGAGCGCAATCGTCGGAACGTCTGGGTGCCCACCGCGCGGATTTGACGGTTCGGGATTTCGGCCAGTCGTTGGCCGAAGCGGGCCAGGCAGCCGACCGCGCGTTCGTGGGTGTCGCGATCGAGCCGGCCTTCGGCGTCCAGGCCACCGGCGATGCGGACCATTTCGCGGATCCGGTCGATGACCCGCAGTTCGCCGTGCTCGCGGCGTGCGACCACCATGTGGAAGCTGTTGCTGCCGAGATCGACGGCGGCGTAGAGATCGCGTTCGGTCATGCGGCGGGCGGGCGGCCGGGTTCAGGCACGGATGATACTCGCCGCCCGGCTCAGTCGGAACCGCGGGCGCGTTCGATCAGCGTCTGCTGCAGCCGCAGCGGGGCCTCGCCGTCCTCCGGCCAGGCGTGTCGGTAACTTCCGTCGGCCTCGAGGATCCAGGCCTCGCGGTTGTCGGCGAAGGCCAGCTCGATGGCTTCCTCGCACACCCGCTCGGCCAGTTTCGGCTCGACCAGCGGAAACGCGGCTTCGACGCGCTGGAACAGGTTGCGTTCCATCCAGTCGGCGCTGGAGGCGTAGGTCTCGCTCTCTCCGCCGTTGACGAAGCGATACACGCGGGCATGCTCGAGGAAGCGGCCGAGGATGGACCGGACCTGGATGGTCTCCGAAAGCCCCGCCACGCCGGGCCGCAGGCAACAGGTGCCGCGGACCACCAGCCGGATCGGCACGCCGGCGCGCGAGGCGCGGTACAGAGCACGGATCACCTTCGGCTCGGTCAGCGAATTCATCTTCGCGTCGATGCCGCAGGGCTGCCCGGCGGCGGCGTGTTCGGCCTCGCGCTCGATGCGCTCGAGCAGCCAGTCGTGCAGATCGAATGGCGACTGGATCAGGTGCTCGAGCTTCGGTGCGCGGCCGAGGCCGGACAACTGCTGGAACAACAAGTGGACATCCTGACCGAAATGGGCGTCGGCGGTCAGCAGCGCGAAGTCGGTGTAGCCCTTGGCGGTGCCCTGGTGATAGTTACCGGTTCCGAGGTGCACATAGCGTTTCAGGCGCCGCCGTTCGCGACGCACGATCAGCATCATCTTCGCGTGCGTCTTGTGTCCGACCACGCCGTAGACGACCTGTACGCCGGCCTCCTGCAGCCGCGTGGCCAGCGTGATGTTGGCTTCCTCGTCGAACCGGGCGCGCAGTTCGACGACCACGGTCACGTCCTTTCCGGCGCGCGCGGCTTCGATCAGCAGGCTGACCATCGCCGAATCGGCACCGGTGCGGTAGAGCGTCTGCTTGATCGCCAGGACCTCCGGATCGGCCACGGCCTGGCGAAGCAACTCGACGGTGGGTGCGAAGCCGTCGTACGGGTGATGCAGCAGCCAGTCACGCCGGCGCATCGCGGCAAACAGGTCGTTGCCGGCGGCCAGCGGCGCCGGCAACGCAGGCTGGAAGGGGGGGTAGAGGAGATCTGGACGATCGGCGTCGTCGCACAGCGCGACCATGCGGTTGAGGTTGACCGGTCCGTCACAGCGATAGACGTCGGCCTCGTCGAGGCCGAACTTGGTGGTCAGCAGCTTGGCCACGTGCTCGGGGCAGTTCTCGGCCAGCTCCAGCCGTACCGCCTGGGCGAAGCCGCGCTCGAGCAGTTCGCCTTCCAGCGCCCGGGCCAGGTCCTCGATTTCCTCCTCGTCGACGAAGAGTTCGGAGTTGCGGGTCACGCGGAACTGGTAGCAGCCGCGCACGGCCATGCCCGGGAACAGTTCGTTGATGAACTCGTGCAGGATCGAGGACAGGAACACGAAATCGTTCTCGCCCTTGCTGTAGCTCTTCGGGATGCGGATCAGGCGCGGCAGCGAGCGCGGCGCGCGAACCAGCGCCAGGCCCGGGTCGCGGCCGAACGCATCGCGGCCCTCCAGTTCGACGGCGAAGTTCAGCGACTTGTTCAGGATGCGCGGGAACGGGTGGACCGGATCCAGCCCGAGCGGGCTGAGCACCGGCATCAGTTCGCGCCGGAAGTGGCCGTGCAGCCACTTGTGCTGTTTCTTCGACCACTTCGTTCGCTTCAGGATGCGGATGCCTTCGGTCTTGAGCGCCGGCATGAGTTCGGCATTGAGCACGCGGTACTGGGCCTGGACCAGCTCCGAGACCGCCTCGCGAATGGCGTCGAGGGTGGCGGCGGGCGTCAGGTTGTCCGGGCCCGGCTGCTGGGCGCCGTGCTGCAGCCGCTGCCGGATCGACGCGACCCGGACCTCGAAGAATTCATCGAGGTTGGTGCAAGAGATGCACAGGAAGCGCACGCGCTCGAGCAGCGGAATGTCGGGATCGCGGGCCAGCTCGAGAACCCGCCGGGTAAAGCACAGCAGGCTGAGCTCCCGGTTCAGGTATAGCGGCGGGGCGTCGAGCGCCTCCTCGTCCCAGCGCTTCAGCGGAACGCTCTGCTGCCGGACGCGGGCGGCGGGGCCGGAGGATTCGGCGGCGGGTTTGCGTTCGGGATCGGCCATTCAGACCACGTCGGAAAACCGATAGCCGTGGCCGCGCACGGTCTGGACGTAGCCGGCGTGACCGGTTGGCTCCAGCGCCTTGCGCAGGCGCCGGATGTGCACATCCACGGTCCGTTCCTCCACGGCCCGATCGTTGCCCCAGAGCTCGTTGAGCAGCTGGCCGCGGCTCCAGGCCCTGCCGGGATGCTGCATGAACAGGCGCAGCAGGCGGTATTCGGTCGGACCCATCGACAGTGGGCGGCCGTCGGCAAGCGCGCGGCGCTCATCCGGGTCGAGCACCAGCGCGCCGACCTGCAGCCGATTCGATGCCGGGGTCGAATCGCCGGGCGCCCGCGACGATTCCGAGCGCGCGCGGCGCAGCACGGCCCTGACCCGCGAGATCAGCTCGCGGGTCGAAAACGGCTTGACGACATAATCGTCAGCGCCCGAGTCGAGTCCGCGCGATCGATCGCGCTCGTTGCCCCGGGCAGTGAGCAGGATGATCGGAATGTCCTTGAAATCGTCCCGGTCGCGAAGTGTCCGGGTCAGTTGGAGTCCGTCCAGCCCGGGCATCATCCAGTCGAGCACGATCAGGTCCGGGTGGGGCGAATCGGCCAGCCGTGCGAGCGCCTGGTCGCCGTCGGCGGCGACGTCAACGTGCATTTCGGCGCGGTTCAGGCTGAAGGCCAGCATGTTTCGGATCGGTGCCTCGTCGTCGACGATCAGGATTCGCGGTTTCATTATGGACCGAATGAGAGAGACTCCGCTCCATTATTCGACCCGAAATGACTGATTCGTTACAGCAAGTTGTCGGTTCGGTGAACCCTGCGGCGCCCGTCCCGGGTCCCGTCAGCGCAGCCGCCGGGCCTGTTCGCCCCGCAGCTGGTCGAGCCGCGCGGTGATCCGGGCGCGCTGATAGTAGTCCAGGGTTTCACGCTCGAGGATTCGCTCGAGCTGCTCGATGGCCTGTGGCAATCCACCGCGCTGGTAGTAGTTTTCGGCCACCACCTCGGCGGCGCGGACCGGATCGCCCGAACGGTCGGCGGCGTAGGCCAGCAACTCGCTGACGTTCAGGTCTTCCGGCCGGCGCCGCAGCTCGGTGACCAGGATTTCCGCGGCACGCTCGGCAGCCTCGCTCGAGCCGGCGCGGAGCAGCGCCCGCGCGTAGGGCACCGCGACGATCTCACTGTGCCCGTAGGCTGCGTACAGCCGGCCGTAGGCGTCGAGGCTCGGTTCGACGCGCTGGCGCGCCATCAGCAGGTCGGCCTCCAACAGGCGATAGATCTGATGATCCGGCGTCTGGCCGAGCAGCCAGGCCAGTTGCTCTTCGGCATCGCTGTGCCGGGACGCGTCCATCAGCGCCAGAGCAAGGCCATATCGGTTGCCGGCTTCATTGCCCTCGGCGTCCTTCAACCGACCGCGAAAATACTCGATCGCTTCATCGGGCTGGCGCGCCATCAGCACGCGCAGCCGCGCCTGGACGAGGTGGAAGCGGTCGTCCTCGATCGGCCGGCGAACGATCAGCCGTTCGGCGCGGTCTCTGGCCTCGGCAACCCGGCTCACCGTCATCGGGTGCGTCCGGAGATACTCCGGTGGACCGGCGCCCATGGATCGGGAGGCCCGGTTCAGGGTGTTGAAGAACGCGGCCATTCCACGCGGGTTGTAGCCGGCGCGGGCCATCAGCTGGATGCCGATGCGATCGGCCTCTGATTCGTTCTGGCGCGTGAAATTGATCTGCGACTGCTGGGCCATGCCGACCCCGGTTGCCAGCACGCCCTGGGCGGTCTCGGCGTCCATGCCGCCGGCCAGGCTGCCGGCCAGGACCAGGCCCATCGTGGCCAGCATCATCGGAAACGACATCGACTGCTGGGCTTCCATTCCGCGCTGCAGGTGATTCTGGGTGACGTGGGCGATTTCGTGGGCGACCACGCCGGCCACCTCGTCGGGCGTATCGGCCGCGAGGATCAGTCCGGCGTTCAGCGCGACCACACCGGCCGGTGCGGCAAACGCATTGATGCCGGGGATGCGCAGCACGTGAAAGTGGAAGTTGCGGTCGCGGTCGTCGGAGTGCATGACCAGCCGATAGCCCATGTCCTCGAAGTAGGCGCTGATGATCGGGTCCTCGACCAGTAGCCCTTCCTGGCGCATGAACAGCCGGAAATCGCGCGGGAAGGCGCGTTCCTGCTCGGGCGGCAGGACCTTGCCGGTCCCCCCCATGTCCGGCAGCCGGACGTTGTCCTGGGCCGGGAGAGGCAGGCTGCCCAAGAGCAGCAGCAGCGCCAGCAGGACGCAGACCGGCCGATACCAGCACGCGTACCCGTGTGCCGCGGGACGAGCGGGCGGATGCGGTGCCTGACGTTGACGGCGGCGGGTCGGGCTCATTCAGGTCCGAAGGGTTCGGGAGTCGATATGCAAGAATACGGCATGCGGTGCAGTGATCGTTCAGACCGGTGATCGGGGGGCAGGGTTCCACGCTCGCTCTGTGGTGGCGTCGGTCGCCCGGCGAGGATGACCTGGCGGCGGTCGAGGCCGCGGCGTCGTCGGGTCCGCGTCCGGCGGTGTTCCTGCAGGGCGAAGCCGTCGATTGGGTTGCCGATCCGGTCGGTCTCACGGCAGCCGGCCGCGCATCGGCCGACTGGCAGGTCTGCATCGGATCCTGGCGCCGGCGCCATCCGGATTGCCCCGACGAGCCAGTGCCGCCGCCCTTCCGCGCCTCGACGCTGACCCGGTGGCTCGACCACATCTGTCCGGCCGGCCCCGTGGACGCTTCAACGGAACTGCTGTTCGACGTCGGCCGGGCGCCACGCGATGGCCGGGACCGGATCGAGACGCTGGAGCCGATCCTGGCCGCGGCGTCGCTGGATCGCGACGTGACGGTCCTGGTCCACGGCGACGGTCGAGCCCATCTGGACGGGCCGGGCGCCGAGGCGTGGGACCAGTTGACCGATTTCGATCTCGCCGAACTGTGCGTGGTCCATGCGCCCTCCGCCGGGTGGTCCGGACGCGGCACGGGGGTCGAGCCCGAAACCGCGGCCCGTTTGCGCCGTGAAGCCTTTAGACTAGTGACCCTGTAATCGATGAACGACGCGGCCGAAATGACAGTGGACGGGCGCCGGATCGCGCTCGATTCCGACGGCCACCTGGTCGATGCATCGGACTGGAACGAAGCGGTGGGCCGCGCGCTGGCCGAATCGTCCGGCACGACGCTCGATGAGAATCACTGGTGGCTGATCCGGTTCATCCGGGATCATCATCAGCGCTACGGCATGCCGCCGCTGATGCGGGTGGTGATCCGGGCGATGCGCGAGCAGACCGGCGAACACGACGCATCCAGCCGCACGCTGTACCGGTTGTTTCCGGACGGCCCGATCCGCGAAGCCTGCCGACTCGGTGGACTGCCGCGGCCCGAGTCCTGCATCTGAGCGCGCGTTCTCGATCGAACCAACCCTTCGAACCATGCGCGGGGGGCCGGCCGTCGCTGTCGGACACCCGACCTTGAGGAGTCATCCATGAACCACGCCATCGTCATGTACTGCCGCGCTGCCTGCCCGTTCTGCGTCGCCGCGCGCAATCTGTTCAAGAGCAAGAACGTCCGCTGGACCGAAGTCTCGCTGGACGCCGAACCGGACAAGCGCGCCGAGATGATCGAACGGACCGGCCGCAAGACCGTGCCGCAGATCTTCATCGGCGACCACCACGTCGGCGGCTTCGACGACCTGAACGCGCTCGAGCAGGAAGGCCAGCTCGATCGCCTGCTCGCCGGCTGATCCGGCCCCAAGGAATTCCATTCGCTCGCAAGGAACCCCGATCTTGACCACCACCATCACCGTCATCCGCGGCGACGGCATCGGCCCGGAAATCATGGACGCCACGCTGCGCGTCCTCGATGCGCTCGACTGCGGCTTCGAGTACGACGACCAGCGAGCCGGGCTGGCTGCGCAGGAAGCCGATGGCAGCCTGCTTCCGCAGGCCACCCTGGATTCGATCGAGCGCAACCACATCGTGCTCAAGGGTCCGCTGACCACGCCGGTCGGCGGCGGGTTCCGCTCGCTGAACGTCGAATTGCGCAAGCGGTTCGACCTGTACGCCAACGTGCGGCCGGCGATCAGCTTTCCCGGCACCCGTTCGCGCTACGACAACATCGACCTGATCACCGTGCGCGAGAACACCGAGGGCGCCTACCTCGCCGAGGATGCGCTGACCACGGCAGACGGGAACCGGGCCGAGTCGAAGATGATCGCGACGCGCTCGGGCTGCGAACGCGTCGTCCGATACGCCTTCGAACTGGCGCGCAAGGCCGGACGCCGCAAGGTCACCGCGGTCCATAAGGCCAACATTCTGAAGGACGTGTCCGGACTGTTTCTCGAAGTCGCGAGCGGGATCGCCGCCGACTACGACGACATCGAGTTCAACGACATGATCGTCGATAACTGCGCGATGCAGCTGGTCATGAATCCGGAGCGGTTCGACGTCATGGTCACCACCAACCTGTTCGGCGACATCATCTCCGACCTTTGCGCCGGGCTGGTCGGCGGGCTCGGCCTGGCGCCGGGCGCCAACATCGGCGACCGCGCGGCGATGTTCGAAGCCGTCCACGGCTCGGCACCCGACATCGCCGGCCAGGGGATCGCCAACCCGTGCGCGCTGCTGCTGGGCGCGGCGCAGATGCTCGACCACCTGGACATGAACGCACGAGCCGTGCAGTTGCGATCCGCGATCCGCGAAACGATCTCGGCGGCCGATCGGGTTACGCCGGATCTCGGCGGAACGGGGACGACCCGGAGTTTCGCCGACGCCTTGATCGAGCGTCTCGACGACTGAGCGCGCCTCGATACCTGCCGCGGCAGCGTTGTTGTTGCGGATCTGCAACAGCCGCCGATTCCGTGCAACGCCCGTGATACCGGCATTCCGCGCCGATCCCGCGCGCAGGTGCAACAAACAGCGCAAAAGGCGTTGTATTTTTGCCAACGAAGCGGGTAGACTGCCCTAGCCTGTTGACCGTTCGAACCCACGGGGACACCGAACACCGATGATCCGGCGATTCCTGATCGCAACCGCTGCTGCGCTGCTGGTCCTTCCGACCGCTTCGCTGCGTGCCGCGCCCACCAGCCTGATGCCCGGGTCCGCCTTCGGCGTGACCTGGTCGCTGCTGGGTATGGAGCTGGGTCCGTGGGAAGCCTATCTCGCTCACGAGTTGACGCCGGATCTGCCTCGCATCCAGCGAGGTCCTCGGCCCGAGATCACGTGGCTGCGGATCGATAGGGACGTGGTTCTGCCCGAATTCGCGCATCCGCTGGTCGGCGATGGTCGCAACGGTCTGGCGCTGTTTTCCACGGCGCTGACCGAAGCCGCGCCAATCAGCTTCGCCGCACCGTCTCGCGCCGCCCGCGGCGGAGTCTCGTTCCAGCGCTCGATGATGCTTTCCGGCATTTCGAGCCAGCTGTCGGGCCGCAACCGGATCAGCGTCTCGGCCGTGCTGGCCTCGCAGCAGTTCAGCCACTCGATGCTCGATACCCAGGTCTTCGAGCAGGTGGCCGGCGTGTCGCAGGGCGGGCTGCGCGAGCGCGATATCTCGATCGCCGATGGCCTGTACGCCCGGGAGCGTGAACTGTCCCAGGGCGCCGGTCTCCGGTTGGGCTTCGAAACCGAGGTCGCGCCGCGCCTGATGCTCAGCGCGGCCTATCAGTCGCGCATCAACATGGACGAACTCGCTTCCTTGCGCGGCGTGCACGGCTATTCGGCCGATCTCGATATCCCGTCGCGCATGCAGATGGGGCTCGACCTGCGCGCGTCGACCCGCACGGTATTCACCATGGCGGTGTCACAGGTGTTCTACAGCGAGGTCGGCGCGTTTCCCAGCCGGTCGCTGCCGGCGCGCTTCAACGCGCTGCTCGGCGACAGCACCAGCCCGGACTTCGAATGGAACGACCTGACGGTCTACAGCTTCGGCCTGCGCTGGCAGCACGAGAGCGATCTCGAGTTCCGCGTCGACTATCACACCCGCTCGCAACCGAGTCCGACGGCGCCGTCCCTGGCCAGCGCGCTGTCCGACGAACTGGCGCAGCAGAGCATCCTGGTCGGTATCGGCAAGAGCCTCGGCGACCGCGCCTGGCTCGACCTGTCTGCAACCTATGCACCGCCCGAGTTCGCGTTCGGTGGCAACGTGCTCGGCGTGGTCAGCGATCGCCTCGACCAGGCCGTAGAAGTCGCCGCGCGCCTGAACTTCTCGTTCTGACACCGCCTCCGATCGTTCCGCGCCGCCCGGCTCGTGCCGGGTGCTCGCCGATGCTTTCGCTGCAACGGTCCCGCAGCATCCCGGCGCTATAATCGCGGTCATGTTCGCGCAAATCCGCCAGTGGTACGAACGGAATTTCTCCGACCCGCAGGTCGTCATCCTGGCGATCTCGCTGATCTTCGGCGTGGCGCTGATCATGACCTTCGGCAAGATGCTGGCGCCGGTATTCGCCAGCGTGGTCGTGGCCTATCTTCTCGAGGCGGTGGTGCTGCGGCTGCAGCGAACAGGCGTTCCGCGGTTCGTGGCCGTCCTCGCGGTCTTCATGGCGTTCATGGCCACCGTGCTGGTGCTGTTCTTCTATATCACGCCGATGATCACCCGTCAGTTGGGGCAGGCGCTGGCCGCGCTGCCGAGCTACATCCGCCAGATCCAGACCTATGTCGCCGAGCTGCCCGAGCGCTATCCGCAGATCGTCGGCGAAGCCCAGGTCAACGAGATTCTGGGCAAGATCGGCGAGGAAGTCGGCCGCTACTCGACGACCGTGGTGTCCCCGTCCGGGCTGGTGTACCTGGTCGGCCTGGTGGTGTTCCTGGTCCTGATGCCGATCCTGGTGTTCTTCTTCCTCAAGGACAAGGAACAGATCCTCGGCTGGTTCCGCCGCTACCTGCCGCGCAATCGCGGGCTGGCGATGTCGGTCTGGCACGAGGTCGACGTCCAGATCGGCAACTATGTCCGCGGCAAGGTACTCGAAATCCTCATCGTCTGGATCGTTACCTACATGACTTTTCTCGCCCTCGGCGTGCCGTTCACCATGCTGATCTCGATGCTGGTCGGTTTCTCGGTGATCATTCCGTACATCGGCGCAGCCATCGTCACCATCCCGGTCGCGATCATTGCCTTCATCGAATTCGGCTTGACGATGCACTTCGGCTGGGTGCTGATCGCCTACGCGATCATCCAGATGCTCGACGGGAACGTGCTGGTGCCGATCCTGTTTTCCGAAGTCGTCAGCCTGCACCCGGTCGCGATCATCGTCGCGGTCCTGGTGTTCGGCGGCATCTGGGGCTTCTGGGGCGTGTTCTTCGCCATTCCGCTGGCCACCCTGGTCAATGCCGTTCTCCGCGCCTGGCCGCGTCAGGACCCCGACGACGACGTCGAGGGCAAGCCCGTCGAGAACGAGCGCGCGGCGACTGCCGAGGCCTGATCCCGTGCCGGTGAGCGAGCCGCTCCGGCTGACCTGCCAATCCCCGTCCTTCGAGCCCGCGTCCGGTCGCCTGACGCTGCGCTGGACACTGGAGCGCAGCGGTGCTGAACAGCGGCTCGAGGAGCGGTTCGAATTCGGTCCCTGTGAGGCGCCGAACGGTCCGCGCCGGGCGGCGTTCGAAGCCGCCGTGCGTATGCTCCACCGGATCGCCGGCGTCAGTTACTGGAAAGTCGCGTGCCGGGGCACGCTATCGCTGGAGGGCCGGATGCCGGGCGCCGACGAGGCGGCCCTGCTGACCGCGGTGTACCGCGACGGCCTGGCCGAGCTGGCCTGGCGGAACGATCTGGATGCGCCCTGGTGGCCGGAATTTCCGGTCACGCCCGGGACCGCGTCGCCGGCGTCCGCGCTCGGCCTGGCCGAGCGGGTGCTGGTGCCGATGGGCGGCGGCAAGGATTCGCTGGTCGCGCTGGAGCGGGTGCGGGCCGCCGGGCTGCCGTTCGAGACCGTGCAGGTCGGCGGTGCGGCGCTGATCCCGCGCGTCGCCGAGCGCACCGGTGTGCCGCACCACGTGATCGGTCGTCGGCTGGACCCGGCGCTGCGTGCGCTCAATGCCGCCGGCGCCCTGAACGGCCACGTACCGATCACCGCGATCAACGCCGCGGCATTGGCCGTGGCGGCGGTACTCCGGGACTTCCGTTTCGTGGCCTTCGCCAACGAGCGCTCCGCCGATTCCCCGACGCTCGAAGTCGGCGGCCGCGCGGTCAACCACCAGTGGGCCAAGAGCCTCGCCTTCGAGGCGGCCTTCGACGACTGGCTGCAACGGCACGTCGCCGCCGACCTGCGGGTGTTCTCGCTGCTGCGGCGCGATCGCGAGCTGGGCATCACCCGCGAGTTCGCCGCCCTGGAGCGTTATCACGACGTGTTCTCCAGCTGCAATCGCAATTTCCACCTCGACGGCCCGCGCACCGATCGCTGGTGCGGGGTCTGTCCGAAGTGCCGGTTCGTATTCCTGGCGCTGGCGCCGTTCCTGCCACCCGCGCGGATGCGCGCGATCTTCGGCCGGGACCTGCTCGCCGACCCCGATGCCGTTGCCGGCTTTGCCGAACTGCTCGAACTCGACGGCCATCGTCCGTTCGAATGCGTCGGCGAAGCCGACGAAGCCCGCGCCGCCGCACGCGCGCTGGCCGCCGATCCGCAGTGGCGGGCGCATCCCGTGGTCGAGGCACTCGACGCGCGATTGGGCGAACTCGAGGTGCCGTCCCTGGCGGCCCTGTGCCGGCCCGAGGGCCCCGATCGCATCCCGGAGCCGTTCGGTGCGCTGGCGACTGGCTGATCTCGCCGGTGCGCGGATCGCCCTGATCGGCTACGGCCGCGAGGGGCGTGCGACCGAGCGGCTGCTGTTGCGTCGCGCGCCCGGGGCCGGAGTCCATGTCTTTGCCGAGACCGCTCCGGACACCGAGCCCGCAGCGCCCGCCACGATCGGTCCGCTCGACGTGGATCCGTCCTGCTTCGACGTCGTGCTCCGTTCGCCGGGCGTGCCGCCGCATCATCCCGGCCTGGAGGCCTGTCGCGCAGCCGATCTGCCGATGACCACCTCGTCGTCGATCTGGTTCGCCGAGCGCTCGGCGGGCGCCGTCGGGACGGTGGTGGCGATCACCGGCAGCAAGGGCAAGAGCACGACCTCCGCGCTGCTGGCCCACCTGCTCGAAGGCAACGGTCTGCGGGTCGAACTGGCCGGCAACATCGGCCGGCCGTTGATCGAGCTGCTCGATGCCGCGGCCGACGCGTTCGTCCTTGAATTGTCGAGTTACCAGCTGGTCGATCTGGACGGCCGGCCGGATGTCGGGGCGGTGACCCGGTTGTTCCCCGAGCATGCCGACTGGCACGGCGGAGTCGCCTCCTACTACGCCGACAAGCTGCGGCTGGCCGGGCTGCTGGACCACCGCCCGCTCTGGTTCAACGGCGCCGATCCGGTGCTCAGCGAGGCCCTCGCCGAGGCCGGCAACGCGCACCCGGTCAACCGGCCGCCGGGCCTGCATGCCGAAGACGACGGGCTGTACCGGGCCGGCGAGCGCTGCTTTGCTCGCGACCACTGGGCGCTGCCCGGTCGCCACAACCTCGACAACCTGGTGCTGGCCGTTACCGTGGCGGGTGCGCTGGGCGTGGCGCCGGGCGATGCGCTTGCCGCCGCGCGCGATTTCCGCGGGCTGGCGCATCGGCTCGAGGCGCTGGGCAGCATCGAGGGGGTGGCCTGGGTCAACGATTCGATCTCGACGAGTCCGCACGCGACGCGCGCTGCGCTGCAGGCCGATCCGAGACCGGCGGTGCTGATCGCCGGCGGGCAGGCGCGCGGCGCCGACGACGGCCGCTGGGCCGACGACCTGCCGCAGCTGCGCGGGCTGGTCGGGCTGCCGGACACCGGTCCGGCGGTGGCGGCGCGGCTGGTCACCGCCGGGCGCGTGGCGGCCGGCGATGTGCGGCAGGTCGAGGGTCTGGACGCGGCGGTGCGGGCGGCCGCCGAACTGGCCCGGCCCGGCGACCGGGTCCTGCTGTCACCGGGGGCGCCGAGCTATCACCGGTTCCGCGATTTCGAAGCGCGCGGCGACGCGTTCCGGGCCGCGGTCGCTGCGCTTCGGCGCAAGTGCGGCGGGCGCGATTGACGGCAGAGGCGATTCTCGACGGGGGGAATCATCGACCGCCGGACCGAACCGGAGGCCGTGGTTCAGCGCAGAGGTCGAAGCGGCGAGCGCGGTGCGGCCGCTGATCCGCTCAGAGCGATCGATCGACCGCGAAGCGAGCCAGGGTGGCCAGCGCGTCGCGCTCGGGGCAATCCGGAAGCGCGTCCAGCGCCTGCACGGCGCGATCGGAGAAGTCCACCGCGCGGGCCAGAGACTCGTCCAGCGCGCCGCTGGCGCGGAGGATTTCCCGGACCCGGTCGAGATCCTCGGTACCTCCGGAGCGGATGACATCGGTCAGGAACGTCCGGTCGACTTCGCCGGCCCGGCGCAGGGCCTGGATCAGCGGTAGCGTGACCTTGCCCTCGGCCAGGTCGTCGCCGAGGTTCTTGCCCAGGGCGCCGTCCTGGCCGGAATAGTCCAGCCAGTCGTCGGTGATCTGGAAGGCCTGCCCGAGCGCAAAGCCGTAGCTGGCCAGGGCTTCTTCCAGCCCGTCGTCGGCGTGCCCGATCACCGCGCCCAGGCGCGCCGCCGCGGCGAACAGACAGGCGGTCTTGTCGCCGATGACCCGCAGGTAGCCCGATTCGTCCAGGTCGGCGTCGCCGAGTTGCATCAGCTGCAGGACTTCGCCGGCGGCGATGGTGTTGGTGGTATCGGCCAGGATGGACATGACGCGCGGCGATTCCAGTTCGACCATCAACTGGAAGCTGCGCGAGTACAGGAAATCGCCGACCAGCACCGACGCGGCGTTGCCCCAGACCGTGTGGGCCGCCTGCTGGCCCCGTCGGCGATCGGATTCGTCGACCACGTCGTCGTGCAGCAGCGTGGCGGTGTGGATGAACTCGATCACCGCGGCCAGCTGGATGTGGTCGTTGCCGACATGGCCGCAGGCGCGCGCGGCGAGCAGGTGAACCAGCGGCCGCAGCCGCTTGCCGCCGGCCTGGATGATGTACTCGGCGATCTGGTTGACCAGCAACACGTCCGAGCGGAGCCGATCACGGATCAGCTGGTCCATCGCCGCGCGATCGACGCGGGTTCGGTCCATGACCGCCTCGATCGTGCGGGCCTCGGGAATCGGTTGCGCGTGGCTCATCGGAAGGATTATACGGGCCGCGGGGCAACTGGCGGTACACGGTGCCCGAATCGCTGGAGCGGGCGGACCCCTGTGCTAGACTGCCGGGCCGTTTCGACAAAACCTTCAAGGCGACGATTTCATGGCGCGCGGAATCAACAAGGTCATCCTGATCGGCAACCTCGGGGCGGATCCCGAGGTGCGCTACACCCAGTCCAACACGGCCGTCTGCAACCTCCGGCTCGCGACCAGCGAGCAGTGGCGCGACAAGCAGACCGGCGAGCAGCGCGAGAACACCGAGTGGCACAACGTGGTGCTGTTCGCGAGGCTCGGCGAGATCGCCGGCGAATACCTGCGCAAGGGCTCCAAGGTCTACATCGAAGGCCGCCTGCAGACCCGCAAGTGGCAGGACCAGAGCGGTCAGGATCGCTACACCACCGAGATCGTCGCCAACGAAATGCAGATGCTCGACGGCCGTGGCGGCGAGGCCCCGATGGGCGATTCCGGCGGCTACGGCCGGGGACGGCCGCAGCCGCAGCAGCAGCCCCAGCGCCAGCCGGCGTCGGCGGCTCCGGTCGAAGACGACATGGGTGACGACATCCCGTTCTGATATCGGCGCCGGGCTCCCTTCGCTCGGCACCCGTCAAGGCAGCCGACATGGATACACTGCTGGTCACCGGCGGCGCCGGTTTCATCGGCGCGAACTTCGTTCACCACGTGCTGGCCGGCGATCGCTGGCGGGTCGTCAACCTCGACTGCCTGACCTACGCCGCCAATCCCGAGTCGCTGAGCGGTCTGGAGGCCGACCGGCACTGGCTGGTCGAGGCCGACATCGCCGATGGCCGGATCGTCCGCGAGCTGCTGGCCGGCGAGAAGCCGGCGGCGATCGTCCACTTTGCCGCCGAGAGTCACGTCGATCGCTCGATCGACGACCCGGGCGCGTTCGTCCGGACCAATGTCCAGGGCACCCAGGTCCTGCTCGATTGCGCGCTGGAGCACTGGCGGGCCGGTCACGACGACTTTCGCTTCCTGCACGTCTCCACCGACGAGGTGTACGGCGACCTGGGCCCGGACGACCCGGCCTTCACCGAGACCACCCCGTATGCGCCCAGCTCGCCCTACGCGGCCAGCAAGGCGTCCTCGGACCACCTGGTGCGGGCCTGGCACCGGACCTACGGTTTGCCGGTGATGATCACCAACTGTTCCAACAACTACGGCCCGCGCCAGTTTCCGGAAAAGCTGATCCCGCTGATGTTGATCAAGGCGCTGGAAGGCGAGAGCCTGCCGGTGTACGGCGACGGCCAGCAGCGGCGCGACTGGTTGTTCGTCGAAGACCATTGCCGGGCGATCGAACGGGTGCTGCAGGCCGGTCGCCCGGGACGGACCTACAACGTCGGCGGCAACGCCGAGAAGACCAACCTGGACGTTGTCCACGCCTTGTGTGACCTGCTCGATGCGCGCCGGCCGGCCGGCTATCCGCGGCGCGAGCTGGTTCGCTTCGTCGACGACCGTCCCGGCCACGATCGGCGCTACGCGATCGACGCCTCGCGCATTGCCGCGGAGCTCGACTGGCGGCCGACCGTGGACTTCGCGACCGGTCTGGCGCGAACCGTCGACTGGTACCTGGACAACGAGGCGTGGTGGCAGCGCATCCGCAGCGGCGCGTACCGGGGCGAGCGGCTCGGTATCGGCGACGGCGCGCCGGCATGAACCGGCGCGGCCTGATCCTGGCCGGTGGCGCCGGCTCGCGGCTGTATCCGCTGACCCGCGTGGTCAGCAAGCAGCTGCTGCCGGTCTACGACAAGCCGATGATCTACTATCCGCTGTCGACCCTGATGCAGGCCGGCATCCGCGAGATCCTGCTGATCACCACACCGCACGAGCAGGCCCTGTTCCGGCGGCTGCTCGACGACGGCAGCCAGTGGGGCATCGATCTCCGCTACGCCGTCCAGGACGAGCCTCGCGGCCTGGCCGACGCGTTCCGGGTCGGCGCCGATTTCGTCGGCGATCGACCGTCCTGCCTGGTCCTCGGCGACAACATCTTTCACGGCGGCGGCATGCAGGAACTGCTGGGGCGCGCCAGCGGACGCTCGCACGGTGCCACCGTGTTCGGCTACGCGGTTCGCGATCCGGAGCGCTACGGCGTGGTCGAGATGGATCGCGACGGGCGGGTCCGGTCGATCGAGGAAAAACCCGAGCGGCCGAAGTCCAACTATGCCGTCACCGGGCTGTACTTCTACGACGGCCAGGCGGTCGAACGCGCCGCGTCGCTCGAACCCTCGGCGCGCGGCGAGCTGGAGATCACCGACCTGAACCGCATGTACCTGGAAGCCGATGAACTGGTCGTGGAGCGGATGGGTCGCGGCTACGCGTGGCTGGACACCGGCACCCACGAGTCGCTGCAGCAGGCGGCCAGCTACATCGAGACTCTTGAATCCCGCCAGGGCCTTCGGGTGGCCTGCCCGGAAGAAATCGCCTACCGGCGCGGCTGGATCGATCGTGGACAACTGCTGCGGCTGGCCGAACCGCTCGTGTCGTCCGGCTACGGCGACTACCTGCGGCGGGTCGCCGATCTGCTCAGCGACTTGCGGGAGGACGAATGAACCTGCGGCCGACGGCGCTGCCCGGGGTCTGCGTGATCGAGCCCGACGTGTTCGGCGACGAGCGTGGCTGGTTCCTCGAGAACTGGCGCGCGGAACGCTACGCCGAGTACGACCTGCCGTCGGTCTTCTGCCAGGCCAACACCAGCCGGTCGGCGCGCGGCGTGCTGCGCGGTCTGCATTACCAGTGGCCGGAACCGCAGGGCAAGCTGGTCTGGGTCACCGAGGGCGCGGTGTTCGACGTCGCCGTCGACCTGCGAACCGACTCGCCGGACTTCGGCCGCTGGGTCGGGGTCGAGCTGTCGGCCGACAACCACCACCAGCTGTGGATTCCCGAGGGCTTCGGTCACGGGTTCCAGGTGCTCAGCGAGCACGCCACTTTCAGCTACTTGTGTACACGCCCGTACCGGCCGGACTATGATGCCGTTGTCGCCTGGAACGACCCGGCGATCGGCATCGAGTGGCCGTTGGCGCCCTCGGCGCTTTCGGCGAAGGACGCCGCGGCGCCCGGGCTGGACGAGCGCGAACCTGAGGACCTGCCGAAATGCGCATCCTGCTGACCGGAGCCGCGGGACAACTGGGCCGTCACCTGGCCCCCCGGCTGACCGCGCTCGGTGATGTGATCGGGACCGATCGCGACGCCGGTGATTTTCGCTGCGACCTGTCCGACCGGCGCCTGCTCGACAAGTCGCTGGCCCGGGTCCGGCCCGACCTGATCGTCAACCCGGCCGCCTGGACCGCCGTCGATCGTGCCGAAGACGAGCCGGACCTGGCGCTGCGGCTGAACCGCGACCTGCCCGGCTGGATCGGCGACTGGTGTGCCGAGCATGATGTGCCGATGGTCCATTTCTCGACCGATTACGTGTTTTCCGGCATGCGCGAAGCGCCCTGGGCCGAGGACGACGCGCCTGCGCCGGAAAGCGTCTACGGCAGGACGAAGCTGGACGGCGAGCGCGCGGTCGAGGCCAGTGGAGCGCGCGCCCTGATCGTCCGTACGGCCTGGTTGTACAGCCATTATCCCGGCAATTTCCTGTCCGCGATCCTGACCCGCGCGGCGCGCGGTGAACCGTTGACCGTGGTCAGCGACCAGCTTGGTTCACCGACCTGGGCCGGCCACCTGGCCGACGCGGTCGTTGAACTGATCCGCCGTCACGACGCCATCGGCGGCGGCGTCCAGCGCTTCCACGTGGCCGGGCGCGGCCGATATTCATGGTATGACTTCGCCCAACTGGCCGTCGCCCGGGCCGCCGAGGCCGGCGTCATCGACGCGCCGGTGGCCGTCGAACCCATCGCCAGCGCCAAGTGGCCCCAGAAAGCCCGTCGCCCGGCCTGGTCGGTGCTCGACTGCAGCCGCTACGAGGGGCTGGTGAGCCGCGCGCTGCCGAGCGTGGAGGAGGGCCTGGAGGCCTGCCTGAAGAACTGGAAGGAGGATGCCGCATGCTGATTCCCGTGATCCTGTCCGGTGGGGCCGGCACCCGGCTATGGCCGGTGTCGCGCAAGGCCCACCCGAAGCCGTTCATGCGGCTGGCCGACGGCCAGACCCTGGCCTCGGCCACCGTTCGGCGCGCGCTGGGCGCGGTCGAGTGCGGCGAGACCCTGACCGTGACCGCCCGCGACCATTTCTTCCTGACCCGCGATATCTACCGCGAGGCTGCACCCGAAGCCACCCACCACTTCCTGCTCGAGCCGGTCGGTCGCAACACCGCCGCGGCGATCGCGGCCGCGGCAATGTGGGTGCGCGAACAGCACGGTGAGCGCGCCCGGTTGCTGGTGCTTCCGGCCGACCACCTGGTCCGTGACCGCGAGGCCTTCGAGGCTGCGGTGGCGCGCGCCGACAAGCTGGCGGCCGACGGCTGGCTGGTCTGTCTCGGCGTCACGCCGACCCACGCCGAGACCGGCTTCGGCTATATCCGTGCCGGCCAGGCCATCGATGAGCTCGGTCAGCGGATCGAGGCCTTCGTCGAAAAGCCGGATGCCGATACCGCCCAGCGCTACTTCGAAAGCGGGCGCTACCTCTGGAACGCCGGAATGTTCGTGTTCCGCGCCGACGCCATCCTGGCCGCGCTGCGCGAGCAGGCGCCGGACATCCTGGCCGCCGTCGAGGCGACCTGGGCCGAAACCGACACCGGGGGCGACCCGGTCGAACTCGATGCCGGCCGCTTCGAGGCCGTGCACAGCGACTCGATCGATTTCGCCGTCATGGAGCGTGCACCCAAGCGTGCCGTCGTGCCGATGGCCTGCGGCTGGAGCGACATCGGCTCGTGGCAGGCGATCAGCGAACTCTACGAGACCGACGGCTCCGGCAATCGTATCGAAGGGCCGGGTCACGCGGTGCTGGTCGACTCTCGCAACACCTTCGTCCAGGGGTCCGAACGCCTGATCGCCGCCGTCGGCGTCGACGACCTGGTCATCGTCGACACGCCCGATGCCGTGCTGGTCGCCAAGCGCGGCCGCGCCCAGGAAGTCAAGTCGGTGGTCGAGGAGCTGACCCGTCGCGACCACGAGTCGGCCGTCTATCACCGCACTGTGCATCGCCCCTGGGGCAACTTCACCGTGCTCGAGGACGCCGAGGACTGCAAGGTCAAGCGGCTGGTGGTCAAGCCCGGCGGCGTGCTGTCGCTGCAGCGCCACGAGCACCGCAGCGAGCATTGGACGGTCGTTGCCGGGACCGCCAGCGTCCGGGTCGACGACGAACAGCTCGAACTCGGCCCGAATCACACCATCGAGATCCCCGCCGGCGCGCTGCACCGGCTCGAGAACCGGGGCGACAATGACGTCCACATCATCGAGGTCCAGACCGGCAGCTACTTCGGCGAAGACGACATCGAGCGGCTGGAGGACGTCTATGGCCGCGCGTGATCCTGTTCGAAACCGGACCTTACCCGCGGTGCTGGCGGCGATCCTCGCCGCGACCCTGCTGCTTGCCGGGTGCGGTACCGAGACCGCGGCACCCGATCCGGACGCCGTCGAGGCCGACCCCGCGGCCGAATTGCGTGCCGATGTCATGGACTGGCGCGAGCGACGGCGCGCGCGCCTGCTCGAACCCTACGGTTATCTCAGCCTGGTCGGTCTCGAAATGCTCGAGCCGGGCGACTACGTGCTCGGTGCCGACGTTGAGGCGGCCGATCTTGTGATGCCGCGCGGTCCAGCGCGCTGGGGCGTGCTGAGCGTGACCGGCGAGGGTGCGAGCTTCGCCGTCGAGCCGTCCGCGGTCGACGAGGTGACCATCGATGGGGAAGTGATCGAACGCGCCGAGCTGGTCGCCGGCGACGAGCCGACCCGGATCGAGGCCGCTGGAGTGCGCGCCCACCTGGTTACTCCGGGCGAGCGCATCGGCCTGCGGATTCGCGACCCCGAAGCGCCGACCCGGACCGGGTTCGCCGGGCTGGATTATTTTCCGATCGACCCGGCGCTGCGGATCGACGCCACCTGGGTTGCGCACGAACCGGGCCGGACGGTGACCGTTGCCAACGTGCTCGGCCAGTTGATCGACGAGCCGAACCCCGGCCGGGTCGAGTTCGAGCTCGACGGCGTCCGCCACAGCCTCGAGGCGATCGACTCCGACGACGACCTGTTCTATATCGTCGCCGATCGCACGTCGGGCCGGGAGAGTTACGGCCTGGGCCGCTTCCTGTACACCGACTGGCCCGATGAGCAGGGCCGGGTGGTGGTCGATTTCAATCGGCTGTACAACCCGCCGTGCGCATTCAACGCGTTCACCACCTGTCCGCTTCCGCCGCCGGGCAATCGGCTGGATGCCTGGTTGCGGGTCGGAGAACTTGAGTACGCCGGTCCGGCCGGGTTGACCGAACCGGCTCCGGTCGACAGCGGCGAGGGGCCGCTCAGCGCCCGCTGAACGTCGGCCTGCGCTTTTCCAGGAAGGCGCCGGTGCCTTCCTTCATGTCCTCGGTGGCGCAGCACACCGCGAAGCGGGCCGTTTCCAGCGCAAGGCCGGCTTCGAGCGGTCCGTCCAGGCCCTGGCGCACGGCCTGCAGGATGCCGCGCACGGCTTCCGGAGCGGCGGCGGCCAGCGCTTCGGCGCGCTCGGTTACGGCGCCCTCGAGCTGCTCCGAGGAGACCACGTGATTGACGATGCCGTACTCCAGTGCCGTCGAGGCCGAGATCGGATCGCCGCCGAGCATCATCTCCAGCGCCCGGGCCGGTCCGACCAGCCGCGCCAGGCGCTGGCTGCCGCCGAAACCGGGCATCAGGCCGAGCTTGATTTCCGGCAATCCGAGCTTCGCGGAATCCGCGGCGATGCGCAGGTGGCAGGCCAGCGCCAGCTCCAGTCCGCCGCCCAGCGCGTATCCGTTGATCGCGGCGATCACCGGGGTTTCCAGGTCGTGGATGCGGCTCATCAACGTCTGGCCCTGGCGCGAGAAGGCGCGTGCCTCGACCGGGGACTGTTCGCGAATCTCGGTGATGTCGGCGCCGGCCACGAAGGCCTTGTCGCCGGCGCCTCGCAGCACGATCACGCGGACCGCGGGGTCGGCGTCCAGGCGGGCGAAGGCCGTGTCGAGCTCGGCGAGGGTCGCGCGGTTCAGCGCATTGAGACGTTCGGGGCGGTCGACTGCGACGCGGGCGATCGGCCCGGCGGCAGCAACGCTGAGGGTATCGAAGGACATGTCGGACGGTCCGTGGCGTGAAACCGGCCGGCAGTCTACCCCAGGCGATCTGATCGTGGACCGAGCGCGGCGGCTCAGCGTGTCGCGAACCGCGCCGATTCGAACGTCGATTCCAGCCAGGCGGCGAATCGCAGCAGGCGATCGATCAGCAAATCCATGCCGTGGCCGAGCGCGTCGGCGTAGAGCAGCGGCGGGGGCAGGTCCTGGCTCGGCAGCCAGTGCGGGCTGGCTGCCGAGATCAGGATCGTGATGGCCGCGAGCACCGCGACACCGGTCGCGACGTTCTCGGCCATCGTGTTCATTGCTCGTCGAGCTCCGAACGGATGCGGTACTGGCGGGAGGTCAGCCACGTCTCCAGCCGCTGGAGCCGGTCATCGAGGTGCTTGAAGCGCTGGTTCAGCGACGAGACCGAGTCGACCGGCGCCCGGCGCGTCTCTGTCCAGAAGCGTTCCTCCTCGGCGTCCCGGTACAGGTCGGCCGGCTTGATCGGCAGCAGCAGCGCCAGCGCCAGGTAGCCGATGATCATGACCGGCGTGAACGGGATCGTCAGCAGCACGACGATGACCCGCAGCGCGGTCAGGTTGAACCCGGTCCAGTCCGCGATGCCGGCACAGACCCCGGCGATCAATCCGCGTTCGCGATTGCGGTAGAGGCGGTTGCGGTTGCGGTACACGTCGGTGGTCATTGTGTATTCCTCCATTCGGGGCTGTCGGCGTCGAGAATGCGTTCCAGGTTGTGGATGCGCTCTTCCATCTTCCGCGCGTTGGCATGCAGCTCTTCCAGCAGCGCTTCGTCCTTGCTGGTGAGTCGCTTGCTGGCGGAGTTCCGGGTCGCGTAGTGCAGGATCAGCCAGATCGGCGCTACGATGACCAGGAAGAGGACAATCGGAACGAACGTCCATTCCATTACGAGCCCTCCTTGGCACCCTTGTCTTCCGCTTTCGATCCGCTCGCGCCGCGGCGGGTCTTCAGCTCCGCGAGTTCGGCCTCGACCCGGTCATCGCGAGCCAGCGAGTCGAACTCCTCGTCGAGGCTCTTCGGCGTTCGGCCCATGTCCAGCACTTCGGCCTCGGACTCGATGTGATCCACCCGGCGCTCGGCGGCGTCGAAGCGATGCAGCATCTCGTCGATCTTCTGGTTGTGGATGTGCCGGCGGCTCTTGAGCTGGTGTTCTGCCGAGCGGTGGCGCATGACGATGGTGCGCTGGCGAGCGCGGGCGTCGTCGAGCTTGGCCTGCAGGCGGGCAATGTCGTCGTCGTACTTGGTCAGCTGCTCGTCATACTGGCCCAGCTCTTCTTCCAGGTGCTCGATCCGGTCGCCGATCGCAGTCTTCTCGGCCAGCGCGGCGCGGGCGAGGTCCTCGCGGCCCTTGTCCAGCGCAACGCCGGCTTTCGACGCCCAGTCGATCTTCTGCTCTTCGAGCCGCTTGAGCAGCCGTGCGCGCTCTTTCTTCTCGGCGATGCACTTGGCGGTCGCCGAGCGGATCTCGACCAGCGTGTCCTCCATTTCCTGGATCATCAGCCGGATCATCTTCTCCGGATCCTCGGCCTTTTCGAGGACCGAGTTCAGGTTGGCGTTGATGATGTCGCCGAGTCGCGAAAAGATGCCCATGTTCGAAATCTCCTTGGCAAGTGTTCCGTGGGGGCTGGATGCCCGTTCGCCGTACAGATACAAGCGGCGTGCCAAGTTGGTCGGCCACACGAATACAAGGACTTACGCTGCGCTGATGCTCAGCAAGTGGTTTTAAAAGCCAATAATCAGTTTTTTAGACCATGCTTGATCCGTGCGGAACCAAGCGCCGGTGCATGGGTCTGAACCGGCGCGACACGTGAATCCCCCGCCCGACGGTGCAGGGTGCTCTCGGTTAGAATGCCGGGCTGATTCGAGTCGTTCCCATACCGATTTTTCTGGAGAGTTCTATGCGCAACATCGTGATCAAACTGCTGGTGCCGGCCCTGGCCTTCGTGCCGCTGGCCATCCAGGCCCAGGACCTGGAGTCCGATGCCGGCAAGCTGGGCTATGCGATCGGCTATGAATTCGGAACCGAGACCAGCCAGTGGGACGTCGATCTCGAGTCCGTGATCGCAGCCATCCGCGACGCCAACAGCGGGAGTGAGCCGCGGGTCGCGGTCCAGGAAATGCGCCAGG
Source organism: uncultured Halomonas sp. (assembly GCA_964548715.1). Lineage (GTDB taxonomy): Bacteria > Pseudomonadota > Gammaproteobacteria > Xanthomonadales > Wenzhouxiangellaceae. Next base: position 6,127 of record CAZJSH010000006.1, on the reverse strand, counting down.
TGCTGGCCGCGTTCAACGAGCGGATGCGCCAGGAGCGCATGGAACAGTTCCAGCAGCTGGCCGAGGAGAACCAGGTTCGCGCGACCGAGTGGTTGGCCGAGAATCGCAGCAAGAGCGGCATCGTCGCGCTGCCGAGTGGCGTGCAGTACCGGGTGATCGAAGAAGGCGAGGGCGCGCGCCCGGGCCTGGATGACACCGTTACGGTCCACTACCGCGGTTCGAAGATGGACGGCCGCGAGTTCGATAGCTCGTTCGCGCGCGGCGTGCCGGCCGTGTTCCAGGTCGACAGCGTGCTCGAAGGCTGGCAGGAAGTGTTGCCGCTGATGCGCGAAGGTGCGATGTGGCAGGTCTTCCTGCCGCCGGAGCTGGCCTTCGGCATGCGCGGCGATCCGCCGCTGATCGGTCCGAACGAAGCGCTGCAGTTCGACCTTCGGCTGGTCAAGATCGGCGAGCCGGATCCCGCTGGCGGCGAGTGATCCGGTGAGCGATCCCGCGCAGCAGCTCGAACCGATCGCATCGCCCTGCATCAGCGTCTGTCGTCTCGACGAACAGGGCCGGTGCATGGGTTGCTTCAGGACCTCGGCGGAAATCGCCGGCTGGCTCGGCATGACCGACGACGAGCGCCGCGCGGTGATCGCAGAACTCCCCGAACGTGCCGAGCGCCTGTTCGACGACTGAACGGGCGCAACGCCTGCTGCGGCGCCGGTCCACCGGCGCCTGCCAGCATTCGCCGACCGCCTCGCGGCATCCGCCGATCGCCTCGCGGCATCCTCCGACCGCCCGGCGCGCCTGATGCTCGACGACGCCTTCCGCACCCGCCTGTACCCGATCGACACGCCGATCCGCGACCTGCCGATCGGCGGTTATCGTCCCGACCTCGAGTCGCGCCCCCGACCGGCCGCCGTGCTGGTTCCGGTCACCGACGAACGCGATCCACGCATCCTGTTGACCGTGCGCGCCGCGCACCTGGCCAAGCATGCCGGGCAGGTGGCCTTCCCCGGCGGTGGGCGCGATCGGCCCGGTGAGACCGTGGTCCAGACCGCGCTGCGCGAGGCCGAGGAAGAAACCGGCCTGGCGCCGGCCCGAGTGCGTCCGGCCGGCCTGCTGGGTCGCTACGACACCATCACCGGGTTCCGGATGACCGCCGTGGTCGGCTGGGTCGACGCCGATTTCGAACCGGTGCCCGACCGCAACGAGGTCGACCGGGTGTTCTCGGTGCCGCTGGCCAGGGTCCGAGATCCCGACGCCTGGCGATGCGACCGGGTGCGTTGGCAGGATCGGACCTTCGAGATCCTGACGCTGGACCATCCCGAGCATCGCATCTGGGGCGCCACCGCGGCGCTGCTGCACGACCTCGGCGAGCGCCTCGGCCCGGTCTGAACGAATTCAGTCCTCTTCGCGCAGGCCGAACAGCAGTTCGACGGCGCGGGCCTGTTCCGGCCGGATCATCAGGTGAACATGATCGCCCGGTTCCAGCCGGGTCGACTCGTTGACCGGCAACACCCGGCCGTCCCTGACCAGCAGCAGGATGTCGGCGTCCTCCGGCAGTGGCAGGTCGCCGGCCCGGCTGCCGGAGACCAGTGCGACGGGATCGATCAGGAACGAGATGACGCGAACCGGCAGATTCTCGGTCGCTGTGATCTCCAGCACCGGCGTAGGTCGGGCCTGGCCGGCTCGTTCGACGCCGAACCAGCCGACTGCCCAGCGTACCGTTGCGCCGGGAATCAGCGCATTGATCACGACCACGAAGAACACCAGGTGGAACAGCCCGTCGCCGCCGGGTACGCCGGCCATCACCGGCACGCTCGCCAGCAGGATCGGGACCGCGCCGCGCAGGCCGGTCCAGGCCACGAAGCCGGTCTCCCGCGGGGTATAGCCGAACGGCAGCAGGCACAGCGCCACGACCAGCGGCCGGGCGAACAGGCCCAGCACCAGCGCCAGGATCAGTCCGTGCAGGCCGGCCTCGGCCAGAAGGCCCGGAACCGCGAGCAGGCCGAGGACCAGGAACATCGTGATCTGGCCGAGCCAGGCCAGCGCGTCGTGCACCCGCAGAATGCCCGCGCGGTAGGGCATGCGCTGGTTGCCCAGCACCAGCGCGGCGACGTAGACGGCCAGGAAGCCCGACCCCATGAACAGCGTCGGCAGGCCGAAGGCCAGTAGCGCCAGCGCCAGCGTAAGCGCTGGATACAGCCCGGCGGCCGGCACCCGGATCCGCTTGAGCAATTGTTGACCAAAAAAGCCGACCAGCAGCCCGGCCGCCACGCCGACGGCCAGCTGGGTGACGATCTCCAGCAGCAACCCGATCGTCGAGAAGGTCTCCGGCGCCAGCAGGACCGAGGTCAGCGTCAGGGTCAGGATGACGGCCATCGGGTCGTTGAGACCCGACTCCAGCTCCAGCGTGGCGCCGACGCGGCGGCGCAGCTGGACGTTGGAACCGCGCAATGCCGAGAATACCGCCGCGGCGTCGGTCGACGACACGATCGCGCCGACCAGCAGCGCTTCGATCCAGCCCAGCCCCAGCAGCCGGCCGGCCACCGCGACCAGTCCGGCCGTGCCTAGCACGCCGAGCGTGGCCAGTACGGAGGCCGGCGCGAGGTGATCGCGGGCGGTGCGCCAGGGCGTGTTCAGGCCGCCGTCGAACAGGATCAGCACCAGCCCGACGGTACCGATGCGGAAGGCGAGGTCGTAGTCGGAGAATGGTTCCGGCAGCCACGCGCCGGCCAGCAGGCCCAGGCCGAGAAACAGCAGCACGGCCGGGAAACCGATCTTCTCCGACGGCCGGCTGAACAGAACGCTGGCCAGGATCAGCACGCCGGCCGCGGTCAGCAGCCAGCCGATCGCCATCGGTTCCTGCCCCGTCATGCCGCGCTCCCGTGCGTTCCCGGGATCAGTGTACCGCCGGGTCCTGCTCGAACAGGTGAGACAACACGCGATAGAGCGCCGGCTCTTCGGCGCGCAGCCCGGCCGGTACGTCGAAGAAAGCCTCGCAGGCCACGGCAAAAAACTCCGCCGGGCTCTCGGCGGCATAGGGGTCGAGGAACGGCTCGCGGCCGGCGCCGAGATCCGTGTTGAGGCGGTCCCAGGCCTCGGTCAGTGTGCGCACCCAGTCGGCGTGGTCCAGGTCGCGCGGCAGCGGCGGCGCGCCGTCGATGTCGCCCGAGAGCCGGTCGATCTGGTGGGCGAGTTCGTGGACCACCACGTGAAACCCGCGGCCCTGGCCGGAGTCGGCCACGTCGGCCAGCGACAGCACCACCGGTCCCAGTTCCCATGCCTCGCCGGCGCGAAAGTCCCGGCCGCGATGGACCAGGCCGTCCTCGTCGGTCTCCTCGATGTCGACCTCGAACTCGTCGGCATACAGGATGAAGGTGCGGAAATCGCGGTACCAGCCAAGGTCGCGGTTCAGGATGGGCAGTGCCGCATGGGCCGCCACCGGCAGGCAGTCGGCGCGGTCGGGCGCCAGCCCACCGGCGCCCTGGAACTCGAACCGGGCCAGGATCTGCCCGGTCAGCGTGCGCAGCCGCTCGCGCTGGCCGGCGTCGAGCCGCTGCAGGCACGGCCAGGCCTCGATCAGCGCCCGGAGTTCGTCCGGCGTCGGCGCCAGCGCCTCGGCTTCGCGTTCCCGGCGTCGGCGCAGCAGCCGGCCGATCATCGCGGACTCAGGCCTTTTCTTCGGCCACGCCCAGCCGCTTGTGCATGATCGGGCTGGTGGTCGTGTACTGCAGGAACTGCCGGGCCTCGGGGTTGAGGTGCTTCTGCACGCCGAAGGCGGCCAGCGCCGCCTCGTGGAAGCCCGACAGGATCAGCTTCTTCTTGCCCGGGTAGGTATTGATGTCGCCGATCGCGAACACGCCCGGGATCGAGGTCTGGAACTTCTCGGTGTCGACCGGGATCTGCTTCTTCTCGATCTGCATCGACCAGTCGGCGATCGGTCCCAGGTTCGGCGCCAGGCCCCAGAACACCAGGACCTCGTCGCCTTCCACGCGCACCTTCTCGCGTTCCAGCGTATTGAGCTCCATCGCGTCGACCCGGCCCGGCACCCCGAACACCTCGCCGACCGTGCCCTGCTGCTCGGTGACCTTGCCGGCTTCGACCAGCGCCTTCATCTTCGCCACCGAGGCCGGCTGGGCGCGGTAGTCGTGGCGGCGGTGGACCAGCGTGATGTGCTCGGCCGAGTCGGCCAGGTCCAGCGTCCAGTCCAGTGCCGAATCGCCGCCGCCGAGGACCAGCAGCCGTTTGCCCGCGAACTGCGAGCGGTCGGTGACCTTGTAGTGGATGTTGTCCGCGCCAAGATCCTCCAGGCCCCTGGCGCGCAGCCGCCGCGGCTGGAAGGCGCCGAGACCGGCGGCGATGATGACCGCGCCGGCATCGAACTCGTTGCCCTTCGACGTCTCGACCCGGAAACGGCCGTCGTCCTTCGCCTCGAAGCCGGTGACTTCCTGGTTCAGGTGCACGCCCGGCTCGAACGGCCGGATCTGTTCGCGGAGCTTGTCGATCAGCTCCTGGGCGCCGATCACCGGCCAGGCGGGGATGTCATAGATGGGTTTTTCCGGGTACAACTCGCTGCACTGCCCGCCGACCTGGGCCAGCGAGTCGATCAGCTCCGCCTTCAGGCCCAGCAGCCCGAGTTCGAAGACCTGGAACAGCCCGACCGGGCCGGCGCCGATGATGACCGCGTCGGTCTTGATCGTCATGGAACGTCCTTTCGATGTTGGGTGGATCCGGGTCGGCCCGGCGGCGATGACCGCTCGCGCTGCAGCCTTCCGGTAGCATGCTCACAACCTTACATGATGGCACGCATTCCGATGTCCAAGACCTCTGAAGCGGCCCGCGAAATCCGGCTGCATCCCGAGTGGCTGGAGGCCCTCGGCGACGAATTCGACCAGCCGTACATGCAGGCCCTGCGGGCGTTCCTGCTCGACCGCAAGCAGGCCGGCGCGCAGGTGTACCCGCCGGGCCCGCAGATCTTCAACGCGCTGGACTCCACGCCGCCGTCGAAGGTCAAGGCGGTGATCCTGGGCCAGGACCCGTACCACGGCCCGGGCCAGGCACACGGTCTGTGTTTCTCGGTGAGGCCCGGCGTGCCGGTGCCGCCGTCGCTTCTGAACGTCTACAAGGAACTTCATGCCGATATCGGCTTCGAGATCCCGCGCCACGGTTGTCTGCAGCGCTGGGCCGACCACGGCGTGCTGTTGTTGAACGCCGTGCTCACCGTCGAGCGCGGCAACGCCGGCGCCCACCAGGGCCAGGGCTGGGAGCGTTTCACCGATCGCGTGGTCGAGGTCGTCAACGCCGGTCCGAACCCGGTCGTGTTCCTGCTGTGGGGCGCGCAGGCCAGGAAGAAGGGGCAGGGCATCGACCGGTCCCGCCACCACGTACTGACTGCGCCCCACCCGTCGCCGCTGTCGGCGCACCGCGGGTTCCTGGGCTGCCGGCATTTCTCGAAGGCCAATGCCTGGCTGGAGGCCAACGGCCAGGCGCCGATCGACTGGTCACTGCCTGCGGAGGCCTGAATCGAGGAACCTATGAGCCGCGCTGTGCCGAGCGCTTCGTCACGCCCGCGCAGCGTGGTCCAGAGGTTCCTAACGCAATCGCGTGCCGGGCTGCACGTCGGCATCGGGCGTACAGAGAACGACCGCTCCGTTCTCGTCGTGGAAGCCGGTCACCAGGCACTCGGACAGATGCGGCCCGATCTGTTTCGGCGGGAAATTGACCACGGCCACCACCTGTCGGCCGACCAGCGATTCCGGGGAATAGCGTTCGGTGATCCGTGCGCTGGATTTCAATACGCCGATCGCAGGTCCGAAGTCGATCCGCATCCGGATCGCCGGGGTCCGGGCTTCCGGGAACGAATCGGCCTCGAGGACCGTGCCGACGCGCAGGTCGACGCGATCGAACTCGGCCCGGTCGATGCAGCCGCCAGGTTCGTGCTCGGTGCTCATTCGACGGCAGGGTAGGCCGTGCGCAGCAGCCGCGTCGGTCCGCCGGGCCGGGTATGGACGATGAAGATCCGCTCATAGTCCGACTCGTCCAGATCGCCGATTTCAGGGCCGCCGAAGGCCTCGACCAGGTCGTCGACTGTATTGCTGTGGCCGACGATCAGCACCGCGCCGCCGGCGTGCTCGGCCAT
>CAZJSH010000005.1:0-70954 GCA_964548715.1 uncultured Halomonas sp. | reverse complement strand
GCGGCCCGGCGATGCCGGTGCGGCTGCCGATGTCCACGACCTGCTGCACGCTTCCCTGCCCGGACTCCGGGCATGGGTCGCCGGGCGGGCGTACGACGCGCCGGCCGGACAGCGCCTGGCGTTCCGTGAACTCGGCCTGGAGATCGGCCTTCGCGCCGTCGAGCGTATCGCCGCCGATCCGCAATGCCGACCGCGCGTCGAACGCGCCGCGCAGGCGGTGCTCGTATCGGCCGCCTCGTTGCCCGACCTGGCCGTGTTCTGGTCGGATCCCGCGAACCGGGCGGCCCCGTCCTGGACCGAACATTCCGAAATCAACGCCGTCATGCTGGCGGCCAGCCTGGTACCGGAGGACCCGAGTCATGTCTCGATTCGAACGTGAACGAACCACCATGGTCGAGCAGCAGCTCGTCGCCCGCGGCATTCGCGACCAGCGGGTGCTCGAGGCGATGCGCAGCGTGCCGCGCGAGGAATTCGTGCCGGAGGGGTACCGCGAGTTCAGCTATCGCGACGGGCCGCTGCCGATCGAAGCGGCGCAGACGATCTCACAGCCCTACATCGTTGCGCTGATGGCCGAGGCGCTGGCGCTCCAGCCGGGCGACCGGGTGCTGGAGGTCGGCGCCGGTTCCGGTTATGCAGCTGCGGTGCTCAGCCGGGTGGTCGCGAACGTCTACGCGATCGAATATCACGAAGAGCTCGCGGAGCTGGCGCGTTCGCGCGCCGTCAAGCTCGGCTACGACAATCTCGAGGTCATGCATGGCGACGGCACCCGGGGCTGGCCGGTCCACGCGCCGTTCGACGCCATCCTGGTCTCGGCCGGCGGCCCGGACGTGCCGCCGACGCTGCTCGGTCAGCTGGCGATCGGCGGCCGGATCGTCATTCCGGTCGGCGACCGCACCCACAGCCAGGAACTGCTGCGCGTGCGGCGCGTCGGCGAGCACGAGTTCGAGCAGGATTCGCTGGGGCGCGTGCAGTTCGTGCCGCTGGTCGGCAGCGGAGGTTGGCGGGCCGGTGGCGAGCCGACGCCCGAGCCGCCGCCTCATGCCGGGTTCTCGATCCGCCGCCGGCACCTCGCCCACCGGATCGACGAGGCGGCCGAGCCGTTCGACGATGTCGAGACCGCCGACCTGTCGGCGCTGCTGGAACGGACCGGCGATTCCCGCGTGGTATTGATCGGCGAGGCCACGCACGGCACGTCGGAGTTCTACCGCATGCGGGCCCGGATTACCCGTGCCCTGATCGAGCAGCGCGGCTTCAACGTCGTCGCGCTGGAGGCGGACTGGCCGGACAGCGCGATGCTGGACCGCCATGTGCGCGGCTGGACCGGCCCGGATCTCCCGGCCCCGGCGTTCTCGCGCTTCCCGGTCTGGATGTGGCGCAATCGCGAGACGCTGGCGTTCATCGACTGGCTGGCCGACTACAACCGGGGCCGATCCGAACCCGGTCAGTGCGCCAGCATCCACGGCCTGGATCTCTACAGCCTGAACCACTCGATCCACGCTGTGCTGGAGTATCTCGACCGCGTCGATCCCGCCGCCGCCCGGCGGGCCCGCGAGCGCTATGCCTGCTTTTCGCCCTGGGAGCGCGATCCGGCGGTCTACGGCCGGGCTGCCGTCGCTGGCGAACGCGAGGACTGCGAGGACGAGGTCGTCGAAACGTTGACCGAACTGCTGGCGCATCGGCTGGACTATCGTCGGGCCGACGGCGAGGCCCTGTTCGACAGCGAGCGCAACGCGCAGGTCGTGCGCGCCGCAGAGCGGTACTACCGGGTCATGTACTACGGCTCGCGCGAGTCGTGGAACCTGCGCGACCGCCACATGTTCGAGACCCTGCAAAGCGTGCTGGACCATCGTGGACCCGATTCGAAGGCGGTGGTCTGGGCTCATAACTCGCACATCGGCGATGCCTCGGCCACCGAGATGGGCATGCGCGGCGAGGTCAACATCGGCCAGCTGGCGCGGCAGGCCTGGGGAGATGGGGCCTACCTGATCGGGTTCGGCACCGACCACGGCACCGTCGCGGCGGCGTCGAACTGGGACGAGCCGATGCAGGTCAGGAAGGTGCGGCCGGCACTGCCCGACAGCTATGAACACGTCTTCCACCAGGCGGGCGCCGAGTGCCTGATGCTGCCGATCCGGCACGCCGGCTCCGAACTACTCAACGACGGCCTGCGGACACCCCGGCTGCAGCGCGCGATCGGCGTGGTCTACCGGCCCGAAACCGAGCGCGTGAGCCACTATTTCCGTGCCGGGCTGACCCGTCAGTTCGACGAGTACATCTGGTTCGACGAGAGCCGGGCGGTCACGCCGCTGAGCGAGGCCGACCGTGCCGCCTTGCCGGATGGTCACCCGCTGAAGGACGCGCCCGAGCCGGCCTGACCCGGCCCGGGGCCCGGCTCAGGTCTCGAAGCCGTCGGCAAACAGGTTGTCGCCGTCGTTGTCGATGATGCGGACCGTCGCCCGGTCGGGCGATCCGACCGTGGCATCGCCGCTGAAGATCGACACTACGATACTGAATCGCTCGAACGGCTCTTCCAGCGCGTCGTCGAGGATGTCGACGGCCTCGATCGTCCGGACGCCCGCCTCGCCGTCGGCCCACAGCGCGGTGTAGCTGATATCGCCGGAGAAGTCCGCGCCCTCGGTCGCGGTGTCGGCGACCGCGTCGAGGAAGATGCCGACCGGGCCTTCGCTGCCGTTGACCCGCTCGACGCGGAGCGACAGCGTTCCGCTGGATTCCTGCGCCTCGAAGAAGGTATCGACAACGCGGATTTCGCCGCCCAGCGGCGCCGGGTCGACCCACAGCGCATCGAGATCCGCCGCGATCCAGGAGGGATGCGATTCGTCGGCCAATGACAGCAGCGGCGTGAAGGTGCCCAGCACCCCCCGCGGTGCGCTCGGCTCGAACAGCACGATGTCGTGGTCGCGGATGGTCAACGCGCCGGAGCCGCCGGGAACGAAGGCGTCCACGTCGACGCTGATCAGGAAGCGCTCGGCGTCGAGCTGATGCGCGGCGTCGAGGTTGACGCCGTCGCCGAGTCGCGTGCCGTTGAACGCCAGCGCGTCGAGTTGGCCGGCGGTCACCGTCACCAGGTCGCCGGGCAGGACGAAGCCGAACGTCGGTTCGAGGAACCAGCGGTCGAATGACACGACGAGCTGGCCGGTGTCCGGGTCGACCGTGACGGCGTCGAGATTCACGCCGTCGGGGATGCCGGCGGCCGCCGCGTCGAAGGTGATGATCGGCGTGCTGCCGGACATGTAGAAGACGTCTCCGGGCCGGACCAGCACCCCGTCGATCTCTCGGGCCGTGTCCAACGAGGTCTGTCTCAATGTGCGGTGAAATGCATCGACGTCGACCCCGTCGAAATCGAAGATGACGTTCGGTGCCTGTGCGTCACCGGTGCCGTCCGGCAGAACGATGATGGTCGACCGGTCATCGGCCAGCACGTTGCCCGAACCGTCGGATAACGGGATGCGGACATTGGTGTCGGCGGACAGCCAGTATTCGTCGATGTCGACCTGGGCGGCGGAAGGTCCGGGCACCAGCAGCCAGGCGCACAGCCACGCCGCGCAGGGAAGTTTGCGTTGAATGGCCATGGCTCAGTCGCAGTCGGTCGGCGTGTCGCACCGGTTCGGTGCGATCGCGACGCAGCTGTCCGGGCCGTCGTTGGCCGACATCAGTACGTTGCCGCAGAAACCGCCGGCCACGCCCTGGTTGCCGTTGTTGTACACGACGCTGTCCATGATGTAGCTGGACCCGAAGCCCAGGCTGACCCCGTTGCCGCCGTTCTCGCGGACGCTGAGCCGACGCAGCACCGCACCGGGGCTCAGCGCTTCGATGCCGATTCCCGCGTTCTCGGCGATGGTCAGTTCTTCCAGCCAGGCCCCGCGGCCGACGCGAACGCCGTCATCACCCATGCCGCTGATCGTGCCGTTGGCAATCCGGATGTTGCTGCGCGCACCGGCGTCGATGCCGTCGCCGGTTCCGCTGGCGCTGCAGCTCACGGTCGCGCCCGAGCAGCTGACCGGTCCCCGCAGGGCGAAGCCGTTGAGGTCGATCGAGACATCGTCGGTGTTGACGTCGATCACTGTCTGGCTGGTGCTGGCGGTGGTCAGGTTGCCGGTCAGCCGGTAGCTGCCCGGATTGACGATCTGGACCGGCAACCCGGCGGTGTCGCCGTCGAAGCAGCCGAACTGTGCGCAGTCGGCGTTGATCTCGAACACCCCGTCACTGGCGTTCGCGACCGGCGCCAGCAGGGCGAAGGCCATCGGGAAACAGATTCGGAAAAGGCGTCGGCGTGCGTTCATGGTATGTTCCTCGCGTATCGTCGGTCGGAAAGCGAATCGGTGCCGTCGAGGGGGCGCGCCCCCTTCGACGGCGGTTCGAACATGACTAACGAGGGCGCCCGGGATTCTCTGCCATGACCGAAGACGTTCCGCCCCGCACGTCGGGTTCAGTGCTGCCGGACACGGTCGATGAATCGGCGTTCGCGGAGCTGTACCGGAGCCTGCGCAGCGCCGCCCGCCAGGCCCGTTCGCGCAATCCCCAGCGCACCCTGAACACCACCGCCCTGGTCAACGAGGCCTGGCTGAAGCTGGATGCCGGCGATACCGCGTTCCGCGACCGCGAGCACTTCATCCGCACCGCCGCGCTGGCCATGCGCCAGATCCTGGTCGACTACGCGCGCTACCGGGGCGCGGCCCGGCGCGATCGCGAGGCCGAACTGCCGTTGATCGAAGCGTGGGTCGAGGATCTCGAGACGGACTCGCCCGACGACGTGCTGGTGCTGGACCAGGCGCTGAGGGAGCTCGAGGCGGTCGACGAACGGGCCGCGACGTTGGTGCTGCTGCGCTTCTTCGGCGGCCTGTCGATGGACGAGGCGGCCGAGATGCTGGACATCTCGCCGCGCACGGCGGCCCGCGACTGGACACGCGCCCGGGCCTTCCTCAAGCTGAGAATGGGCTCCTGAGTCGCACCGGCCATGCCCGGACCGTTACGGCCGGGATGATCGCCGGCCCTCAGGGCAGGGTTTCGAACCCGTCGCTGAAGAAATTTTCACCGCAGACCTGCGGCAGGGCGAACCCGTTGCTGACGTTCAGTGTGGTCGAGCCGCCACCGTCGCTGGCATCCTCGCCCATGCCCCGGCGGGCGAAGGCCTCCCAGATCTCGCACTGGTTGGCGCCCCCGTTGTTGATCTCGTCGGCCAGCAGCATGGCGTCGCGGGTGTCGAGGAAGGTCGGGCCGCAGCCCTGCAGCTTCAGCCCGTCGACGACCAACTGCAGGGCGATCTGGTTGCCGCCGCTGCCCCTGATGAAATCCGGGTCGAAGCCGTGCTTGTCGACGAGGTTCCAGTACATGTCCCACAGGGCCGTGTTGAACACCGTGCCGACGCCGTGCGGAACGCTGACCGAGTCGATCGATTCGTAGGTCGACGGGTTGGCGGACATATCGCGCGTGTAGGGCCAAGGCCGGATGCCCGCACCCGGGATATTCTCCCGGAACGTCACGTAGCCACCGACGCCGCGCAGGTCGCTGGCCTGGTCATCGGGCTTGGCCGTGAACCACAGCGCGAGGAAATCGCTCCAGCCCTCGCCGGCCTGCTGGCTGCCGAACAGGCACGAGGAGTTCGACGGTCCACCTGTCAGCCGGATCGACAACCCGTGGCCGTATTCGTGCGCGATCACGCCGGCATCGAGGTCGCTGTCGCGGTCCAGATCGGCGCCGCCGGGGTCGAAGACTCGCCCGGTGACACCGCCGCCGAGATCGGCAATGACGGTATCGCCGTCCTGGTTGCCGAGCATGACCGTCGGAATCGTGACCTGGCCGCCGACCGCACCGGGCGACATGGTGATCGTGCCGTTGCCGCCGTCGTTGTTGACCACGATCGCGGCGACCGCGCCGGCCTGCTCGGCGTTCAGCGCCTTGAGGCCGAACTCGCAGCCGCCCCGGCGGATCACCGCGATCCGGCCGGCGGTGAAGCCCTGCAGCGCGCCGCAGCCCTGTTCGGGCGCGGCCGATTCGTCGTCGACCAGCTGCAGCGTGCCGGCGGCGCCGGTGCCGTCGACGGCACCGCCGAAGCCGGCCTCGTCGACGGGATAGTCACCGGCGCTCGGCGCCGGCGCCTCGATCTGCACGACCGGCGGCGCCGAGCCGGTGAAGCGGAACATCTGCATCCGGCCCGGCGAACCGTCGGGCGGGGTCGCGAAGTTGGCGTTGTTGGTGCCTGAGCCGTCCTGGGCGTCTGCGATCACGAGGTCGCCGCCGTTGCCGCCGTTGCCGAAATTGTCGACCTGGAAGTTGCCGGCCGGTTCGTCGAAGCCGAAGTGCCACAGCACGTCGTGCAGGCGGTTGTTCCAATAGAACAGGTTGGTGATCGCGAAGTCCAGGTAGTCGATCGGCTGCTGGGTTTCCAGGTCGATCGGGAAGTCGAACACCAGCGCCGTGCCGCCGTCCGGACGGCTGCCGCCGGCGTTGTTGGCGTCCAGGTCGTCCTGCGCGCGGACGTTGTTGCCGCGCGTGTCGGTGTAGGTCTGGCTGCCGTCGTCGTGCCAGCCCAGCGGCGAGGCGGTCGGGTCGTGCGGATCGACGACGATCTGGTCGGGGCCCTCGCCCGGGTGCTCCAGGGGTTCGGGAAATACCCGGTAGCGGACTTCCTGAGTCCAGTTGACGGCAAACAGGATCTCGCCGCTGTGCGCGTCGACGAACGCGTTGTACCAGTCCGGGCGCCCGGCTTCGTCGACGGCGATGTCCCAGACCAGTCGCAGCGTGCCCTTGTGGTCGTACCAGGAGAGCCTGGCCGGGATGGTGCCGTCGGCGAGTGTGCCGCCGGCCAGCGCCAGGTCCCCGGCGCTGCGACGATCGACGACCGTCGGTGGCACGCGGGTGTCGAGTTCGCGCACCGCGGCATAGCGCATCACTGCGCCGATCGCGTCGAGGGTGGGCATCCGGTTCGCGGCTCGCGACCCCGCCTCGGCGCTCATCCGGCTGTTCAGGCTGGCGATCCGGCCGTCGGCCAGCACGTTTGCGTTGGCGACGCCGAGCGCGACCGGCAGGCCGTCGATGTACTGCTGCATCCAGACGTGGGTCACGCCGTTGTGCCGGGTCGGCACGCTGTCTCGGATGCGGACATCGGTGAGATCGGCCGAACGCAGGCCGAGGCTCGAGGCCCGTTCGGTCAGCGCCTGCAGGGCGGCGTCTTCGGGGCTGGTCGCCGAAACGCTCGCGCCGAGCAGAAGGGCGGCCAGCGCAAGGCCGCGGATGACGATGTTCATGGCAAGTCCCAGGTTCGAACCGGTGTGTGAATCCCCCGTGCCGGATTCTTGCACGTTCCGCGTTCCGGCGCATCCGTGGCGTCGGTTCGCCGTAGCGGACCGGGACAGCCTGCCGTAGACTGGAGGTCGGTTTCCGGGAGGCGAGGCCGTCGCTTCGATGTCGTCCATCCGCACCGGGTTCGATTGGAGCCGTGTCCGCCAGCAGTTCCGCGAGGACTACCAGTTCTCGATGATCGTGCTGTTCGGGCTGCTTGCCGCATCGGTGGTCACGGGGTTCGTGATCTACCGCTACGTCTTCGGCTATTACTTCGGTGGCACCGTCAACCTGATGATCGTGATCAGCATGCTGCTGGTGCTGGTCTACGCGCTGCGTTCGGGGGAGACTCGTCGTGCCGGGATCTTCTTCTGCGTGGTCACGGTCGTGGCCTGCATCGCGTCGACCGCGATGTTCGGGCGAACCGGCATCCTGTGGGGCTACGTCGTGTTCTGGGTCAACTTCCTGTTGACCTCGCGGCGCTTCGCGCTTGCCGCGAACCTGATCCTGATGACGATCCTGATCTTCGAAACCAGCCTGTTCGAGTCCATCCTCGAGGGCGTGACCTACATGGTGACCGCGCTGCTGGTCACGACCTTCGCCTGGATCTTCGCCCATCGCCTGGCGAGCTACCAGGACCAGCTGATGACCCTGGCCCTGCAGGACCCGCTGACCTTCGCCGGCAACCGGCGGCAGATGCGCCAGGACCTGAGCGCCGCGCTGGAAACGCACCGCCGGACCGGCCAGGCCTTCGCGCTGGTGCTCATCGACCTGGATCACTTCAAGCGGATCAACGACGAGCAGGGCCACGAAGCCGGCGACGAGGCGCTGAAGGGCTTTGCCGATGCGGTGCGCGCCGCGATCCGCTCCGTCGACGGTTTCTATCGCTTCGGCGGCGAGGAGTTCGTGGTGCTGCTGCGCGGCGACGATCCGGATGATGTCGAGGGGGTCGTTCGCCGCTTGCACCAGCGCGTCAGCGGCCGGCTGGCCTTCGGCGGGGAGGTGCTTCAGTTCTCGGCTGGCGTCGCCATGCTCAGCAGCGGCGAGGACTGGCCGACCTGGCTGTCGCGCGCCGACCGGGCGCTCTATCGGGCCAAGCAGGGCGGTCGCAACCGCGTCGAACTCGCCGCCTCGCCGGGCGCCGGCGGCCCGGTCACGATTTCTCCGAAAACCGACCGCCTGAGCACCGACCCTGCCGGCCAGGAGTGACGCCGACCCTGCCCGCCTTTCCCCTCGCCTGTTTTCCGGAAAAATTTACGGATGTGAAATAAATTGACATCCGTCAAATATTAGTGAAGGCTGAATGAGCAAGCTATCAATCGGCACGGCCGGCACTGAAAACTGTGTCGTGTCGATTGTTCGGGGGCATCACGGCGACGAGGCGCTCGATCGCCATCCGCCGGGACGCAACGACCGGCTCCACTCATTCGGGAGGGTAGTCAAGCGATGATTCAACGACAGCAAGCTGTCGCGGCGTCGCCGGTGATTTGCCGCATAGCGGCAGGTCTACTGGCCGGCCTGGGCCTGAGCGCCCATGCTGCGACCTACACCGTAACCCACGATTTCACGATTCTCGACGTCCAGGGTGATTTCGCCACGGGCTCGACCTTCGCCACCAACCCCGCCATTCTGTGCGACGCCCCGGGCGCGCCGGCCTGTCCTGCCGAAGGTCCGCAGCCACGAACGATCGACGGCACGATGCTGTATCCGATCGACAGCGAGTTCGGGTTCTACGTCGTCGACTTCGTCGGCGGTTTCCAGAAAGAGCTCGATGGCATCTACACCGAGGGCTTCATCGGTGATCACATCGACGGCAACGGGACCGGCGTCATGGTCTCCAATGCCGCGACCGATACTTTCAAGGCCGTCAAGCCGGCCGGGACCTGGTGCGCCGGTATGGGCGGGTCCTCGGTCAAGTGCTCCACCGAGAACTTCGCGGTGCTCGAGCACGTGCTGACCTGCTACGAAACGATCCCGTACTTCTATGCCGACCCGAACACCGGGGTGCAGTCGGTGCTGACCGATCCGGAGACCGGCGATCCGGTCTTCACCTGCGCTGACAATCAACTCAACAGCTTCGACGACCTGACGCTGCCCGGCGGCGTCACCAATCTGCTTGACATGGAGCCCAACGAGTCGAACCTGATCGACGTCGCGGTCGGCGAGGACTATTCGGTCACGCTCAAGGACGACGGCAAATTCCTCTTTCGCTGGGGCTCGTTCGTCAAGCGACCGAACGACATCCGTCTCTATGCGCAGATGCCGCTGCCGGTGGCCTGGCAGGATCCGGGAGCGGATTTTCCGGTCACCGAGGCCACGTTGACCGTCACCCACTGGATCACCAACAATCCCAACGACCAGCTCCGGCCGGAGGACATGGAGAACGAAGGCGCGACCGGGCGCAAGCCGGGCCACGTCGTGCAGCCCGACGGCAGCTGGATCAGCGACCGTGACTGCTTCGAGGGCGACGGCGACATTCGCCGGCTGAGCAGCAATCCGCAGCGGATCCCGCAAGGCACGTTCCTTCGCAATCTCACCGGCTACACGCCGTCGACCGACCCGCGCGCGCAGCGCGTCGAGGACCTGGCCGAGGGCCTGACCAACGCCTGGGCCACGTCGATCGACCGCGACCCGTTCGAGTGGTCGTACGACGCGGATCCCGATCCGGCGATCCAGGACTACGTCGGCTCGTTGACGCCCAACGCCGCGCTGGGCGAGTTCGTGTCCGGGCCGCGCTGGCGCCTGCGGGCGAACAAGTTCGGCCAGGACATCCCGGGCCTGGAGATTCCGCTGATCGAATGCAGCGAACTCCCGTTTTCCAGCAACAACATCAAGTACGAGACCGGGGCCTTCGCGACCACGGTCATCAATCTGCTCGATTTCGAAGACGCCAACGGCAACGGCATTGCCGACGATTCGCCGTTGCTGAGCTCGGCGGGCTGGGTCGACGCCAGCCAGAACTTCGTCAACGTCGGTGCAGGCGGCACGGTCATCGAGCCGAACGGCACCTCGATCAACGGACTGCCGCTGACCGACCAGTTCGACCTGGCCGTCTACATCAAGGGCGATCGAAAGCCGACCGTGGTCTATTCGGCCACGCTGGACGTGGAATGGGATGACAGCGGGGTGACGCCATGAAATCGTTCGATATCATCAAGCAGCAGCAAACCGATCGCTCGCCGGGCTTCCGCGCGACCGCCCTGGCCGCCGCCATCGGCGCCGTGCTGGCCGCGCCCGCCGCGCAGGCCATCGACCTCGTCTGGTATGAATCGCCGGTCCACGTTTTCTCGATCGACGACGTGATTCGCGGCTTCGACGCAGTGACCTACGCCGACGATCCCAGCTTCGTCTGCGGTCTGCCGGACGGCGTTCCGTGCCCGCCCGAGGGACCGCAACCGGTCGTCGATCAGCGGACCGGGCTCACGCTCTATCCGGTCAACAGCGAATTCGGCTTCAAGGTCTCCGACTTCGTCGGCGCCGCCGATCTCGACGACGTCGTCGATCCGGAGTTCTCCGAAGGCTTCGTCGCCAACGTCACCGATGCCGGCTCCGTGGTCGGCCTGGCGGTGTCGAACGCGCAGACCAAGCGGTTCAAGACGCGCTCGGGCATGGGCACCTGGTGCCGCGGCGTGGGCGCCAACGACGTCAAGTGTTCCACCGAGCATTACGTGGTCATGGAGCACGTGCTGAGCTGCTATGAAACCACTCCGTACCGGTACTTCGATCCGGAAACCGGTGAAACCGTGCCGGTTGTGCTCGACGTTCCGGTCGACGACGACTTCGATCCGGGAACCCCGGATACCGATACCGTGGTGCCGCCCTGTGCGCCCCTGGACAACGAGCTTTTCGAAGTGGTCGACGGCGTGGTGCAGAACGATTGTGCGGGCCTTGACCCCACGGTCGGCTGCGTCCCGCTGCAGCCGGCGCCCGACGGTTCGCCGGGCATGACCCCGAACGAGTCTTCGGTGCTCGACGACATCGCGCTGTCGAGCGATTATTCGATCACCAAGAAGGACGACGGCAAGCCGCTGTATCGCTGGGGAAGCATCGTCAAGCGCCCGACCGATGTTCGGCTCTACGCCCGCATCCCGCTGCCGCAGGACTGGAAACAGGGCGTCGGCTACGAGGTGGTGTCGGCTGAATTGGTCACCGACCACAACATCAGCAACAACCCGAACGACCAGATCCGGCCGGAAGACTACGAGAACGAGGGCGCCACCGGGCGTCTGCCGGAATACATCGTGGTCGGCCCCGACGATCCGCTGACCGAGATCAACGAGGAGGAATGGGTCGCGGCGCGGGATTGTTTCGAGGGTGACGGCGACTCGATCGTCGGCGATACGGACATCATTCCGGATCCGTTGCCGATCGGCACCTACTTCAAGAACTACCTCGACGAGTTCACCGGCGCACCGTGGGCCGACCCGACCGCGCTCGACAGCAACGACAGCGGCATCGGCGGCAAGCCGATCGAACGAGACCCGACCCAGTACTCGGCCGACCTGGTCGAAGGCTTTACCAACGCCTGGTACACGACGATCAACCGCGATCCGTTCGAAGATTACGAGCGCGACATCGTCGACGATGAGGGCGGTGTGCTGCGCTCGGTCATGTCGGGCCCGCGCTGGCGGCTGAAATCGAACAAGTTCGGCCAGGACATCCCGGGCCTGGAGATTCCGCTGATCGAGTGCAGTCCGACGCCGTTCCAGTCCAACAACATCAAGTACGACGTCGGCGAGCCGACCGTGACCACCATCGACCTGCTCGACTGGGAAAGCGACAACCTCCTGATCGACGGACAGGGCGTGCCGATCAACCCGGCCCGTGACGAGAACGGTGATCCGGTCTTCGACCCGTACGGCAACCTGCTCGCGGTCTCGCCGCTGGCCAACACGCTGAACTGGGTCGATCCGGAGCGCAACGCCAACCAGACCGCGCCGGGCAGCGGCATCTCGGTCAACGGGCTACCGCTGACCGAGGACTTCGATATCGCGTTCTATCTCAAGGGCGAGCGCAAGGCCGAAGTGCTGCGGACCACCTTCATCCGGGTGGCCTACCGGGTCGACAATCCGACCGACTTCGGCGACGCGCCGATGCCGTATCCGACCCTGCTCGCCGACGATGGCGCCCGTCATCTGCTCGTCGATCTCGATGTCGACGGGTTCAACGATCTGTCGCTGGGCATGGATGCCGACCCGGAGCTGGACGGTCAGCCCAGCGCCGATGCGCTGGGCGATGACGCCGGTGGGCTGCTGGACGACGAAGACGGCGTGACGTTCACCGGCGGTATCGCGGCCGGAACCAGTGCGCCGGTCTCGATTGCGTCCAGCGGCCCCGGGTTCGTCGACGCCTGGATCGACTTCAACGCCGACGGCGACTGGGACGATCCGGGCGAACAGATCTTTGCAAGCCAGCCGGTGGTCACGGGCATCAACGCCCTGAGCTTCGCGGTGCCCGTCGATGCGGGCTTCGTCGAGACCTACGCGCGGTTCCGCATCAGCAGCACCGGCGGTCTGGGGGTGACCGGGCCGGCCAACGACGGCGAGGTGGAGGATTACCTCGTGACCAGCGAGCTCGCCGATGTGATCTTCGCCGACAGCTTCGAGTCGCCCTGAACCGAGCCCTCGGGGGTCGGCACTATGCCGGCCCTTGTCTTGCGGCCCCGGGCCCTCCCGGGGCCGCACCTTATTGAATCATCGCCCAAGAGTGCGCCGCCCGGAGGTCGCCTGCATGCCGAAGTCCGCTGCTTTCCTTCCTGTCGTTCTTTTCGTCTCGATGCTGGGCGGCTGCGCCGTCACGCCGCCGAACGATCGCGCGCGGCTTGCGGAGGCGCCGCCGACCCTTCATGAAGCCGCGCGGACCGGTGATCTGGCCGCGATCGAAGCCCGGCTGGACCAGCCGGCAGCCGTCGATGCACCCGATGCGGAAGGCCGCACCGCACTGATGCTGGCTGCGGCCGGTGGCCGGGCGGCCGCCGTCGAGCGTCTGCTGACCGCCGGTGCGTCGCCGGACGCACGGGATGGGCGAGGCAATCATGCGCTGGGCCGGGCTGCCATGCTCGGACAGACCGCGGTCATCGATATCCTGCTGGCGGCTGGCGCGCCGATCGATCAGCCCGGCCCGGACGGCGCAACGGCGCTGTTGCTGGCGGCGGGCAGCGCGCAATTCGGCGCGTTCGAGCGGCTGCTGGCCGCGGGCGCCGATCCCGACGCGCGGCTCGACAACAGCGGTATGGGCGCGCTGCAGTTGTGGATTCACAAGGGCAGTCGGGCTGCGGTCGAGTTGCTGCTGGCCGCCGGTGGGAAGGTCGATCTTCGTAATGCGGCCGGTGTCACGCCGTTGATGACCGCGATCGATAAGCATCAGCTCGGGATCGCGCGTCGCTTGATGGAGGAAGGCGCCGATCCGGGCTTGCGCAACAAGGCGGGTTGGTCGGTGCTGATGTATGCGGCCGTCCGCAACGAGCCGCTGTTGATCGAAGATCTGCTGGTCCGGGGAGCCGATCCCGATGCATCCGATCGTCGGGGACTGACGGCATTGATGATGGCCGCCGGCAACGGTCGAACCGCGGCGCTGGATGCGCTGATCGCGGCGGGCGCCTCGCTGGACACGGCGGACCATCGTGGTTTCACCGCCCTGATGGGGGCGGCCTGGAGCGATCATCGGGCGGCCGTTGATCAGCTGCTGGCCGCCGGTGCCGCGCCCGATGCGGTGGATCGGGCAGGACGAACGGCCCTGCACTGGGCGGCCGGCAACGGGCATGCCGACGCGGTGCGGCGCCTGCTGGACGCCGGGGCGGGCGTCGATCCGGCCGACCGGAGTGGCCGGACGCCGTTGCTCCACGCCGCGGCCGGCGGCCACTTGGACACGGTCGACGCGTTGCTCGACCATGGTGCCGATCCCGGTCGGGCCGACGCCGAAGGTCAGCGGCCGGTCGATTGGGCCGCGCAGCGCGGCCATGGGCAGGTCGTCGAACGACTGAACGCAGCGGCGGGCTGAGCCTCGCCGCTGCAGCCGTTCAGATCAACGGCCAGAGATCCCAGACCAGACCGAACACGGCCACGCTGATCGCTGCCAGGGCGACCAGCATCAGGCCGGTCACCGTGGCCTTGCCGATGCGGCTGCGCTGGCCGAGGGTCCGGACCAGGGCCCACAGGCCGAGCAGGGCCGCCAGCGGACCGAACCATGCCATCCACGGCGCCGGGCCGACCAGCCCGAACAGCAGCAGCGCCGGTGTGACGTTGGCGGCCATTGCCCCGCCGATCCCCAGGCCGGCGGCGTAGAGCACCGCGGCCAGCGCGGCCAGGCCGGCGATCAGTCGTGCCTTGCCGGAGCGCCGGGTCGGCTCGCCGTTCAAGCGGCGCGTGACCGCCGCCCCCGGGATCAGCACCAGGCCGCCCAGCGTGATGGCCAGCGACGCGCCCACCCAGGCCAGGTGGACGCCCAGGGTCTTTTCCTCACCGGTTTCGGCCAGGATCAGCGCGCGCTGCAGCGCGTCGGTCTCGAGCACAGAGGTGATGTAGTCGGCAGCCTCTTCGCCGTTGTCGACGCAGTCCATGTCCAGCTCGGCGCCGGGGTCGTCGAAGAAGTCGTTCATGAAGTCGCCGGCGCAGTCGATCGACCGGGTCGGTCCGTGGCCGGCGTGCGGGAATTCGACGTAACGCGCCGACGGGATCTTTTCGGCCACGTAACGGGCCAGCGGCGGCGGGGTGATCGGGTCCCAGGCGCCGTTGGCGATGACCAGCGGGACCTCGGTATCGCGAATCTCGTACTGCGCCGGATCGCGCGGGTCCAGGCCCAGCTCGCGGCACAGCGCGGCGGACTCGTCGGTGACCGGTCCCGTGCCGAAGGCGCGGGCGTAGAGCGGATGCTCCTCGAGATCGCGCGGGGCCTCCATGGCGTTCATTTCGAAGTAGCCGTCGAGGCAGCGCACGCTGGCGGCCATGCCCATGCTGACCGAGACGCCCATGCCGCCGTCGGCCAGCGCGATCGCCCGGAAGAACTCGGTGTTGTTCCGTTCGACCTGGCGGGCCAGGCCGTCGATGATGGCGGGAACCGCCGCGTGCGTGCTCTGTTCGTAGGACAGCCCGAACGGAATTCCGGCGATCACGTCGGCGAAGATGAAGGCCTGTCCATCGGGATAGACCTCGCCGGCCGGCACTTCGACCTCGACCGGTTCGTCGAGCATGGCCTGGATCGCGTCGCGGTAACGCGCTTCGAGTTCGGGGTAGGCGTCGGCGCAGTCGTCCTGCTCGGCGCAAGCGCTGAAGAATCGGTCCAGCAGCCGCGCGTACCAGTGCGGCAGGCGCATCAGCGCATTCAGGTCCAGCGGCACCATGGCGTCGATGATCATCGCCTCGGTGCCGTCCGGATCGACTTCGAGCACGGCCTGGCCAAGCACCGAGCCGTAGGAAATGCCCCAGACGTTCCACGTGTCCAGGCCCAACGCCATCCGCAGGGCCTTGACGTCGCGGGCGTTCTCGAAGGTGTGATACCCGGTCGGATCGACGCCCGCGGCGCGGGCCCGCTCGATGCACGCGCGGCCGTCCTCCAGCGCTGCGCGTTGGCGTTCGTCGTAGTCCGGGTGAATCCGCGAGGCGCGGTCGCGGCCGCCCCAGAACGGACAGAAATCGCCGGAGTTGCCGATGCCGCGTTGCTCGAGGATGTAGAGGTCCCGCTTGTGCGTAATCGAATGGTCCTTCAGCCGTTCGGCATACCCCTGCACGGTCACGCCAGGACCGCCGGTCAGGTAGAGCACGGGATCGTCGCGCACCTCGACGGGTTCGCCGTCGCTGTCCTCGCCGGTGGCGTTGACCTTCACGAACAGCAGTTCGATGGTCCGGCTGCCGTCGACTTCGCGATTCTCCGGCACCCGGATCAGGCCGCACTCGAGATCGCCGGGGTCGTAGTCGATCGCGTCGCGGAACGGACAGATCACGGACTCGAAGTCCGGCCGGCGCAGCCACTCGAACTCCCCGGACGCCCCCTCCGCAGGCGCCGGCAACGCGCCGTCCACGGTCTGCAGCACCGGCCGGTCGATGTCGGAGGGCGCGTCCTGGGCGAAGGCCATCGTCGCGAAGGCGGTCAGGAGGGTAGTGGACAGCAGCGGGATCAGGCGCATCGCGGGTTCCTTTCAACGGGGTCATGGACGAATTCCGATCCCGAAGTATGCACGAGGGCAGCATCGCGGCCATGTGCCGGACGTCCCGAACGCCCGGGACGCCCCGGACGATCGATGACAACCATTTGACGGGCTGAATCTACGCTACGCAGATGAGTTCGAATTGCTCGCTTCCCGAGTCCGAATCGGTCTGGGACTATCCGCGTCCGCCGCGCATCGAGGTCATCGACTGGCCGATTCGGGTCGAGCAGGACGGCCGGATTCTCGCCGAGACCACCGCCGCGCTGCGCGTGCTGGAAACCTCGCACCCGCCGTGCTTCTACATCCCGCCCGACGACGTCGACTTCTCGAAGCTGGTCCCCAGCCGCACCCGGACCTTTTGTGAGTGGAAGGGCCAGGCGCGCTACTGGGACCTGGAAACCGCCGACGGTCTCGTCAGGGACGCCTGCTGGGCCTATCCCGATCCCAGCGACGAGCGCATCCGCGACCACGTGTCCTTCTATGCGCGAAAGGTCGAAGCCTGTTTCGTCGCCGGCGAGCAGGTCACGCCGCAGGAAGGCGACTTCTACGGCGGCTGGATCCTGAGCTGGGTCAAGGGGCCGTTCAAGGGCGGCCCGGGCACGCGGGGCTGGTAGCTCGTCGAGGGGCCAGGGATCAGGGGTCAGGGACTAGGGACGAGGGGCTGGTCCGGATGTCTGAGCCTCGGCGGTCGATCCCAGCGCTATCCACTCGTCCCTCTCCCTTTTCCCCTCGTCCCTGTTCCTATACCCCGATGTCTTCGTTCCAGAGCTCGGGGCAGTCGCGGATGAAGGCTTCCATCATCGCCACGCACTCGGCGTCGTCTACGACTTCGACGGTCACACCGCGCGAACGAAGCAACTCCTCTTCGCCCATGAACGTGCGGTTCTCGCCGATCACCACGCGCGGAATGCCGTAGAGCAGGATCGCGCCGGTACACATCGGACACGGCGACAGCGTGGTGTAGAGCGTGGACTGCCGGTACACCGAAGCCGGCTGCCGGCCGGCGTTTTCCAGCGCATCCATCTCGCCGTGCAGCACCGTGCTGTTCTGCTGGACCCGCCGGTTGTGCCCTCGGCCGAGAATCGCGCCGTCGTGGACGATCACCGAGCCGATCGGAATGCCGCCCTCGGCCCGACCGGCCCGGGCTTCTTCGATGGCGGCAGTCAGAAAGGGGTCGCGGTCGGCGGACATGGGCGGTCTCGATAGGGTCTTGGCCCCAGAGGCTGCGGTATCGCTCACTCGACGTCAAGGCCGACGGGACCATAGCGAAAAGTCTGTTCTCGCAGCGACGCAGAGGCGCAGAGAAACGCTCTAGATGGAAGGAAAGCACAGCGTTCTTTTGATCGTTTCGCGTTTCTTCGCGGTCGTCGCCCTTTGCGCCTTCGCGTCCAACCTCGAACGGCGCTCCCCAAGGCACCGATCCGGATCGGCATCGCACCAGGAAAAGCCGTTCTCTGCACCTCTGCGTCGCTGCGAGAACCGCTTTTCCGACGCGTTCCTGAACCGTCAGGCCCGGCTCAACGATCCTCGATCTTCCAGCTGCCGTCGGCCTGGCGGCAGGCGGTGCCGTAGACGGTCTCGGGACGGCCGCCGATCTCGGCTTCCATGACGTATTCGCGGCACGGCCCGGCGTTGGAGTAATAGGTCTCGGTCGGGGTCATCCGGTAGTCGTAGCCGGTGTCGGGGTTGTGCCAGGTCGTCGGCTCGCCGGTGCGCGAATTCTCCATCGCGTAACTGGCGTAGGCGTAGTCCCGGGCGTCCATCTCGCGCCCGATGGCGCCGCCGATCGCTGCACCCGCGACCGCGCCGAGCACGATCGCCGCGGTGCTGTACCCGTCGCCGCCGTGATAGTAGTCGTCGTGCCGCGAATAACTTGCCGCGGCCCCGACCAGCCCGCCGATCGCCGCACCGATGGCCATGCCGGACTGCTCTCGCGGGCCCTGGGTCGAGGCGCAGCCGCTCAGGAACAGCGCGGCGGCCACGGGAACGATGATCAGCAGTCGACGGACCATGACGGGTCTCCGGTTCGAGGGGTCTGGACGTAGCCTGCCTTCGCTCGCCTGAATCCCTCCTGAACCGTGGGCGGAAAGCGGTCCTCACGCAGGCGCAGCGACGCGGAGAAACGCAGAAGCGGGAAACCGCAGAAAAGCCTGTTCTCGCAGAGATGCAGAGGCGCAGAGAAGAGCTCGAGATGGAAGGAAAGCAGCGCGTTCTTTCTTTCGTTTCGGGTTTCTTCGCGGTCATCGCCCCTTTGCGCCATCGCGGCCATCCTCGAAAGGCGTTCTCCAGGGCGCCGATCCGGATCGGCATCGCACCAGGAAGGCGTTTCTCTGCGCCTCTGCGTCTCTGCGAGAGATGCTTTTTACAAGGCCCTGAGAATCCGGCCCGCTCAGCCGGTTTCGACCAGCCGATCGTGCCGCGGCAGATACAGCGCGGTCCGGATGTCGGATTCGCCGAGCTGCTCGAACAGCCGCCGGTACAGGCCGAGCTGGGCGTCGTAGCGTTCTGCTTCTTCGCCGAGGAAGCCTTCCAGGTCGCCGCCGGCGTGGTAGCCGGACTTGTAGTCGACGATCCAGCGCGTGCCGTCGGAATCGATGAAGGTGCGGTCGATGATGGCATTGACCAGGCGGCCGTCGACGACGCCGGTCAGCGGCAGTTCGCAGGCGTGTTCGCGGTGCCGGCCGCTGAGGATCCAGCGGCCGGTCCGGCTGGCCAGCGTCTGTTCGAACGCCTCGCGAACCATGGCCCGACTGGTCGGGAGGGTCTCCGGACCGGTTCCCAGCGCACGCAGCAGGGCGGGAATGCGATCGACGAGTGCGGCGCGGGCGTCGTCGTCGAAATCCTCCACGCCGACCCGGCCGACCTGTTCGAGCAGTCGGTGCAGCACGTCGCCGGTGCGGCGCGCCTCGGCGCCGGCCCAGTTGAACTCGATCTCGACTTCGCGCTCGCGCGGCGGCAGGGGAGGCGACCAGGCCATGCGCGCACCGAGCGACGGCCGCCATTCGGCGGGTACGCGTTTCAGGTCCGGCGCACGCGCCGGTTCGGACGCGTTGCCGGTCGCCTCGGAGGTGTCGGATGCCGCAGCCAGCGCCTCGAGGAACGTCGACCCGCAGCCGGGCCACAGGCGCTCCAGCAGCGTGCCTCGGCCGGGCTTCGGCCCGCCGCTTCGCTCGGGATCCAGCGCGGTGGTCAGGACCAGCCGTTCGCGCGCCCGGGTCGCGGCCACGTAAAGCAGTCGCTGGCTCTCGTAGTCCTCGCGCAGCTTTCGTTCGTTCCGGATCAGGTCGATCAGCGCTGTGTTGTCGGGCTGGTCGGCCGCGCGCAACGGCGCCAGCAGCACGGCCTCGTCGCCATCCGGCCGGGTGAGCGGCAGCCAGTACAGCAGGTCGTGCTGGCCGCCGCCGGTGCCGCGATTCAATTGCGGCAGGACGACCAGGTCCCACTCCAGGCCCTTGGCGCCGTGCATGGTCAGGATTTCCAGCCGCACCTTGTCCGAGGGCGGGTCGCCGGCCGTGTACGCGGCCGCAAGACGTTCCTCGAAGGCGGCGAGATCGTCCAGCAGCCCGTCGGCATCGGCGGCATCGAGCAGGTCCAGGTACTGCGCGGCGTCGGCGCGGTCGCCGTCGGGGCGTTCCAGCAGGGCCGGGCCACCGAGCCGCTGCCAGGCGCCCTCGACCAGCGCCCGCAGCGGCCGCCGTCCGATGCGTTGGCGAGCCCGGGCCAGGGCGTCGTAGACGCGCTCGGCCCGATCGCGCGCGTCACCGTCGAGTCGGGCCGGGGCCGCGGCGTCGTGGGGATCGCCGCCGTCGCCGGCCAGCCGGTGCAGGTCGGCAAGTTGCAGCCCGCACCACGGCGCGCGCAGCACCGCCAGCAGCGCGGCGGTGTCGGCCGGCAGGCGGATCGCCCGGGTCAGCGCGAGCAGGTCCTGGACCACCGGACGCGCGACCAGCGGGTCGAGCTTGACCGCGCGGAACGGGAGGGCGTGACGCTTCAGTGCCGGCAGGATGGCCCGCAGGTGGTTGCGCGAGCGCACGATGATCGCCGCTTTCCAGTCCTTCTCGCCGCGATGCGCCTCGATCGCGTCGAGCAGCAGCCGGGCGACCCGCTCGGCTTCGGCCGCGTCGTCGGGCAGGGCGTGCAGTTCGACGCTGCCGCCGGCGGCGCGGCCGGCCTCGGACGGTGCGTAGGCGACCGCGCCGGCGGCGATGTCTTCGCGTTCGGGAAAGACCGGCCCGAGCCGTTCATTGACCCAGTCGACGACCTCGGCCCGCGAGCGGAAATTGCGGCTCAGGCGGACGTCGTCGAGCTGCAACTCGCCGATGCCGCGGTCGCGGGTCCGGATGAACAGTCCGACCTCGGCCTCGCGGAACCGGTAGATCGACTGCATCGGGTCGCCGACCACGAACAGCGTGCGGCCGTCGTCGGGCTCCCAGCCGTGGGTCAACTTCTCGAGCAGGTGGAACTGTGCCCAGTTGGTGTCCTGGTACTCGTCGACCAGGATGTGCCGGATGCGGCGGTCGAGGTACAGGCCGAGGTCGGTATAGCCGGCGTCCTCGTCGCCGAGCGCGGTCAGCGCCGCACCCGACAGCCCGGTGAAATCGGTCTGCGCCCGTTCGGCGAACACCACGGCCAGCTCGGCGGCGGCCTGGCGCAGCACCTGGATCAGCGCATCGAGCACGGCCCATTCGTCGTCGGCGTAGTGCGGTGCGGGCAGGGCGCGCGTCGCGTCGAGCCGCCCGGCCAGCAGCTCGTCGTCGGCCCACGCTTCGAGCAGCGCGGTCATCCGGTCCTTTTCCGGCGTTTTCGGCGGAAAGCCGGTCGCGACCGTGACGCTCTTGCGCCAGGTCCCGGCCCGGGTCAGCAACGCCTCGCCGAGCGCCCGCCAGGCCGGAATCGCGTCGGGATCGGCCCCGGGCAGTCCACCCGCGGGCCATTCGCGAAGCGGCGACTTCCTGTCTGCCGCACGCAGCTGGCCGGCCGCGAAATCGAGCAGCCCGGCCAGTTCGTCCGGCGAGCTTCCGGCCGCGGCCAGCGCATCCTCCAGCGCCTGGCGGGCCGCGTACAGCCGCTCGCGCACCAGGTCGTCGAGCACGCCTTCCAGCGCGCCGCGCTCCGGCGCGGTCACGGTCAGCGCGCGCAACCACTGCTCGCGACGCTTCAGCAGGTCGACCAGCAGGTCCTCGAGATCCTGGGTCCGGTGGTCGCGCCACAGCAGCAGCGCGTCCAGCGCGCCGCCCAGCGGCCCGTCCGTCTCACCGGCCCGGTCCAGCACCCGGCGGGCGGCTTCGCGGTACAGCGGTTGGGTGTCCTCGGCCGGGGCCGGCACCGGTCCTAGCCGGCTGGCCACCGGCATGCTGCGCGCCAGGTAGTGGCTGAACGAGTCGATGGTGCGGATCATCAACCGCTGCGGATTGGCCAGCAGGTCCCAGTCCGCCACTCGATCCCGCAGCCGCTGCGCGCAGGCCAACAGGTCCTGCTCGTGCGGCGCGCTGCTGGAGAAATCGGCTTCCAGCACGCGGAGGATGCGCTGTTTCATCTCCGCCGCCGCCTTGCGGGTGAAGGTGATGGCCAGGATCTCTTCCGGCGCCTCGACGGTTTCGAGCAGGGTCAGGAAGCGCTCGACCAGCAGCGTGGTCTTGCCCGAGCCGGCCGGCGCCTGGACGATCACCGAGCGGTCGGG
Source organism: uncultured Halomonas sp. (assembly GCA_964548715.1). Classification (GTDB taxonomy): domain Bacteria; phylum Pseudomonadota; class Gammaproteobacteria; order Xanthomonadales; family Wenzhouxiangellaceae. The sequence continues at coordinate 48,833 of CAZJSH010000005.1, read as the reverse complement.
GCGGACTGCGTGACGGCGCTGTGCGGCGTCGCTCATTCTCTGCCCTCGGCGTCGGCGGCGGTCTCGGCGCTGGTCTCTGCAAGCGGGTCGCGCTCGTGGATGCGGCACAGCGCGTGCAGGTGGCAATGGCCGCACACCCGGGGTTCGCGCGGGTCGACCTCGGCCCTGCCCTCGGCGAAGTCGAAGGCCAGCGCATTCAGCGCGGCCTTCCAGTCGGCCAGCAGCGCGTCGAAATCATCGACGCCCGTCCACGCGCCGCGGAGGCCGTCCAGCGCTGGCACTCCGTCGATGCCGACTTCCCCACCGGCAAGCCCGTCGAAGCCGAGGTCGTCGGGTCGCAGCCGGGCGAAGGCCAGCGCGGCGGGCGCATCGTCCAGCGACAGCGCGTAGGCCGGCAGCTGCGGGTCGTCGATGCGGGCATCCGGTCGCCAGGCGTTGCGGCCGCGGGCGCCGGTCTTGTAGTCGATCACGACCGGGCCGGCCGGGGTCCGGTCGATGCGGTCGATCGTGCCCGAGAGCGTCAGCGGGCCGAAGCGCATCGCGATCTTCCGCTCCAGGGCCCGCACCTCGAACGGCCGGCGGGCGCGCTCCAGGTCCAGCCAGCGGTCCAGCAGCCGCTCGGTGCAGCGGCGTTCGAGGTCGCGGCCGGCCCGGCTCAGTGTCAGACGGTGTTTGGCCAGCAAGCGGTCCAGCGCCGCGTCTGCGGCGTCCTCGATCCGGGCCGCCCGTTCGGCAGCATCCAGTTCGTTCAGTGCGCCCAGCGCGTCGCGATCCAGCAGCGGCCGCCAGAAGGCTTCCAGCGCCCAGTGCAGCAGTTGGCCGCGCTGCAGTGCGCCCAGGCCGGGGCGGGGCGCCGACAGCTCGCGCGCCTTCAGTCGGTGCACGGCGAACGCGCGGAACGGGCAGGCCGACTGGTCGCGCAGCACGGCGGTGCCGCCGCCGACCTCGTCGCCTGGCAGCACCGGTGCATGGCGGTCCTCGTCGACGGTCTCGAGCACGATGGGTTCGACCTGGTCGGTCTCGGTCGTCGCGTCGATCTCGCTCGGCTCGACGCCCAGCAGCGGCGTGCAGCGGCGCGGAATCTCGTCCTCGCCCAGCGAGTAACTGCCGTACAGTTCGGGCGCGATCCGCTGCAGCCCGGCCAGCTCGTCCAGCGCGCGGGCGCGGCAGCCGTCGGCGGTGCTGGCCGGCACGCCGCGCTGGACGGGGCCGGGGATCAGCGGGTCGCGGCGCGCGGCCGCCGGCCAGGTGTCCCGGTCCAGCGTGGTCAGCCAGGCGGCGTCGAAGCGCGCGCCGAGCGCCTCCTGCACGCCGAGGATTTCGACCGCGCTGCCCGGATCGGCCTCGCGGAAGGTGACGTCGCGGGCGCGCTCGGCCAGCCGGGCCAGGGCCTGGCCGCGCGGCAGCGGACCGGACACCGTGCCGTCGAGCGCGGCGAAGGCTTCGAGCAGCTCGTGCCAGCGCCGAAGCACCTGGAATTCGCGGCTGTTCAGGCCGCGCCCGTGGCCGAAGCCCAGTGCGCTGAGCTCGGTCTGGAAGCGCTCGGTCCAGGTCGACGGCCAGGCCGCATCGGCGTGTCGGAGGCGCAGCCCGCGCCAGGCCTCCAGCGCCTCGGCCAGGTGGGTCGCGCCGGCGGTCTTCAGCGCGAACACCAGCTCGTGCACGGTCAGCGCATAGGGCGCCCAGCGCATCAGGTCGGCCTCCGCGCCGGCGCGCACCCGTTGCTCGCGGCCGGACTCGGCCAGCCACGGCGAGCGCAGTATGCGACCGGCCACCGGTTGCTCGACCCGGTCGGGCCGGAGCCCGAGCAGCAGCAGCGCGTCGGCGACCAGCGGCCAGTCGGCCAGCTCCGGGCCCATCGACACGTGCCAGGCCGCGTCGCCGCGGTCGTCCAGTGCGTAGCCGGGCGGGTCGAAGATTTCGGCGAAGATCCGCTCGACCTGGCCGAGCCGGCCGGCCAGGTCGGGCACCACGACGCCGATCCGGCCCTCGGGCCGCTCGGTCAGCTGCGCCCTCGCCCAGGCGGCCGCGGCGCGCAGCTCGCGGTCGCCGTCGCTGAAGGCGCGGACGCTCGGCGACACGGACGCGGCCGATTCCGCCTCCGCGTCCTCGATCCGGACGCCGACCTCGGCCAGCGCCTCGAACAGCGCCCGGACCAGCGGCACGGGCTCGAGTTCGAAGCCGACCCGCCGGATCGCCGCCGGCAGCGGCAGCCGGCGTTCGCGAATCCGGTCGGGCAGGGTGGCGGCGAAGCACCATTCGTCGACCACGCCACGTTCGCGGCAGGCCGTCCGGAAGCGGGCTACCCAGCGCTGGAACGCGCGGCTGTCTTCCGACAGCATCGGGTCCGGCCAGCGCTCCGGAGATTCCAGCCGGTGCTCGTGGATGGTCCGCCAGGCCCGCTGGGCCAGCTCGACCACGCGCGGCTCGCCGACGAAGACCTCGGTGTCGATCGCCTCGCGCCACAGTTCGCGCGCGGCGTCGTCGCCGATGATCACGCTGTCGACGGCGCCCGACATCAGCGCCTCATCGCGCAACGTTTTCAGCCACGCGACGAGGCTCAGGACCTCCGGCGTATGCCAGGCCGTCTCGCCGCTGCCCGCGATCGCGGCGGCGAGCCGCTGCCGCTCGGCTCGTGCGAGGCGAGCGGTGGGCGTCAGCGTCAGCATCGACGGGTCAAGGTGCGCGATCATGACCTCGATGATACGTCGGCCGTTCTCAGAAGCCGAGAACCGTTGTCGCTCGCGGCACCCTCGCCGGTCGGGTACGATCGGATTCTCGCATGTGAAATGGAACCTGCATGACGAAGCTGAGCCGACCCGTTCGGTCGTGGTGCGTCCTCGGCCTCGTCATGGCCGTCGCTGCGCCGTCCGGTGCCGCGCGCGCCGTCGACGGCCTGCTGCTGGTCGGCGACAGCTGGGCCGAACAGCAGTGGGACGACCAGGCGCACGCACTGGTCTTCGACGCGGTCGGGCAGGCTGGTGTGGCTGTCTACGGTGCGGCCACGGCCGAGTCGGGGACGACGGCAGCGGATTGGGTCCAGCCGGGCCGTCTGCAGCTGCTTGCCGATGAGCTCGCGCTGCGCGACGACATCGGCGTCGTGCAGATCACGCTGGGCGGCAACGACTTCCTGAATGAATGGAGCACCGCGCTGACACCGAGCCAGGTGCAGGTCCTGACCGACCGGGTCTACGCCGACCTCGATCAGCTGACCGGTTTCATCCTCGACGCGCGGCCGGATGTCGAGATCCTGCTGAGTTTCTACGACTATCCGAATTTCGTCGACACGCTGGGCGGGGTGATCGGGTTGTTCGTCTGCGCGCCGCTGTGGAGCGACCTGGGCCAGCCCGATCCGCTCCAGCTCAATACCGCGTCGACCGAGTTCGAGCAGGCCATGGCCGGACTGGCCGCGGCCCATCCGCGGGTCTTCCAGGTCAGCCATCTCGGCCTGATGCAGGCGCAGTTCGGTTTTCCCTCCGACGGCATCCCGCCCGGCCAGTTGACCCCGCCGGGCGACCTTGCGCTGCCCAGCCCGGTCGAGGCGCTGCGGCTGGACGGCGACGACTGCTTTCACTTGAATGCCGAGGGATACGACGGCCTGGTGCTCAACCAGTTCGACGGCTATTTCGAGGATCGCTTCGAAGTGATCTTCCGGAGCCGGTTTCGATGAAGACCGGCATTGCCGCATCGCTGGTCGGGCTCACGATCGTGGTGGTCACCGTCTTCGGCCTGGCGACGGGCACGGAGTGGTTGCTGATCGATCCGTTCGGGACCGGCTTGCCGCTCGGCACACTGGCGACCGCCGTTTCGATGACCGTCCTGCCGGCCCTGGGCCTGCCCTGGGCCCGGGGCCGCTGGACCCGGGGGCTGGCCTGGGCCCTGGTGATCGCCGGTGCGGCCTGGCTGCCGATCTCGGCCGTGCTGGCCGGCAATCTCCGCCTGGCGTTCACCGACGGACCGGACGCCTGGTGGACCGTGACGCAGGCGATTCCGTTGCTGTCCGTGCTGCTGCTGGTGACCGTGGCGGTCCAGGCGGCCCGGCGGCGTTGGCACGGCGGTGACCGCCGGCCGGGATAATCCGGATTTCGTCGCACCGCCGAGCCCGACCATGAACCGACTGCTTCTCGTTGCCGCCCTGCTGGGCTTCCTGTCCGTCGCCATCGGCGCGGCCGCCGAACACGCGCTTCGTCCGGGCCTCGACGACGAAACCTGGCGCTGGGTCATGACCGCCATCCGCTACCACCAGGTCGGCGCGCTGGCCGCGCTCGCGGTGGGCCTGGGGGTCTGGATCGATCTGCCGACCGGCGCCCGGCGCCGGCTTGCGATCGCCGGCTGGCTGTTCATCGCGGGAACCGTCCTGTTCAGCTTCAGCATCTACGCCACCGCGCTGACCGGCATCGAGGGGCTGACCTACATCACGCCGTTCGGTGGCGTCACGCTGATGCTGGCGTGGTTGGCCGTGGGTTGGGCGGCGCTGGCCCGGCGCGCCGGCTGAGCGCGCATCACTCCTCGGAGGGACTCTCGGCACGCCACCGCAGCGGCCCGTACCAGGCGGTCGCGGTCTGTCCGGCGTTGTCGCAGTCGGTCATGACGGCCAAGGCGTCGACGGTGTCGAGATCGAGGTCGTGCAGGCGCTTGAAGTCGGCCCGGACATCGCGGCGCTCGGTGATCCACTCGCCGAGCTCGTCGTCACCCGACTGCACGGCCACCATCATGAAGGCGTCCGAGAACGCGTTGGGCCAGGTCGTGCCGACCGGCTGCGCGCTGCTCCAGACGTAGTTGATCGCACGCGAACGGAACGCCGGCCAGCGCCGCGCGACGACGTAGACGCGGGCGGGGTAGTCGTCGCCGCTCTTCTGTTCCTCGTCCAGCCCTTCGTAGATCCCGTCCACGCGCCAGCGCCATTCCAGGATCGGCGTGCGTTCGAGGTCGATCTCGCGTTCCAGCAGCCGGCCGGACGCGGTGGCCTCGCTGCAGTCGGCATGCAGCGCCGCGTGATCGGCGCCGGTCGCGGAAGACGGCACCACGGTGTAGCGGGTCGCGCCCTCGAACGCGCGTTCCGTCCAGCCGGCGACATCGTCGGGCGTGAACTCCACCGGGTCGGCCGCCGGAAGCAGCGCGGCGGCTCCCACCAGGCCGAGCACCGAAACCCGAAGATTGACGATCCATCGCATGCCGTCAGGCTAGCATTCGCGCCTTACCGCACGTGCTCACACCGATGCCCGAAGGTCCCGAAATGTTCCGCGTCGCCCGCCGGATCCAGCGTGCGCTGGGCCGCAAGCCGCTGACCGAGGCCCGGTGCGCGTTCGATGACGTCGATGCCGCGCTGGCCGAGCGCGTCGGCGGTCCGCCGCCGAAGGTCACGACGCTCGGCAAGGCGCTGATGCTGATCTTCGACGACGGTGCGCGCGTCTATACGCACAACCAGCTGTACGGGCGGTGGATGTTCTCGGCCTCCGACCGCCGACCGGACACCGGGCGCCAGCTGCGGCTCGCGCTTTCGACCGAGACGAAGTCCGCACTGCTCTACAGCGCCTCGGAAATCGAGTGGATCGAGCCCGGCGAAAGCCACCCGTTTCTCGAGCGGGCCGGCCTCGACGTGCTGTCCAGCAAGGCCTCGGTCGACGAGATCGCCGAGTGGATGGGGCGCGACGACTTCCGCCGCCGCCGGCTCGGCCACCTGCTGCTCGACCAGGGGTTCCTGGCCGGGGTCGGGAACTACCTGCGTTCCGAGATCCTGTTCGAGGCCTGCCTGTCGCCGAAGCACCGGCCGATGGACCTCGACGACGAGCAGCGAGAGGTCCTGGCCGAGGCCGTGCACACGATGATGTGGCGCTCGGTGAAGACCGGCGGCATCACCAACGATCCTGCGCAGGCCGATGCGCTGAAGCGGGCCGGCTGGGCGCGGCGCGAGTACCGGCACTACGTATTCTCGCGCGCCGACCAGGCCTGCTTCGCCTGCGACGGAGCGATCGAGAAGATCGTGGTCAGCGGTCGTCGGCTGTATCGCTGTCCGAGCTGTCAGCCGGAGCCCTGAGTTCGATCCGCCGCACCGTCAGATCGGCGTCGAATTCCTCGCCGTAGGCCACCACGCCCAGCGAAACGAGCCGGGCTCGATCCAGCGGCTTGCGCGTGGCGACCGGCTCGAAACCGTCCAGCGGCACCACGATTCGCCGCCAGTCTTCGCCGACGTCCAGCCGGGCGCGGTAGTAGGCCCATGGCCGGCGCGTGTCGGGCGTGCGCAGGTGGAGGTAGTACGGCCCGGGCGCGCCGCGCGCCTCGACCACGAACGCGGACGCGCCGGACGCATCCAGCGCGGTGCCGTCGACCACCAGCGGCAGCCGCACCTGGACGAACCCGCCGTTGTTGTCCAGCCGAACGGTGCCGCGCATCCGCAGCGCCGGGCCGTCGGCGGTGTCGACATAGCCGGCCTGCATGTCCGACACCCCGCCCATCACGCGGTCGGTGAAGCCCTGCCATTCGGTGCCCAGCGTCGACCGGCCGTCGGTGTCGGCGAAGTCGTCGAGCAGGCGGTCGTTGGCGGGGCACGGGTCGGGCAGGGACGTCATGAGAGTCAGCAGCAGATAGGGCAGGGCACTTTTCATCGCGCAAGCTTGCGCGTGCCGTGTCAACGCCGGGTCGCCGGTCAACCGGACGGGCGCGCCGCCCGCCAGGCCGCGACGGTCCTGCGCGGAATCGGGAAATAACCGTTGGTGACCTCCGGCGGGCCGGTGTCCGGGTCGCGGTCGAGGTGCACGTGCCAGCCGTCGACCGTCTCGACGGCCAGCAGGTCGTCGACGTCGTACAGGTCGTCGCGGTGGACCTCGTCGCGCCCCTGCAGCAGCTCGGCCTTGGCCCGGGTCTTGACCTCGCCGGCCGACGCGCCGGCGTAGAGCGCATAGGCGTGCCGTTCCAGCAATTCGCCGGGCGCGTAGGCACCGATGTTGACGAAGTAGAGGCGGGGGCCTTCGGTCGGCGCCACACGGTCCAGCCGGACGCGGTAGCCCGGTACAGTCTCGACTCGTGCCCAGGCATCGACGTGCACGCGCTCCGGGTCGCCGAACCAGCGGTCGAGCAGCTGCGGATGAATGTCCTCGATGGACTCGCCGGCGGCGAACACCACGTCGTGCAGTTCGATGTTGCAGCGCGGCGCGCGGCCGCCGAGACAGACGGCGAACAGGGCGGGTGCGTTCATTCGGGCTCTCCTTGGCGGGCGGCGCCGGCGGGTGGTCGACCATAGACGGCCAGCGCGCCGGTGAAGATCAGGTACTGGCCGGTGGTGTAGATCGCCACGATGATGCGTTCGGCGTGTTCGAACTCGGTGACGAAGCGGTTCACGCCAATCAGCGAGTCGGCCAGCATGAACAGCGCCGCGCCGACGAACACCCGGCCGATCCCCGCCCCGACGCCAGCGGCCAGTACGGTCATCGACACCAGGACCGCCACGTAGACGGTGACCGGCACGCGGAAGTCTCCGAGTCCATCCCACATCCAGGCCAGCATCGCCGCGCCGAATCCGACCGCGGCCAGCCGCGGCGCCAGGCGTTCGCGCAGCGGGACCGCGTGATGGAGGAAGGCGGCCGAGTAGGCGAGCTGGGTCACCAGGAAGCTGGCCAGCGCGTGCAGCAGCCAGGCCTGGCGATCGACCGCCAGGAAGGCGTCGCCGGCGGCCGAGAACGCGAATCCGATCGCCATCGGCACGCCGACGCGCGCGGGCAGGCTGACGAGCAGCGCCCAGGCCGCCAGCAGCATCGGCAGCGCCTTGTGAACCGGCTCGCCGGCCCAGGCCGGCAGGAACAGTGTCACCCAGTAGCTGACGGCAAGCGCGATGAACAGTGGCGGTGCGACTCGGGCGAACATGGCCGGGCCTCGAAGGAAAACTCGAGCAGAGTGTACCCGGCAGCTTCGGTCGTTCCACGGCGGCGGCTCGTTGGCATCTCCCGGGGATTTCAGCGAAGATTCAGGCGCGTTCCATGGCGCCGTGCGCGAATCCGGTGACAATGGTCAGGTATCCGACTGCGGAATCCTCATGTCGACGATCGAATTCGAAGGGTTGCGTTACGACCCGTCCGACGGCACGCTGCGAGCCGGCGACGGGGAGCCGCGGACCTTGCGCCCGCAGGTGGCGGCTCTGCTCGACACCTTCCTCGATCGCCCGGGCGAAGTGCTCGACCGTGAAACCCTGTGCCGCGCGGTCTGGGGCGAGGGCCGCGTGGTCGATTTCGAGGCGGGCCTGGCCGCCTTGATCAAGGAGTTGCGCCAGGCGCTGCGGTCGCTCGATGCGCCCGACGACCTGATCGAGACGGTTCCGCGCCGCGGTTACCGGTTTCGCGGTTCGGTCGACGTCGACGGTGCGCTCGGAACCGACCACGGTGGTGTGCCTTCGGCAAACCGCCGATGGGTTCGGCTCGCCGGGGCACTCCTCGTGCTGTGCGCCGTCGTGGCGGGCGCCGCGTGGATGTTGATGCCCGACGACAACGCGCGGACGAGTCCGCGCCTCGCGGTCGTGCCGTTCGAGCTGCTCGGCGACGCCGGGTCCGGCAACCTGGACCTGGTGCTGGCCGACACGCTGCTCGCGGCATTGTGGCAGCGCGAGCTCGACGGGATGGTGCTGCTCGGGCGGACATCGCTCGGTCGCCAGCTCACAGGACGCGAACGCGTCGCCTTCGTGGCCCGCGAACTGGACGCATCGCTGGTACTGGAAGGTAGCGTGATCGCCGAACCGGATTCGTCCGGCCAGGGTCGCGGTTGGCGCATCGAGGCCCGCCTGCTACGTCTGCCGCGCGGCGAGGTGCTCTGGGCCGCCACGGTGTCGACGCCGCCCGGTCAGCCGATTTCGCCGGCTGAGGCCGCGGAGACACTGGCCAGCGACCTCGCCGAGCACTGGACGGAATTGCGTGCCGCCGACCCCTGATGCCCCGGTTTCAGGTGGATTTCAGGTCGATTTCCGGACCCGCCCATCGATCTTCCGTGTTCGCCCGGGCATCCTGAAGGCCACCCCTAAAAGGAGAACCCGAATGAAGACACCTGTCCTGAAGGCATCGACTGCCGCCCTGCTGGTGCTGCTGCTGACCGTGGCCACCGTGCCGTCGCACGCGCTTCCGCTGACCGATCCCGGGCCCGATGCCGCGCAACTGGTCGGCTCACCCGGCTTCCCCGGCAGTGATCTCTACGAAGTCAGCTTCGTCGCCATCGACGGCCAGACCATCGTCGGCGACCGCGACTGGCTCTGGATCGAGCCCGGCCGCTACGAGATCACCGTTCGCATGAAGGTGATCAATCCGCAGGGTTTGAGCTTCCGACGGCCGGAGCGCCGGATGACCGATGGCTATAACAAGATCGAGGTCGTCGCCGAGGCCGGCAAGACGTATCACATCCTGGGTCGCTACGACGATTCGAACCGCCCGGCGACCTACTCGACCATCCTGCATCGGGTGTTCGACACGCCCTGATGTGCGCGTTCGGCGACCGGGGCGAATCCCGTCTCGACCGCGGGTCAACCGGCGGCGTCGGTCTTCGGCGCTGCCGTCAATTCGAACGCCTCGGGCCGGAAGCGACGAAGCGTCCTCCGATAGTCGAGCGTGAATCCGGGCCAGAGCGTCGCATTGCGTCCCGAGGCCGGGTGCAGATACCAGCTGCTGCAGCCGCCGGTGTTCCAGACCGTTCGCGCGAGCTTGCGCTGCAGCCGGTCGTTTTCGTCGCGCTGGACGTCGGCACGGACTTCGGCGGTCGCACCTCGAGCGGCCAGCTCGACGATCGCGTCGGCGACGAAACGCGCCTGTGATTCGATCATGTAGACCACCGAGTTGTGGCCCAGCGCGGTATTCGGGCCCATCAGCAGGAACAGGTTCGGAAACCCGTGGACCGCGACGCCGCGCCAGGCTTCCGGCCCCGCCTCGGCCCAGGCCGTGGCCAGATCGAACCCGTTGCGACCCGTCAGCAAGCCTTCCGGCACCGGCGAGGTAGCGCGGAAGCCGGTGGCCAGCACCAGTATGTCGGTCGGGCGGCGGGTGCCGTCGGCGGTGACGATGGCGTCGGGCTCGACGGCTCGAATCGGTGAGGTCACGAGGTCGACGTTCTCGCGAACCAGGGCCGGATAGTAGTCGCTGGACCGCAGGACTCGTCGGCAACCGATCGCGAAGTCCGGAATGAGCTGTGCGCGCAATTCGCGATCCGGCACTTGGCGCTTCATGTGCCACAGCGCCAGCGCCCGGTGACCGGCGGCCAGTCGATTGCTCCAGGCCAGTCCGGGCACGCGCAGCTCGGAACCGAACCAGATCGACAGACGGACCAGTTTCTGAAGCCACGGCAGGCGTCGATACAGCGCGCGTTGCCACGGCCGGATCGGCCCGTCGGGACGCGGCAGGATCCAGTTCGGCGAACGTTGATAGACATCCAGCTGCACGACCTTCGGCGCGATCTCCGGTACGATCTGCGCGCCGGTCGCCCCCGTGCCCACGACGGCGACCCGACGATGATCGATCGCGAGGTCGTCCGGCCACTGCTGCGAATGCACGATCTTCCCTGCAAAGCGGTCCAGCCCCGGCAGTTCAGGCCAGGCGGGCCGCGATAGCCCGCCGATCGCCGAGACCAGCACATCGGCCGTCCAGTGGCGCCCGTGCGCGTCCTCGAGCACCCAGCGGCGCGCCGATTCATCCCAGTAGGCGCGCTCGATCCGACAGTCGAGCTCGATTCGGTCGGTGAGGTTCCGGTCGCGCACGACGCGCTCGAGATACGCCTGGATCTCGGCGCGCGGCGCGAATCGGCGCGACCAGTCCGGGTTCGGCGCGAACGAGAACGAGTAGAGGTGGGCCGGGACATCGCAGGCGCAGCCCGGGTAGTGGTTCATCCACCAGGTGCCGCCGATGCCGCCGGCCTGTTCGAAGACCTTCAGGTCGGTGCGGCCGCGTCGCTGGAGCTCGACGGCCATTGCGATGCCGCCGAACCCGGCGCCGAGGATTGCGACACCGAGGTGGCGGGACCGGTCGCGGGTAGGCGTATCGATCGTCATGGCCCGATTCTACGGGGCGCGGTTCCCGTTTTTCGTGGGGGCTGCTTGATCCATGCAGGGCAGCACGCCGCGGAGTGGTCGATCAGCCGGTGCGATCGCCCGCATTGGATGCTGCAGGTCGGTTCCGGGTGCCCGTAGCGCGAACGGGAAAGCTGCGGTCCCCGCTTCCGGGCCGCAGTTGCCTTTTGCAGGTCCATGACCTAGCCTTCCAGAAAGGGGTCCCGCCGGCTCGACCGCTGCACCGGGTGGGGGGGCCGAGCAACGACCCGGAGACTCGCACGTGACCCAGCCCTCGGAACCCGCCCGGACTTCGCTCGAGCACCGCGCTCGTGTCGAACGGGTGAGGGCGTTGTATGCCAGTCTGCCGAGTTCGATCGTACTCAGCATCCTGGCCATGGGGTTGTTGCTCTACGTTCACCTGCCGATCCGGCCGCACGGTCCGCTGACGCTCTGGGCCAGCGTGTTCGCCGCGGTGACGCTGGTCCGATTGGCCTCCCTGCTCCATGTACGACGCTCGCGTGCCCATCGCCACGCACCGGGTCTCTGGCTCGCCGTGTTCGGCGTACTGGTCGTGCTGGTCGGCCTGATCTGGGGTTCGGCGGCGTGGATCCTGTACCGGCCCGGCACAGGCATGGAACAGTCCTACCTGATGTTCGCGATCGCCGGGCTCGCCGCCGGCGGCATCATCAACCTGGTGGGAAGCTGGCCGATCGCCTGGGTCTACCTGTTCGCCACCCTCGGCCCGTTCATCGTGCGCTTCGCGCTGTTGGCCGAGCCCGAAGCGATGCCCTGGGTCGCCTTGCTGACCCTCTACCTGGCGGCCTTGATGGCCATGAGTTTCCGCCTGTCCAGCGAGACGTTGTTCCGGATCCGCGAACGCTTGAGGCAGGGCGAGGACGCGGCCCGGCAGATCCACGAGCAGGCGATGTACCGGACCCTGGTCGAATCCACCACCGCGGTGCTCTGGGAGGCCGGTGCCGGCCACGATGGTTTCGCCTACGTCAGCCCGGAAGTCGAGAGCGTGCTGGGCTATCGGCCCGAAACCTGGTTGGCCGAGCCTCGCTTCTGGGCCGACCACATCCACCCCGAAGACCGCGACTGGGTGGTGTCCTACTGCCGGCGCGAGGCGCGGGCGCGCCGCTCGCACACCGTCGAATACCGGATGCTGGCCCGGGACGGCTCGGTGGTCTGGGTGCGCGATTCGGTCAACGTCGTCCAGGACGAGAATGGCCAAACGCGGTTGTTCGGCGCCATGCTCGACGTGACCGAGCAACACCTGGCCCAGCGGCGCATCGAATACGGCGCCGGGCTGCAGCGCTTGATGGTCGAGGCCTCGCGCGAATTCATGCAGACCGACGAACCCGTGCTGGACCGCGTGCTGAACGCTACTCTCGAGCGGGTGGGTCGCTGGTGCGACGTGGATCGCGCCTACCTGATCCGGTTCTCTCCTGACCGCAGGGCCTTCACCAACACCCACGAATGGGTCGCCGACGGCATCACCGACGAGATCGGCAACCTGCAGCAGGTGTCGACGACCGAGATTCCGCAGTTGCAGGCCCGGCTCGAGCGCCACGAGGCGGTGCTGATTTCGCGGGTCGCGGACCTGGGGCCGGAGTGGGCCGTCGAGAAGGCCCTGTTCGAAGGCCAGCGCATCCAGTCGCTGATCTGCCTGCCGGTGGTCGCCAGCGAACGCCTGATCGGCCTGGTCGGGTTCGATTCGGTGCGCCGGGAGCGGGCCTGGGCCGACCGGGAAGTCTCGTTGCTGCAGGTGCTCGGCGACCTGATCGGCGCCGCTATCCACCGCGCGGAAGTCGAAACGCGGCTGCGCTCCAGCGAGTCGTTGCGCCGTCACGCCGAGGCGCTGGCCGGCATGGGCAGCTGGCAGTGGGATATCGGCTCCGACAGCTTCGAAGCCTCGGAGGAATGGCGCAAGGTGACCGGTGTCGGCGACGGTCCGCTGACCCGCGACCAGGTACTGGCCCTGACGCCCGATGCCGAACGCGGCCTGGTCGAGGCGGCCCTGACGAATACGGTCGAGCGCGGTGCGCCCTACAACGTCGAGCATCGAATCGTACGGCCCGACAACGGCGAGGTCCGCTGGATCAAGGTCCACGCCGACCCGTTCCAGCGCGACGACGGCATGCCCTGCCTGCGCGGCTTCGCCCAGGACATCACCGACCGCAAACGCGATGCCGAGGCGCTGTTCCGCCTGGCCCACTACGACAGCCTGACCGGACTGCCGAACCGCGTCCTGGCCCTCGATCGACTCGACCACGCGCTGCACCATGCCCACCGCAAAGGTCGGTCGGCCTCGATGCTGTTTCTCGACCTCGACCACTTCAAGAAGATCAACGACACCCTGGGGCACGCCGTCGGCGACCGCGTCCTGAAGCTGGCCGCAGAGCGTCTGTGTGCCCAGTTGCGCGAGGACGATACGGTCGCCCGGATCGGCGGGGACGAATTCCTGATCCTGCTGGAGGAAACCGCCGACGAGCGTCGCCTCGTCACCGTGGCCAACAAGCTGCTCCACGCGTTCCGGGAACCGTTCGACCTGGACGGGCGCGACATGATGCTGACGATCTCGATCGGCATCGCGGTGTATCCGCAGGACGGCGGCACCGCCGATGAACTGATGCGCAATGCCGATACCGCGATGTACCACGCCAAGGGCGAGGGCCGGAACGGTTTCCAGTTCTTCACCGCCGCGATGAACGAGGACGTGTCCAGGCAGCTCGAGATCGAAGAGTCGCTGCGCGTCGCACTCGACCGTGGCGAGGTCACGCTGGCCTACCAGCCGATCGTGCGGGTCAAGGACGGTCACCCGGTCGGGGCCGAGGCGCTGCTGCGCTGGACGCATCCTCGGCTGGGGCCGATCGCACCGGCCGAGTTCATACCGCTGGCCGAACACGTCGGGCTGATCGAGGCGGTCGGCGATTTCGTGATCCGCAACGGGCTGCGTCAGCTGGCCCGCTGGCATGCCGCCGGCCATGACGAGATGCGCCTGTCGATCAACGTCTCGCCGCGCCAGTTCCGCGAGGAATCGCTGGCCGAGAACCTGCTGGTCGCGCTGGATACCTTCGGCCTGTCGCCGCGCTCGGTCAGCATCGAGATCACCGAGGGCGTGCTGCTGAGCGGTGCGGAGTCGGTCATGCGCACGCTGCGTACGCTGCGCGAGCACGGCGTGGGCGTGGTCATGGACGACTTCGGGACCGGCTTCTCCTCGCTGAGCTACCTGCGCGATTACCCGTTCGATGTCCTGAAGATCGATCGCCGCTTCGTCCAGGGCGTGGAGACCGACAAGGCCGACCTGCAGCTGGTCGTCTCGGCAATCCGGCTCGGCCAGGCGCTGGGCATGGCGGTGGTCGCCGAAGGCGTCGAGACCGAGGGGCAGGACACGCTGCTGCGCCGCGAAGGCTGCGAATTCGCCCAGGGCTATCGCTACGGGCACCCGATGCCGGCCGAGGAGTTCCTGGCGGCGCTGGAACGTCCGATCACGGTCTCGGCCAGCGAGCGCTGATCGGCCCGCAGCGCAACCGGTTCCTGACCGGGATTTCGTCGCGCAGGATCTGTTCGGCCGCAGCCTCGCGGTCGTCGACGCGGCCGCCGCTTACGGCGGCGATCCGCACCATCGGCGAGAGCGTCGCCGATCCGGGCGCTGGCAAGGTGAGGGTCAGGTCGTTGCCGAAGGCGCCGGTGCGACGGCAACAGGAGAGACGCACGCCGATGTCCGATTCGGTCCGTGGATTGCGTATCAAGGCGCGAGTCCAATCCGTTGCGAATCGAAATGCGCTACCTCCAAGTCCTTCTCACTGCCAGCATGGTGGGGCTGTCCCCGCCGATCCTTGCCTCGATCGTCGACGTCGAGGACCCGGTCGATCCTCGGGCGACGTCGACGCGCGGCATCGCGGCCGTCACCGTCGGCCCGGATCCCGACTGCGATTTCTCCACGATCGGCGCCGGGATCTTCGGCCAGATCGACGGCGGCGAGGTCCGCGTGATGACCGGCACCTACACCGCGCAGGTCAGCATCCTGTCGCGCACCATCGACCTGATCGGCGGTTTTCCCGACTGCTCCAGCGCCGAGCCGACCGGGCGCTCGACCATCGACCGCGGTGGTGCGGGCCTCGGCATGGACATCTTCTACCCCGCCAGCGTCGGTGGCACGATCCGCACGGTCAACGTCGAGAACTGGATCATTCGCCGCGGTGGCGGCAGCGGTTTCGGCTCCGGCGGCGTCAACGTGGAAGGGCGCCCCGGTCGCTTGCTGGTCAATTTCCGCAACGTACAGATCTCCGATAACGCCCGGACCGGCGCGAGCGAAAACGGCGGCGGGCTGCGCATTCTCACGACCGGCGATCGCGACGGCAGCGGCGCCCTGGTCACGCTCGACAACGACAGCGCGGTGTTCAACAACACCGCGGCCGGCGACGGCGGCGGCATCCACTGCCGCACCACCCACGACGTCGGGAATACAACGCTGCTGAGGCTGGGGACGACGCTGGTGTCCGGCAACGAGGCGGTAAACGGGGGCGGTATCGCGCTGGACACCTGCCGCAACGTCTTCCTGTATTCCGGCGGGCCGATCGTGCTGATCTTCCCCACCGGCGGGATCATCAGCAACAGCGCGTCGGGCAACGGCGGCGGCCTGCACCTGGAAAACGGTGCGGTGGCCACGTTGTCTGCGCTGGCATTCAGTGGATTCGGTGACGCCGACGAGGCCGCGCTGCTGGCCGGCAATACCGCCGGGAGCTCGGGAGGCGGTGCACACGTGACGGGCTCGGGGTCGACGCTGACGCTGGTCGACACCTACGCGATCAACAACATTGCCGATTCCTTCGGCGGCGGGGTGCGGGCCAACCTGGGCGGCGCCATCGATATCCAGCGACCCGCATTCAGCGGCGCCTGCGCACCCCCGGAGTCCAGCGGCGGCGTGCTCAGTCGACCCCCGTGCTCGGTGTTCGACGGCAACGACGCCCTGGGCGGCGGTGCCTTCTCGGCCCGGGGCGAAAGCCGCCTGTGGGTCAGCCGTACCGTGGTTCGCAACAACACCACCGGCGGGGCACTGGGCGCGGCGGCCAATATCAGCAACACCAGCATCTACACGGGCCAGGCGACCGAGTTCCGGATGGAAGGTTCGGTGGTGCACGACAATTCCGGCGGGTTCCTGTTCGAGGTCTCGGAGAACGCCAGCGGTGAGATTCTCTACAGCACCATCGCCGACAATCCGGTGGGGCTGGCCCGGTTGGCGACCGGCGCCGGGCAGACCGCCGACCTGGCCATCCGGTCGTCGCTGGTCGATTCCAGCTTCTGGATCACCAAGGCCGGGGACGGTGCCAACGTCGCCCGCGTCGACTGCGTCATCGGCAGCCGGCCGCTGGCGGACCTGAACGTCGATTCCTCGTTCGCCTACTTCGAAGGGATGGTGCCGTTCCGCGACCGCGCGGCGCGCGACTACCGTTTGACCGATCGCTCGGCCGCCATCGACTACTGCGACGACGTCCATCCGCCACTGTTTCCGGACATCGACGGCACGACGCGCGGCCAGGCCTGGACCGGGCCGGATTCCGTTCCCGATCCGGTCAATGCCGGTCCCTTCGATCTCGGGGCCTACGAGGCCCAGTTCAGCACGCGCACGGCCGACCTCGGCATCGAGATCGTCGATCCCGACCTGTTCATCGATGCCGGCCAGAACTTCGTCGGGTACACGCTGCGCGTGACCAACAACGGCCCCGAGACCGCGTTCGGCCCGATCGACGTGTTCGACGACGTGACCGCGGGCGCGGTCACCAACCGGACCTGGACCTGCTCGCCGGGCCCTGGCGTGAGCTGCACCCCGAGTTCGGGCACCGGGGACGTGACGACCGACATCAGCGACATGCAGCCCGGCGATGTGGTGCTGATCTCGGTCAACTCTGAGCTGGTCGACACCAGCGTCGACTCGGTGTTCCAGTACATCGGCGCGCTGGTGCCGTCGGGCTTCAACCTCGATCTGAACGGCGCCAACGACTTCGACGAGATCGAAGTGCGGATCGGGATCTTCGCCGACGGCTTCGAGGCCCAGCCGGTCCTGCCCTGAGCGCGGGGCGAACCGAACCGACGATGGCGGCGGCGTCCTTGCGGGCGCCGCCGCGATCGTTCAGGGCGTCGCGTGGAGGGTGAGGAAGTCGGAGACGATCCGCCGGACGCGGCGCTCCAGCGCGCAGGCATCGCGCAGCAGCGGGACCCGGTATAGCGTGCGGACCAGGTCCAGGCCCATCAGCATGCCGAGGAACTGCTCGGCACAGTAGTCGGGGTCGGGGCAGTTCAGCAGGTCGTTGTCGTCGGCCTGCCTCAGCCACGCGGCCAGGCGGACCTGGGTGCCGCGCGGGCCGTGTCGGTAGATCGAGTCACGGGTCGATTGCGCCACCTGCTGGGAGGCGCCGAGCGCGTGCACGTAGTTCAGGTGCTCGGCGCTGAGCAGGAATCGGGTCAGGTCGCAGCCGAAGTCCACCAGGGCCTGCTTCAGGTCGTCGGCGCTGCCCGGCACCATTCGGAACCGCCCGGCCATGCGCTCGGCCTCGGCCTCGGCGACGGCAGCGATCAGCTCGTCGCGGTTGCCGTAGCGTCGATACAGGGTCGGCTTCGCCACGCCGGCACGCCGTGCCACGGCTTCCATGGTAACGGCCTCCGGACCGCGGCCGAACAGCAGCGCCCGTCCCGCGGCGAGAATCTCGCGGTCCTTGGCCGGGTCGGCGGGTCGGCCGACGTTTCGTGCCGCATGCTCACTCATAATCAATTACGATACGGTCGCGTTCACAAATAGTCTGGGTGGTCCACGTGCGTCTGTCAATGCTGCTGCTGGCCGGTGTCCTGGCGCCGGTCCTCCTGGCCGGTTGCGGGGGCGCGTCGGAGTCCGAGGACGCCTCCGCCGAGCCGGCGCGCTGGGTGCTGACCGCGCCGGTCGAGTCGGTCATCCGCCGCGGCGCGCAGATGTCGGGCACGGTCCAGGCGCGCTTCGAGACGCCGCTGGCCTTCCAGGTCACGGGCCGGGTCCAGCAGCGCCGGGTCGACGCCGGTCAGCGGGTCGCCGCCGGCGAGGTCCTGTTCTCGCTCGACCCGCGCGATTTCGAGCAGGCCGTCCGGGTGGCGCGGGCCGACGTCGATGCCGCCGAGGCCGAGCTGGCCACGGCCACGGCCGACACCCGACGCAATCGCGATCTGCTCGAG
The DNA here is from genome assembly GCA_964548715.1 of uncultured Halomonas sp. Lineage (GTDB taxonomy): Bacteria > Pseudomonadota > Gammaproteobacteria > Xanthomonadales > Wenzhouxiangellaceae. The sequence continues at coordinate 30,616 of CAZJSH010000005.1, read as the reverse complement.
CGCGAATTCATTTCTCCGCAGGTCTTCGAGCGCGTCGAGCTGGCCGAGGCCAGCGCCCGCGAGCGGGTCCAGGCGGCCCGCGCGCGGCTCGAGCAGGCCGCCAATGCGCTGGACTACGCCTCGCTGACCGCCCCGGACGCCGGAACGGTCATCGAGGTCCGGGGCGAACCCGGCCAGGTGGTCGCCGCCGGCGCGCCGGTCGCAGTGCTGGCGCTGGACGGTCCGCGCGAGATCGCCGTCCAGCTGCCGGAGGCGGTTGGCGAGCCGGTCTCGGGCCGGATCGTCGGCGGCCCCGGCCGCGGCACCGCCGTTCGCATCCGCGAGGTCGCCGGCGCGGCCGATCCGGTGACGCGGACCTGGCCGGCGCGCTACCGGATCGAGCCGCTCGACGAGGATGACGATACGCCGCCTCTGCGGCTCGGAACGGTGGTCCGGGTCGAGCTGGACCTCGGCACCGGCGGTCCGCCGCTGCTCCAGGTCCCGATCGGTTCGATCAACGAGCGCGGTGAAGGTCCGCAGGTCTGGCGCATCGTCGACGGCCGGGCGCGACCGTTCCAGGTCACCCTGGTCGACGTCGACCCGGAGTCGGCGCGCATCCTGGCCGACCTGCCGCCGGATGCCGAGGTCATCGCGATCGGCACTCATCTGCTCGAATCCGGCATGCCGGTCCGACCGCTGGACGTCGACCTGCCGTGAACCGCCTGCCCAACCTGTCGCGGATCGCCGTCGAGCAGCGTTCCGTCACGTTGTTCTTCCTGCTCCTGTCGATCCTCGGCGGCGCCTATGCCTTCCTGGCCCTCGGCCGGGCCGAGGATCCGTCGTTCACGGTCCGGGTGATGGTCGTTTCGGCGGAGTGGCCGGGCGCGACGGTCGACGAACTCGAAGACCAGGTCGTCGACCGGCTCGAGAAGCGGATCCAGGAGGTCGAGAACCTCTACCGGATCGAGACATCGATCCGCCCCGGCCGCGCCGACCTGCTGGTGGAATTCCAGGATTACACGCACAGCGATCGGCTGCCGCAGCTGTTCTACGAAGTCCGCAAGCGGATGTGGGACGAGCAGGATCGTCTGCCGGCCGGCGTCGTCGGCCCGATCGTCAACGATGACTTCTCCGACGTCTATTTCCAGCTGCTCGCGCTGACCGCGCCGGGCCTGCCGATGCGCGACCTGACCCGGGTCGCCGAGGACATCCGCGACCGGCTCGACCAGGTCGAGGGCGTGAACAAGGCCCTGCTGATCGGCGAGCGTCCGCAGCGGGTCTACGTGGAATTCGACAACGCTCGGTTGGTGAACCTGGGCCTGTCGAAGCAGCAGATCTTCGATGCGCTGGATGCCTGGAACCGGATGGCGCCGGCCGGCCAGGTCGAAACCGCGGGTCCGCGGATCTATCTGCGGTTGGACAACGACCTCGACGACCTCGACGACATTCGTGCCATTCCGCTGGCTGCCGGCGATCGGCAGATCGTGCTCGGCGACATCGCGCGCGTCCGCCATGGGTACGAGGAACCGCCGTCGTTCATGGTCCGCGCCGACGGCGACGATGCGCTGGTTCTCGGCGTGGTCATGGGCCAGGGCGTCAACGGGCTGGAGCTCGGCGATCGGTTGGCGACGTTCGTCGACGACGAGCGTGCCCGGCTGCCGCTGGGGATGGAACTCGACGTGCTGACCAACCAGGCCGAAGCGATCGCCAAGGCGGTCAACCTGTTCCAGCTGAAGTTCCTGATTGCCGTCCTGGTCGTCATGGGGGTCAGCTTCCTGGCCATCGGCTTCCGCGCCGGTCTGATCGTCGGCGTCGCCGTGCCGGTGACGCTGGGCCTGACCTTCCTGCTGATGCAGGCGACCGGCATGAACCTCGACCGAATCACGCTGGGTGCGTTGATCATCGGCCTCGGACTGCTGGTCGACGACGCGATCATCGCCATCGAGATGATGCTGGTCAAGATCGACGAGGGCCTGGACAAGGTCGATGCAGCGGCCTTCGCCTGGCGCGCGACCGCCGCGCCGATGCTGTTCGGCACCCTGGTCACCGCCGCCGGCTTCGTGCCGATCGGCTTCGCGCAGTCCGGGGTCGGCGAATACGCCGGCGGCATCTTCTGGGTGCTCGCCTTCGCGCTGCTGATCTCGTGGCTGGTCGCGGTCACCTTCACCCCGTTTCTCGGCGCGATGCTGCTGACCCGCAAGGCGGCCGGTGGTCACGGCGAGGGGCTCTACGACACACCGGTCTACGCTCGCCTTCGCCGCCTGATCGAGTTCTGCGTGCGCCGACGCGGCCTGGTCGCGCTGACCACCGTCGGTCTGCTGGTGCTGTCGCTGCTCGGCATGGCCGGGCCGGTGGCCAAGCAGTTCTTTCCCGGCTCCGACCGGCCCGAGGTCCTGGTCAGCGTGTTCATGCCGCAGGGCAGTTCGATCGGGACCACCGACGCGACCACCCGCAAGGTCGAGTCGCTGCTCGAGGGCATGGACGAGGTCCGCTCGCTGTCGGCCTGGGTCGGCGCCGGTGCGCCGCGCTTCTTCATCTCCGCCAATCCCGAGCAACCCGATCCGGCCTTTGCCAAAGTGGTGGCGGTCACCGACAACGCGGAGACGCGCGACCGGGTCATGGCAACGTTGAACGCCCGCATCGAGGCCGGCGAGTTCCCCGAGGCGCGCGTGCGCGTTTCGCAGCTGCTGTTCGGGCCGCCGGTGGTCTGGCCGGTGGTGTTCCGCGTGATCGGCGACGATCCGGATCGATTGAGAGACATCGCCGTGCGCGTTCGCGGCGTGATGCAGGACCACCCCAACGTCGTCGACCCGCACCTGGAGTGGAACGAGCGCGCGCCGGTGGCCTACCTGGAGATGGACCCGCAGCGCCTCCGCCGCATCGGCCTGACCCCGCGCGAGGTCGCTCAGCAGCTGGAGTTCCAGAGCCACGGCCTGGCCGTCGGCGCCGTCCGGGAAGGGATCCGCACCGTCCAGCTGCGCGTACGCGGCATGGTCGAGGAAGGCCCGGTCGATCCGATGGGCCTGGAACTCAAGACCGAAGACGGCCGCAAGGTGCCGCTGGCCCAGCTCGGCCAGCTCGAGGTCCGCTTCGAGCCGCCGGTGATCAAGCGCTACAACCGCCAGCCGTTCGTCGCGGTGCAGGCCGATGTCGACGGCGCCCAGCCCAACGACGTGACTGCCGATCTCTGGGCCGAGCTGGACGCGCTGAACGCCGACCTGCCGCGCGGCTACCGGATCGAGATCGGCGGATCGGTCGAGCAGTCGGGCAAGGCCGACGCGTCGATCAACAAGCTGATGCCGTTGATGATCGCGCTGATGCTGATCTTCATCATGCTGCAGATGCGCTCGTTCGCCGGCATGTTCGTGGTCGTGGCCACGGCACCGCTGGGACTGATCGGCGCGGTGCTGGCGCTGCTGATCTTCGGCCAGCCGTTCGGCTTCGTCGCGCTGCTCGGCCTGATCGGCCTGGCCGGCATCCTGATGCGCAATACCCTGATCCTGACCCAGCAGGTCTCGGACAACCTCGCCGACGGCCAGCCGCCGTTCGAGGCGATCGTCGAGGCCGCGGTCCGGCGGGCCCGGCCGGTGGTGCTGACCGCGCTGGCCGCCGCACTCGCGTTCGTCCCGCTGACGCTGGACAGCTTCTGGGGGCCGCTGGCCTACGTGCTGATCGGCGGGGTCATCGTCGGCACCGCGATCACGCTGCTGTTCGTGCCGGCGCTGTATGCGCTGATCATGCGGCCGAAGGAGCGCGCCGGCGCCTGATCAGTTTTCCGGCGTCGTGCGGAGGTCGTCGTCGCCCTCGGGCACCACGGTGTGCGGCAGCTCCAGGCCCATCTTCTTCGCGCGCTGCATCCAGCGTTCGCGCGCCAGGCGCCGGAGATTCTCGGTGGTGTCGCTCTCGTCGACGATCTCCATGCCCAGCAGCGTCTCCAGCACGTCTTCCATCGTGACGAGACCTACGAATCCGCCGTATTCGTCAACCACGATCGCGAAGTGTTCCTGGTCGGTCAGCAGCTGGCTGAAGGCCGTCCGCAGCGACAGGAATTCGGGCAGGAACAGGACGTCGCGCTTCAGTTCCTTGAGCGTCCGTCGGTCCTCGCCCTCGGCCAGCGCCAGCATGATCTCGGACTTCAGGACATACCCGGTGATGTCCTCGTCGTCCTCGCCGAACACCGGATAGCGTGAGAAACCCAGCCCGTTGTCGCGGTTCTTGGCGTCGGCCAGCGTGATGTCCTGCTGGAAGCGTTCGACCACCACGCGTGGGGTCATGATGTCCTCGACCCGGATCGCGCCGAAGCGGATCAGATTGGTGAAGATCCCGGCTTCCTCGGCGTCCAGTTCGCCTTCATCGCGGCCGACCTGGGCCAGCGTGCTGAGCTCTTCGCGCGAAATGGTCGGCCCGTGCTTGCCTTTGCCCAGCCAGCGGGTGATGTATTGCGACAGCTTGACCAGCGGCCAGGTCAGCACGATCAGCCAGCGGCAGGTGTGGGCCGTGAACGGCGCCAGCGCCTTCCAGTAGGTCGCGCCCAGCGTCTTCGGAATGATCTCGGAGAAGATCAGGATGGCCAGCGTGACGACTGCCGAGATCACGGTCAGCCACGCGCTGCCGAACACCACCTGGGCCTGCGCCCCGACCCCGGCCGCGCCGAAGGTGTGGGCGAAGGTATTGACCGTCAGGATCGCCGACAGCGGCCGATCGATTTCGCGCTTGAGCCGGCGCAGCAGCTTGCCCGAGGCGTGCCCCTGCTCGTTCATCACCGCGATGTGCGACGGCGTGATCGACAGCAGCACGGCTTCCAGGATCGAGCACAGGAAGGACACGCCGATGGCGAGGAAGAGGTAGAAGAGAAGCAGGGTCATGGGGTCGCCGTGCGCTTGGCCATCGGGGTAGAGTGTATCGGGAAGTCATCGGGGAGTTGGCGTCCGCGATCGTTGCGGCCGGTTCCGCGTTCGGCGGCTTCCGGTGCCGTGCCCGACGGCATCGACCCCGGAATGGCGGATTCCGGGGGGAAATCCGTACTAATGCAGGACAGCGATGTCCCGGATCCCGGACGGGCTCGCCGTTGTGCCGGTGATCGGTCGATGGATGCAGGGAGAACGATATGCAGGGCGAGGTCCGATGGATGAACGCAGCGATCTGCTGGATGGTCGCACTGTCCTTTCTCTTCTCCAGCTGCGTCTGGGCGGTCTCGGAGACCACGATGGCCGTGGGCGCTGCGGGCCAGGCCGCAGCCCCCGGGGGATCGCCACCGAGCGATCTCGAGTCGATCTACGAGCGGTTCACGGTGGTGCGCGATGCGCTGGATCGCAGCCAGTTCGACCTGTCCGAGCTGGTCTTCAGCCTGGACTTCGATGCCGGCGCCATCGGTGACTTCGTCGCCCGCGAAATCCGGTTTCAGCAGTATCCCGGTCTGCTTCGGGCGGCCGAAGGCACCCTGGTCAGTCGTGCCGGGAACGCGCTTGATCAATCGATCCTGCTCGCCAGGCTGCTGAACGATGCCGGGTACGAAGCGCGCATCAGCCGTGGGCGGCTGGGTCCCGAGGACGCCTCGCGCCTCCTGTCGGGGATGTTCGGTCAGATGGACTGGCCGGAGCCCTTCGGCGAACGGACCGGGACGCTGGCCGAGCGAGTCGCCGGCCCGTTCCTGATCGGACCGCGTGACGAGGCCGTCCGCGAACTGTCGGCGCAGATCGCTGCGGAGAACGATAGGATCGCCGGCCGCATCCAGAGCGTCGCCGATTCACTCCAGCGCGAGACGGCCGATCTCTTCGGTCGCGTTCCGAGCACCGAGGCCCTGATCGACGAGGCGCTCGATTACTTCTGGGTCGACTACCGGCTCGGGCCGGGCGATTCATGGGCTTCGCTTCATCCGGCGTTCGGCGGTGCCGACGCGCCAACGGTCGAGTCGGCCGCATACTTGGCCGACAACGTGCCGGCCGAGCTGCAGCACCGGATCCGCGTCGAACTGATGATTCGAAGCGAGATCGCCGGTCGGGAGACAACGCAGGCCCTGATGGCCGCGTGGGAGCGGCCTGCCGCGAACGCTGCCTACTCGCCATTGAGCATCGGCTTCCTTCCGTACGCCGCCGATTCCGAGCGACCAGCCGACCTGATCGAGGCCGGATTGACGTCGGCGGAGCTGTTCATGCCGTATTTCAACGGCCGTCCTGCGCCGGGTGCCATGGCGTTCACGCTGGACGGCCGGGTCATGCCGCCCGAGGCGATGTCGTCGGCCGGCGAGTTCGTCAAGAGTGTCTCCGACCAGGGCATCCGCGCGGTGTCGGCACTCGGCGAACTCGGTGCATCGGCGCCGGAGGAGCCCTCGGATCCGGTGACTGCGCTGAATGAACTCTGGGTCCAGTACACCGTCATCGCGCCGGGTGGCGACGAACGAACCATCCTTCGATCGATCGTCGGTCCCGAAGAGGGCCGCGCGGCGGAGCGCGAGGCCGACCTCCGGCTGAGCCTGCTCCAGTCCCGCAACCTGGTCCTGGCCACCGGCCAGCAGAATCCGACCTGGTTGCTCGACCGGATCGCCGAAACGGCCGAAGCCGGACGCGATACGCTCGAAATCGTTCGGCAGCGCGTTCAGGATCCCGCCGTCGAAACCCGCGATCTCTTCCATGGCGTGGATCCCCTGCCCGAAAGCCAGTGGCTGGAGTACATGCTGACTGCGATGACCGACACCGGGGTCGCCGAATCGCGGACGTCGTACCTGCACGAGCCGATGTTGATCTCGTTCGATCGCGGCCTGGTCCGGTCCGGCGAAGCCATTGCCGGGTTCGAACAGGTCGACATCGTGGCCAACGCCCGCCGGTCGCTGAGCCGGCAGGACGGACGCATCACTGTCAGCCCCGAGGTCTCGATGGCGCACGGCATCTATGAATCCATGCAGGAGCACCAGCTGCTGGAGCGCGACGCGGTCGGTACCGTGTCGAGCGCGTTCGATCGGCTGGAGCGGGTCGAGGACTTCACGCTGCTCGAGAGCGGCGCCGACGCGGGCATCGGGCTGGACGCGGAGATTCGTCGCCTGGTCGATCGCGAGCTGGAGGCCGGTTTTGCGGTCCTGATCCCGGAGGACGATCCGTCATCGGGCTGGTGGCGGCTCGACGCCGACACCGGCACGGCCACCGCGATGGGGATCGGTCCGGGCGGATACGGTGGGCAGGCGGCTGCTGAATACATTCAGGTGCTGGGCATCGTCATTTCGGCCATGTTCATGTACTACAACTTCTACAAGTGCTTCCAGAGTTACTCGGGCCTTGAGCTGTTCTGCTGCCTCATGGCCAGCTGGATCCTCGGGGTAGCGATGGCGCTGGTGATGTACGCTATGGCCCAGATCATCGGCGCGGTCCTGGGCAGTGCCGCGCTCAACTATTCCATGGTCCATGCAAACGGGCTGGTGGCCACGGAGTCCATACGCGCCACAACGGCATTGCTGAACCTGGCCTATACCGGGGTGGCGACCAAGGTGTTCGACTTCAGCAGGATCAAAGAGCGGGCATGCGGCCTCGACGGGGGATAGCGTCCCGTGACCGCGTTGCGCGCAGACATCGGGTGGTCGCCATAATCGTGACTGTCACGCCGTGGCCGCCCGGTTGCCTCGACCGAATGCACGATGCCGGGAGGAAGGAATGAGCGAACTTCGTCGATCCATCGTCGCAGCCGCGATCCTCTGTCTGCTCGGTGCCGCGATGCCGGCCGCGGCCGTCACCTCGCTGGTCTACGACACCGAACCCAACAACGCGCCGCACGATGCGGTCAGCGTCTCGGTGCCCGTCGACAACGACGTCGTGCGCATCCTCGGCGAGCTGGAGGCAAACGACCAGGACGCCTACCGATTGATCGTCGACGAGGACCAGGCCGGTCGGCGGTTCAACCTGCGCCTGACCGGGCGCGCCGGGGCGCTGACCAAGCTCGACGTGTTCGACTTCACGGCGATCGCCGACGGCCGGGGGCGCATCCCGGAGACGCTGAGCCAGCGGCCGGTCACGGTGCTGTCGCTGGCCGCCGCCGACGGCGGGCGGACCATCCAGGCCGATTCGCTGCTGCTGCCGGCCGGGGTCTACGTGCTCGGCGTGTCGCATTCCGGCGGCTCCGGTGCCTATACGGTCGAACTGGTCGAGGAGGATTCGTCCGGCGTGCGCGTGTTGGGCGACGACAACAGCGAGGAGGATCCGCGGCGGCTTTCGCCGAACGGCCGCCAGGTCGTCTACACCCAGGGCGAGTCGTGGTTCTTCTTCGACCTCGACGCCGACGAAGCCGCCATCCCCTACGACTTCGAATACCAGAGCGCGCTCGGCATCTCTTCAACCGCCGAACTGTTCGGCCCAGACGGCACGTCGCTGCTGGTGTTGGAGCACGAGGGCGGCGAGCCGATCCGGCGCCCCGGTCTGACCCTGGCGGAGGGGGAATACCGGATCCGGACCGAGCAGAAACAGGCCGGCGTGCAGTGGCTGGCGCTGCCGCGCGGCGCGCCGGACATCACCGACGGGGTCGAGCGCGAGCCCAACGACAATACGCCGATGACGGTGCCGTTCGGCGAGACGATCCGCGGCCGGTTCGATGAGGGTGATATCGACTGGCTCCGCTTCGAGGTCGATGACGACGCGGCGGCCAGCCTCTGGGACCTGGTCGTCGAAGGCGGCCCCGAATCGAACATCGAGGTCTGCCTGCAGCGCCTCGCGCTGAACCGGCTCCAGGACTGCGACCGCGGCCCGGGCGGCACGACCCGCAAGTACTCGCTGGGCTTCTCGCCGGGTGAGTACCGGATCCGGCTGGGCGATCGCGGGCCCGACGGCGCCGAATGGCAGCTGACCTGGACCGAGACCGGACCGCTACGTCCCGGCGGCGAGATCGAGCCGAACGACGATCTCGCGCACGCCTCGCCGCTGCACGAGCGTGGCTTCGGCCGCGGTCGCTTCGAAGGCGGCCGCGAAACCGATCACTGGCGCTTCGACGTGACCGGCGAGCCGCAGCTGTGGCGCGTCCAGGTCCAGGGCGACGACCTGTTCGAGCTGTACCTGAAGAAGACCGGCGGCGAAACGATCTCGAGCGAGCGCGGCAGCGGGCAGCCACGGATCCGGCTGGAGAATCAGTTCCTGCTGCCCGGCGAATACCTGATCGCCGCCTCCGGCACCGACAGCGACTACACGATCCGGCTCCAGCCGCTCGGTCCGCCGCCGCCGGGCATGGAGATCGAGCCCAACGATTCGCTGGCCGATGCGCGCCGCATGCGCTTCGGGCAGGAGTACTTCGGCCTGCTCGCCGAGGACGGCGACGAGGACCGTTACAGGTTCACGTTGCTGGGCCACGAACAGGTCCGGCTGCGGATCGAGCCGCCGGCCGACGGGGAGATCCGGACGCGCATCACGACGGGCGACGACGCCACGACGATCAGCGAACTGCGCCGGGTCGGCGAGCCGGGAACGGTTGCGGAGTGGCGGGTCTTCCTGCCGCCGGGCGAATACGGTGTGCAGCTTTCGGCCTTCGAGGTGTCGGACGCCGAGTACCGGCTGACGCTGCTGCGCGGGGACGTGCTCGAACCGGTGGTCGACCGCGAGCCCAACGACTGGCCGGCCGCGGCCGCGCCGTTTCCAGCCGACGGTCGGCTGGTCGGGCAGGTCGGTCGGACGAGATCCTCTGCGGACTGGTACGCGCTGCCGGCGATCGATGCGCCCACGCCGCTGGCGCTGCCGGACACCGCAGGCCTGCGCTATGAACTGATCGATGCGGAGACGGTCGACGAGGTGGCGCTGAGCCACGATCGCGAGGCCGGTGTACGCCGTGCCGAACTCCAGCCGGGCCGGACGTATCGCCTGGAGCTCAGCGGCAACGCCGCCTACGACATCGACCTGTCCGGCCTGGCGCCGCGGGCCGAAGCGAGTGCGCGGCTGCCCGAACTTGCGCTCGAGTCGCCCGACGCACCGGTCCAGGCCTTTTCGCCGTGGGCGCAGACCGTTCCGGTCACGATGGTCGTGAGCAATCCGCACGCCGAGCCGCTGGAGGCCGCGCTGACCGGTGCGCTGACCGAGCTGCGCTGGACGATCTCGGGGCTGCCCGAATCGGTCCGTCTTGCGCCCGGCGAGACCCGCCGCCTACCGCTCCAGATCCGCGCGGCCCCGGACGCGGTCGCCGAGCCCGGCGTGCAGTTGTCGGTCCGTGCGGCGGCCGGCGGCCGTTCGACCGGCGCCACGGCGGCCATCGCGACCGACGTCGACGCGGTGCCGCTCGCCCCGACTTTCGCCTGGCCGGTGCCCGAGCCGCTGCGCGGCGGATTCAACGCGGCGGCCACGCGCTTCGGCGCCGAGCTGGTCGCCAGCCCGAACATCGACAACGACGACCTGGACGACTTCCTGCCGATGTTCGACGGCCTGGCCCGCTACGGCCGCTGGACCGAAACGGAGATGCGAACGTCCCGGGACGGGGTCCAGGCCCACCAGCAACCGACTGTGAAGCTGGCCGGCGAGTCGCCGGTGCCGGTTCGCGGGTTTTTTCTCGACCCGACCTCGACCATCCACCCGCAGCGCATCCTCGGCGAATTCGAGATCGCGCTGTCGCTGGACGGTGAGACCTTCGAGACCGTGCTGCGCGATCGGCTGGACCCGCTGAACGCCGAGCAGGCCTTCGTACTCGACGAGGTGGTGCCGGCCCGCTTCGCGCGCCTGGTCCCGATCGGTGCGGCACTGGCCGACGCCGGCAATGCACAGAACCTCAAGCTCGGCGAGTTCAAGGTGATTGCCGAGACCGGCTGGCGGCCGGGGCCGTCTCCGCTGAACCTGGCCGACCCGGCCCGTGGCGGCCACCTGGTCTGGGCCGAACCGTGGATCCGCGGCTCGGCGTTCAATCGCCGGATGCTCGTCGACGACGACGAAGCGCCCGCCGCCCCGCTGCGCGGCGCCGAGACGGCGACGCTGGTGCTCGGTTTCCACGAGTCGCGCGCCGCCCGCGTTGCCGGCGTCGAGATCGGCCTGATCCCGGCCGAGCAGTCGGGGGGGACCAATCCCGAGTCGGTCCGTATCGCGGCCGCGACCGATTCGCCGGTGGGGCCCTGGCGCTGGATCGGCGAGCGCGTGCTGGATGCCGACGACGTGTCGCTGACCTTCGACGCCCCGGCCTGGGCGCGCTACCTGCGCTTCGAGTTCGGCATGCCGCCGGACACTCGGACTGTTCGCTATCCCGATCGCATCGCGGTGCACGAGGCCGACGGGCCGAGCGTGCTGGCCGAGTGGGGTCATCTGTCCGGGCTCGGCCCGTTCGAAGCCGAGTTCACGCCCGAGCCGCCGGCGCTGGACGGCGCGCCGAGCAACGACTCCCGCGCTGCGGCCGCCCGGCTGTCGCCGGGAACGTCCGCCCCGGGACGGGCCCTGCTGGACACCTATTCTTCGTGGTATCGCCTGTCCTCTACCGGCGATGACAACCGGTTGGAGCTGGTGCTTCGCGGGCAGCCGACGATCGAGGGCGCGCCGCGCCTGTTCGACGCCGCCGGCGAGTCCGTGGCCCTGGTCGAGCGCGAGAACACTGGGACCGAAGCGATCTGGGAAGCCTGGGTCGAGCCGGGTGCGGACTACTGGTTGGAGGTGGTCGAGCCGCCGCGCTCGGTGATCTTCAGCTGGGATACCTCCGGCAGCGTGGCCGCGTGGCTGCCGACCATCTCCAACGCGCTGATGACCTACGCCGAGACGATCGTGCCCGGCCGCGACGAGGTCAATCTGCTGCCGTTCGGCCGGCGCGCGCCGTTGCTGGAAAACTGGCAGGGCCAGCCGTACCCGTTGATGCGCATGCTGGCGGCGTATCCGCAGGAAACCAGCTCCAGCGACGCCGAGGGCACGCTGGCGGCCGCCGCGCGTGAAATGATCGGTCGGCCCGGCAAGAAGGCCGTGCTGCTGCTGACCGATGCGGCCACGTCGTCGGACGCCGGGCTGTGGCCGGCGCTGCGCGAGGGTCGTCCGCAGGTGTTCGCCATGAAGCTCAGCTCCGAGGGCGCGTTCGGCGGCAACCCGGTGTTCGAGCTCGACCTGATGCAGGACTGGGCCCGCGTGCGCGGCGGCCATTTCCAGTACGTCACCGGGCTCGACGACCTGGCCCGCGGCTTCGACCGCGCGGTGGCCTGGCTGAAGCGGCCGGTGGACTTCGAGATCGAGGTCGAATTCGAGACCGTCGACGACCCGTCCCCGGCCACGATTGCCGTGGAAGCCAGTGAAGCCGGCGTCTCGCCCGAGGCGCGCGGTGCGGTCCAGATCATCCTCGACGCCTCCGGCAGCATGCTGAAGCGGATGGGTGGGGAGCGGCGGATCGAAATCGCCAAGGCGGCCATTCGCGATGCGGTGCAGAACACCTTGCCCGACGGCATTCCGCTGGCGCTACGCGTCTACGGCCACAAGGAGGCCGGCAGCTGCCGCACCGATCTCGAAGTGCCGCTGGCGCCGCTGGACAAGGCTGCGTTCCTGCCGCAGGTCGACGGCATCCAGGCGATCAACCTGGCGCGCACGCCGATCGCCGATTCCCTGGCTGCGGTGGCCTCCGACCTCGCCGACGCGCAGGGCCGCCGGCTGGTCATCCTGCTGACCGACGGGGAGGAAACCTGCGACGGCGATCCGGCCGCGGCGATCGAGGCACTGGCCGAGCAGGGCGTGGACGTGCGGATCAATATCGTCGGCTTCGCGATCGACGACGAGGCGCTGAAGGACGAGTTCCGCGCCTGGGCCGAGCTCGGCGGCGGTGAGTACCTCGACGCCGGCGAGGCCGAGGCGCTGGGCGGCGCGCTCGAACGGTCGCTGAGGATTCCGTTCGAGATCATCGACGAGGCCGGCGACGTGGTGGCCGGCGGATTCGTCGGCGACGATCCGCTGGACGTGCCGGCCGGGCGCTACAGCGTGCGGATCCGAGCCGCCGAAGACCGGATGGTGCGCGATGTGGTGGTTGCGCCGGGAGACCGGGAGGTGATCCCGTTCCGGTCGAACTGAGCCGGCGGCACAGCCTTTGATAAGCTGCAGGCCTCGATCCTGCCGCTGCCCGAGCCTCTGCCATGTCCGAGCGCAATGACACCCTGGTCGACCTGCTCCGCGCCTTCGGTTTCGTCCTGGCCGTGGTGCTCGGTGGCCTGATCATCGCCGGGGTCCTGGACAGCTTGAACGAGCACGCCGACGCGACCGACGCCGGCGCGCCGGAGAGCGAGCAGCAGCTCGATCCTGCCGACGACTGAATGGGGCAGGTGCGGCCGGCGTGCATAATGGCGCCATGAATCTCGAACGGGAGCGCATCTCATGAACATGAGCAAGGTCGTTTTCGGGTTCTTCGTTCTGCTCGCGCTGACGCTGAACTTCGGCTTCTTCCTCGGCGACATCGACAACCCCGATCACCACAACGTCTACGAGCTGTTCGCCGCGCTGATCGTCGGCCTGATCGCCACGGTGCTCAAGTTCGGCGAGCGCTCGCAGATGGGCGCGGTACTGCTGGCTTCCAGCCTGGTCGCCACGTTGCAGCTGATCGTCGCGGCGATCGTCTGGGCGGTGGCCGTGCACATGACCGATGCCGGCCTGACGCCGGCGGTGATGGCCTCGATCGTCTCGCTGTCCGGCGGCGCGTTGCTGGCCAATCTGCTTTCGGTCGTGCTGCTGACGCTGGAGACGGCCGGGCTGGCCCGCTGAGTCGGCCGGTCGGGCCTCGATCCTCCACTCGATCCATCGCTGACGTGTCCTCCATCCGCTCCGGCATGAACGACTCGTTCCTGTTCCTGTTCCTCAGGCGCATGCGGGTGCCGTTGATCGTGCTGATCTCGGCGTATTCCGTTGCCACGGTCGGCTTCACGCTGATCCCCGGCGTCGACGACCAGGGCAACCCGTGGAAGATGAGCGTATTCGAGGCCTTCTACGTGGTCAGCTACACCGGCAGCACGATCGGCTTCGGCGAAGTGCCGTATCCGTTCACTCCGGCGCAGCGCATGTGGACCATGGTCAGCATCTACGTGACCGTGATCGCCTGGTTGTTCTCGATCGGGTCGATCGTGTCGCTGCTGCAGGACCCGGCCTACGCGCGTGCGCTGAAGCACAGCCGTCGCCGGCGCGCGGTGCGCAATCTCCACGAGCCGTTCTACATGATCTGCGGCTACGGCGACACCGGACGCATGCTGACCCGCGCGCTGACCGAACAGGGTCATCCGGTGGTGGTGATCGAGAACAACGGCGCGAAGACCGAGAGCCTGGCTGTGGAGGAGTTCGGCGCCGAGGTCATCAGTTTCGAGTCCGATGCTCGTCAGCCCGACGACCTGGTCGAAGCCGGACTGCGCAGCCGCTGGTGCCTGGGCGTGCTCGCGGTCACCGGCGACGACCGCGCCAACCTGAAGGTCGCCATCACCTCGAAACTGCTCAACCACAAGGCGGTCGTTCACGCCCGCGCCGACTCGCGTGCGGTCGCCGACAACATGAGCTCGTTCGAAACCGACCACGTGATCAACCCGGTCGCTGAATTCGTGCGCCGGATGAAGCTGGCGATCGAGCGGCCGAACGTCTTCCGGCTTTACCACTGGCTGGCCTCCGGGCCGTGGGCCGGAGTTCCGGACACTCGCGATCCGCCGCGCGGGCGCTGGATCCTGTGCGGCTATGGTCGAGCGGGCGTGGCCATGTACGAGGCGCTGAAGGATCTCGATATGGAGGTCACCGTGATCGCGCCCGATGCCGAGGATCCTCCGCCGGGGTTCATCGACGCGACCGGCACCGATACCGAGGACCTGCAGGCCGCCGAGGTCGAAAACGCCGTGGGCGTGCTGGCGGCCACCAGCGATGACGCCGACAACCTGTCGATCCTGATCACGGCCCGCGCGCTGAACGAAGACCTGTTTCTCGGCGCGCTCGAGAACGGCATGTCCACGCACGCGCTGTTCCGTGCCGCCGGCCCCGATTTTCTCGGCCAGCCCAGCACGGTCGTGGCCGGCACCATCCTCGGTCGTGTCCGCTCGGCGCTGATGGGCGATTTCCTCGAGCACGTGCTGATGGCCGACGACGCGTTCGCCGGCGAGGTCCTCGAGACGCTGCGCGCCCACGGCGCCGATGCGCCGCCGGAAATCTCTTCGGGCCGGATCAGCGCCCGTCGTGCACCCGCCGTGGCCCGTGTGCTGGACGCCGGCGGCGAAGTGCCGGTGGGCGTGTTGCTGCGGGATCCCGGCAACCGCGACCGGCGGCTACCGCTGTCGGTGCTGATGATCTGCCGCGACGATGAACAGCTGATCTGGCCGGATGAATCGATCGCGCTGCAATCCGGCGACCGGCTGCTGCTGGCCGGGCGGCCCGGCTCGGCGCTGCGCGTCGCCTCGCTGCTGGAAAACGACCAGGCCCTGGCCTATGCGCTGACCGGTGAAGAAATCCTGCAGGGCTGGTTCTGGGACTGGCTGGAGCGCCGGCGGGGGCGCAGCGCCGACTCCGCCTGACCCTGCAGCCGTAGAGCGATCCGGCTCAGTCGCCCGTGACTGAAAGCTGCAAGCGTCGGGCCTCGATCAGCGGCTGGTAGTCCGGGCTCGCTTCTTCCCACTGCGCGATCAGATGCTCGAGATCGGCAAGTGCATCGTCGGGACGGCCGGCGTCGACCGCCAACCGGGCTCGTTCCAGCCGCGCTTCCCCATGGGCCGGATGCTTCGAGAGCAGTTCGTCGAGCCGTGTGCGTGCTTCGGCCTGCTGGCCGTCGAGGTAAAGAAAGCGGGCGAGCTCGAAGTCGTAGGATTCCATCGAGTCCAGATCGAACGAGAGCCCGGAGCCGCGATGACGCTCGCGCGCGACACGCATCGTCTCGACGGCCCCGGCGGTGTCGCCGTCGTGGGCCTGCAGCTTGGCCCGTGCAGCCTCGACCAGCGCCACCGCGCCTGGAAACGTGAACTGCGTTTCGAAGAAGGCGAGGCGCTCCATCTCGGCCTGCAGCGCGTCCTCCGACGCGTCGTCCTCGATCAGCAGCTCCAGCCGATGCATGGCGAGGTACCGGCCCATGGGATCGCCAAGTGCCTCTTCGGCTCGGGCGAGTGCCGCGTAGGCCGCTTCGCGGTCGCCGAGCGCCCGATGCGCGCCGTGCGCCCATTCGGCCCAGCGGGTCCAGAACGTCGTCGGGCCCAGCCCGGACAGCAACGCAGCCTCTTCGCGTTCGACCAGCGCGAGCGCGTCGGCGGCCCGGCCGGCGGCGTTCAGCCGGTCGATCCGGGCGGCCAGCACCGGCGCGAGGCGATCCGGAGGCCCGCTGGCCGCCAGCAACGGATTCAGGATGCGATCGGCGGCCTCGAAGCGTCCCATCCGGGTGTGCAGCGAGGCCTGGCGCAATTGCGCCAGGCGCGGATCGTCGGCCAGCAGTTCCGCTTCGCGGAACGCGTCCATCGCCGCCTCACTCTGACCGGCATGGATCAGGACGCCGCCCAGCTCCAGCCGCGCGGCGACGTCGCCCGGTTCCTCCTGGATATAGACACGCAGGCGGTTTGCCGCCTCCTCGTAATCGCCGCTCAGGGTTTCGAGAGAAGCGAACATGCGCTGCAGTCGCGTCGCGCTGGGGTCGACCCTTTCGGCCGCTTCCAGCGCGCGGCGTGCTTCGTCGACATCGCCCATGGTCAGCATGTTCTGCGCCAGCGTGATCCAGGCCGAGAAGCTTTCCGGATGGACCTCGGTCCACATCCGCAGTACGCGCATCGCCGTGGCGTAGTCGCCCGACATCGCGATGCGGTTGGCCTTGATCCCGAACACGAGCTCGGAGTCCAGCTTGTATTCGAGCGCCAGCGCGCGTTCCGCCGATTCGGTTGCCGCGGCCAGGTCGCCCCGCATCCGATGGACCTGGTGGAGCCAGACGTGGGCCAGGGCAAAGGTCGGGTCGATCTCGCGTGCACGCTCCAGTGCGGTGACGGCGTCGTCGAGGTCCCGATCCAGCTGAGTCCGGTTCAGTCCTTCGATCAGCGCTTCGAGCGCGGCCGCCGACGAGGTCGTGATCTCCTGCATTGGCAGCTTGGTGAAGCGGTCGTCCGGCGCGTTCGGCGGCGTCAGCAGCGGACGCACTTCGTCGGCCAGGCGCGCCGTCGCCTCGAACAGGTCCGCGCCCTCGACGCGGACCTCGCCGGTGACCGCACCGGTTCCGACCTCGATCACCCGGGCCGTCAGCACCAGGCCCTCGTCGCCGGCGTCCAGCTCGCCGCGCAGCAGATACTGCACACCGATTCGTTCGGCCAGCTTGAGCGCCAGTGCACGCGGCTCGCCGGTCGCGTCGGGGAAGCCCGCGTCGCGCAGGTCGTTGGCGATATTCGCGGTGTAAACGGTAGTGGTCGAGATCAGCGGATCGCGATTCAACACGACGTGCACCAGCCACGGCACCGCGTACTGTCGCCAATCCAGCGCCCGGGTGTCGTCGGCCTGCTGCCAGACGGACGCCAGCACGAAGCGATGATAGCCCTCGCGCGCAACGGTGAAGGTCCGTTCTTCACCGGCTTCGTCGACGACGATGCGCTCGACCACCGCGCTCTCGGCCGGCGGAATGGCCGAGCCCGGGGCGCCGGGCGGCGCATAGCCGAAGAACGCGACCACCGCAATCACCGCGGCGACCAGGTTGGCCGGCACGAAGGCCTTCTCGAACCTCGGCGAGCGGTCCTTGCCCGGCGCGCCATGGTTCCAGGCCAAAACGCCGACGCTGGGCAACAGCGCGATCATCAGCACGAACACGTAGGCGACCAGGCCGGGCGCCAACCCGAACTGCTCGGCCGCCCATTCGCCCATCTCGACGACGAGCCAGCATGCGCCGATATACACACCCATGATCTGTGGCACTCGCCGTGCGAACAGTTTCGCGATCAAGCCCTTTCGTTTGGTGGTCATGCGGTCATCCCGGTCGGAGTTCATGAGCACTGCGCAGATCGATTATAGGGATCGGACGTCAGCCCGGACAGGGTCGGAGGTCCCGGCGCTGCGGCACGGCTTCAGGCATGAAGACGGCGCTGCAGGCGTCGGACCAACAAGCCGATCAGCAGGCTCCAGGCGCTGATCGCCCAGACCAGCAACGGGCCACCGACGAACAGCAGCGCCCAGCCCGCCGGGTTGCCGTGGAAGGTCTCGCTGCCGAGAACGTAGGCGATCCACATCAGGCCGGAGCAACCGACGGCGAAATAGGCGGCGATGCGCAACTTGCGGGCCAGCGGGGTGGGTTCGCGCGGGCCGAAAAGCAGCGTGCGCAGCATGCCGAACAGCCAGCCGACCAGGGCCATCAATCCCCAGGCGCGCAGAACCACCGGCATGATGTCGTCGCCGCTGAAGCGCAGCGCGCCGTCCGCGTCGGAAGCGGTCGCTGTCTCCGGCCCGGATTCGGGCGACGGGGCCGGTCCGCCCGGTGCCGGTTGATCCTCGAACGGCCCGGCGATGCGCTCGTACAGCGTCAATCCGCGCTCGAGCACCGAGAACGACGCATCCTGGAAGTTGGTCAGCAGCAGTGCGCCGACGGTCAGCAGCAGCATCGTCCAGGCCAGCAGCATCGGGACCAGCTGGGTCCAGCGGAAATAGTCCAGCGCCAGGCTGGCCAGCGCGCGCAGCAGGTGCACGTGTTCGGGCGGTCGCGGGCCGGACTCGGACATTTCTGGATGATGACGGTCCGGCCCCGGCGGCGCAAGGTCGCCGAGGCCGGACGCGGGTCGGATGCGCGATCGAATGGACGCTCGAACGGGCCGGCCGATCAGTACTTGATGGTGCAGCCGTACGGGCGGGTAACGGCTTCGGCCACAGCACCGCCGGCGGCCATGTCGTCGAGCGCGGCCAGCACGTACTGGGTCGAGGTCGGGATGTCGGCCGGGTCGGCACTGGGGTTGGAGTCGATGCCGCCCATGTAGACCAGGATGCCGTTCGGGTCGATGATGTACATGTGCGGGGTGACCTGCGCGGCATAGGCGCGGCCGACCTCGCCCGGCTCGTCGATCAGCACCGCGGTCGGCGCGGCGTCGCGCGATGCAGTCAGTTCATCGGCCTGCTCCGGACTGACGTGGCCCTGCGCGCCGGCCTTCGACGAGATGATCGTCAGCCAGACCGCGTCGTACTCGCCGGCCGCGATGCGCTGCTGCTCCTGCATGTTGCCCGAGTCGTAGTGCTTCTGGACGAACGGGCACTCGTGGTTGGTCCACTCCAGGATCACGGTCCTGCCGCGGAAGTCGGAAAGACGGTGCGTGGTGCCGGCGGTGTCGATCAGCTCGAACTCGGGCGCCGGCTCGCCGATCGTCGGCGCGGCGGCCAGCGGGCCGCTGGCGGTCAGTGCGAGCAGGAGTGTAGCCAGGGTCGTGGAAATTCGATCGAGCATGTTCGGGTCCTTGTTCACTGGGTCGGGTCAATGGGTCGGGTCAACGATTCGGGCACTGATGATACGTGGAGTGCGGCAGCGTCGCGTAGCGCCGCGGCCACCGAGCCCGGGGTCAGGATCTGCGGCAGCACGATGGGCTGCGGGTCCGGGCCGGGCGGATAGACCACGTACAGCGGCACGCCGTTGCGGCCGAACTCCTCCAGGTAACGCGTGATCGCAGGGTCGCGCCGGGTCCAGTCGCCGACAAGGTAGATGAACCCGAATTCGTCGATCGCGCCGCGCACCGTGTCGGTGGACAGCGCCACGGCCTCGTTGACCTTGCAGGTCACGCACCAGTCGGCGGTCATGTTGACCAGCACACCGCGGCCCGGGTCGGCGTTGAGTTCGGCCAGCCGCTCGATGCTCCACGGCTCGGCGCCGGCGGTCGCGGCCCGGCCCGGCGGCTCGAAGTCGATCGCGTTGAGCCACGCGGCCAGCGCGCCGAGCAGCGCCAGGCCGACCAGCACGTGGGCCACGGCCTGAACGGTCCCGGCCGTCGACCGGCCACCGGCGCGTCCGCCCAGCCACAGCGCGAAGGCCAGTGCGACCAGCCCGGCCAGCAGCCAGCTCATGCCGGTGCTGCCGACCTGGTTGCCGAGCACCCACAGCAGCCAGACGACGGTGAGGTACAGCGGGAACGCCATCACCTGGCGGAAGGTGATCATCCACGGGCCGGGCTTCGGCAGCCGGCGGGCCAGCGCCGGAACCAGCGAGAGCACCAGCATCGGCAGCGCCAGGCCGAAGCCCAGCGCCAGGAAAACGCCCATGGCCTGGACCGCCGGTAACACCGCGGCCACCCCGAGTGCCGTGCCCATGGCCGGCGCCGTGCACGGGCTGGCGACCAGCGTGGCCAGCGCGCCGGTGAAGAACGAGCCGCGCAGCCCGTCGTGACCGGGCATGTCCTGGCCCAGCCCCATCCAGCGCGTGCCGAGTTCGAACACGCCGGACAGCGAAAGCGCCATGGCGAAGAACAGATAGATCAGTAGCGCGACGAAGCCGGGTGACTGCAGCTGGAACCCCCAGCCGATCGCCTCGCCGCCGGCGCGCAGCGTCAGCAGTGCGCCGGCCAGCAACGCGAACGTGACCAGCACGCCGCCGGTATAGGCCCAGCCGTGGCGTGCGGCATGCCGCTCTCCGCCGTTGACCAGGCTCATCGCCTTCAGCGACAGGACCGGGAACACGCAGGGCATCAGGTTCAGCAGCATGCCGCCGACCAGCGCCAGCAGCAGCACGGTGATCAGCGGCAGCGGTTCGTCGTTGCTTCCGGCCGGCTGGAGCGCCGGACCGATCGATTCCAGCGTGCCCTTGCGAGCGATGACCTCCACCCCGCGTCCGGCTCCCGGGTCGACCAGCACCACCCGCAGGGTCTCGGGCGCGCGGCTGAAGAACGGCGACCGGGGCTGGACCACCTGGAGCGTGCCGCCGTCGTGTGCAATGAACGGATCGGCGGCGTGTTCGACCAGCGTCGGGTGAGCCGGGAACACCTGGATTCGGTGGGCGTCCAGCCCCGTCACGCCCTGGACCTGCAGACCGAACTGGCCGCCATCGGTGCTGAACGTCGCCGGCCAGTCCACCGGCTCGGGCGTGCGCGCCGCCGTTTCGTCGAAGCGCGCAGCGAACCGGGACGGCGGCGGTGCCGCGTCGCGGACCGGCAGGGTCAGGGTCAGCTCGGCGGAGCCGGGGATGCACTCGATCCTGCAGATCAGCCAATCGGCCTCGACCTCGAGCGTGACGCGGTCGCCGGTCAGCCCGGCGGCCGGCGTGATCGTGACCGGCAGAAGGTGCAGGCCCGAGTAGCCGTAGTTGACCAGGTGCTCGATGCGGTGTCGCTCCGGCCACGGCCACTCGATCGGCCCGGCCGTGAGCCCCTCGGGCAGCGTCCAGGCGAATTTCGTTTCCAACCCGGAATCGCCCGGGTTTTCCCAGTAGGTGTGCCAGTCGGGCTCGTGCTCGAAGGCCACGCCGACCCGGAACGGCGTTCCTGGCTGTACGTGCTCGACCGCGCTGATCAGCTCGACGACCACATGGTCGCGTTGGACCGGGCCGGACGCCGCTGCCCCGGCCGGGGCGGCCGGCAGCAGGGCGAACACCAGGAGCAGCAGCGGCAATGGGAGTCGAATCGGGATCATTGCGCCCGCCTACGATCCGGCGTGTCGATCGCTGGTTTCGGCGTCGTCGGTCGGCGTCGGCAGCAGCAGGTCTTCGAGAAAGAACGCCGAGAGCTCCGAGCGGCCGGCCAGTCCGGCTTTGCGATAGATCGCGCGGGCCTGCTCGCGAACCGTCCGTTCGCCGGTACCGCGCACTTTCGCGATCTCCTTCAGGCTCAGGCCCTTGAGCAACAGCAGGCCGATCTGCGCTTCGGCTTCACTGAGCTCCCAGGTCTCGAACTGCGCGCGGATGGCTTCGCCGAGTCCAGCCAGCGTCTGCTGATAGCGAGCTCGCCAGGCTTCGGCTTCCTCGGTCCGGACGCTCAGCGAGCGTTCAAGCAGTCGCAGCCGCTGAGTCGCCCGCAGGCGTTGGACGAGAATCAGCGTGAACAGCGCAGAGGCCAGCAGCAGCACGCTCGACTCGAGCACCAGGTGCAGTGCACCGGCGCCCTCCCCGTAGTCGGTGCTCAGATCCCAGCCGATCAGGACCGCGATCGCCGCCAGTGCGGCCAGCAGCAAGCCGGCCGGCGGTGTCGGGTTCGGTGCGTCATTTGCCGGGTCGGAGCTCATCGAGCGGCGGCAGTCGGGGCTGCGTCATGTGCCGGATTCCAAGCATATCGCCGGTCGCGCAGTCTGGGGTCACTCATCCGAAGGAACCGCCGCATGACCACCACGACGCCCGACCCCCGTTCTGCCATGGCCCGCCCGAAGACCTGGGATCCGCTCGTCCGGATCGGCCACTGGCTGCTGGCCGCGGCTTTCGTCACGGCCTGGATCGCCGGCGACGAGTACCAGCAGGTCCACGTGCTGGCCGGCTACACCATCGCCGTGATCCTGATCGTGCGCTTCGTCTGGGGGCTGTTCGGCCCGCAGAACGCCCGGTTCAGCCGGTTCGTCCGCGGCCCCGGCGCGGTCGTCCGCTACCTCAAGAGCCTGGTGCGCGGCGAGCCCGAGGCCCATCGCGGCCACAACCCGGCCGGTGGCTGGATGGTGGTCCTGCTGATGACTGCCCTGACCGTCCAGGTCGCCAGTGGCATGACGCTGTACGCCCTGGAAGAGGACAAGGGCCCGCTGGCCGGATGGCTGGTCGCCGCCGAAGCACCGGCCGGGCCGGTCGCGACGACGCGCGAGTCCGCGGAACCCATCGGCGAGCACGACGATGAACACGAGCGGGACGGCGCCGAGCGCGACGACGAGGGGCACCGGGACGACGAAAGCAACTTCGAAGAGGCGGTCGAGGAGCTCCACGAACTCGTGGCGGATCTGCTCCTGCTGCTCGTGGCACTGCACATCGCCGGCGTGCTCGTATCCTCACTGCTGCACCGGGAGAACTTCGTCCTCGGGATGATCACCGGCCACCGCTCGGGCGGCTGACGCACGTCCGATCACGGAATCGGGCCGCCGTCCAGGCTGGCGGCACGCTACCATGGGGTCCGATCGATCGCACCGAGCCCGCTGGACATGCGGGAGGGCATGAGCATGACCGGACGCCTGACCTTCGAGACCTGGGATGTGTTCACCGATCGCCGGTTCGCCGGCAATCCGCTGGCCGTGGTGTTCGATGCCGACGCGTTGGCGACCGGGACGATGCAGGCGATCGCGGCGGAATTCGACTATTCCGAAACCGTGTTCCTGTGTCGACCCGAGGTCGACGATGCCGACGCCCGCGTGCGCATCTTCACGCCGACCGGCGAGCTGCCGTTTGCCGGCCACCCCACGGTCGGCGCGGCCTGCGCGCTGGCCCGGGCCGAGGAACGGCGCGGCGCGCTGTTGCTGGAACTCGGCGCAGGGCGGTTTCCGGTCCGGTTGAGCGCCGGCGAGGCGTACTACGCCGAGTTCGAGAACCCGAATCCACCGCGTCGCAGCGGCACCGCGCCAGAGGCCCGGCAGATCGAGCGCGCGCTGTCGCTGCCGGACGGCTGCATCGATCGAGAGGCCTTCGCGCCGGTGCGGGCCGGCGCCGGCATCGATTTCATCTACGCCCGGACCGACGCCGAAGCGCTGGACGCCGCCCGGCTGGATTTCGCCGCCTGGGACGCGATGGCGCTGGACGGCGCGTGCGGGGTGTACCTGTATGCAGAGGACCGGCCGGGTCCGTCGACCTTCGATGCGCGGATGTTCGGGCCGCACATCGGCGTGCCCGAGGATCCGGCCACCGGATCGGCCGCCGCCGGGCTGCCGGCCCACCGGCTGGCCGCCGGCGCGCTGCCCGACGGGCAGCACGAATGGACGGTGGAGCAGGGCCGCGTGATGGGCCGGCCGAGCCGGATCTTCGTACGTCTGTCGGTGACCGACGGTCGCTGCATCAGCCTGCGCGTCGGCGGCCACGCCGTGCCGTTCCTGAAGGGCCAGCTGGAGCTCTAGTGGGCCATACCGCATGGCCCACTGGCGTCCCTCTGCACATCGGTGCGCAGAGGTTCCCCCGGGCGTCGTTCGTCCTCGACTCAGGTGGCCGGGTCGGGCTCGACATCCTGCTGGCCTTCGGCCGGGCGCAGACGCTCGCGGAAGTGGTCGGCCGACATCGGTCGGTCGAACAGGAAGCCCTGGGCCAGCAGGCAGCCGCGCGCCTGCAGCAGCCGTCGCTGGTCGTCGGTTTCCACGCCCTCGGCGACCACTTCCAGTCCCAGATCTTCGGCCATGCTGATGATGGCCGAAACGATCGCTGCATCGTCCGGATCGTGGCCGAGGTCCTGCACGAAGGACTGGTCGATCTTCAGCTTGCTGATCGAGAATTTCTTCAGGTACGACAGGCTGGAGTAGCCGGTGCCGAAATCGTCGATCGACAGGCGCACGCCGAGTCCGTTGAGTTGCGAAATCACCCGGCTGGCGATCTCGGCGTCGCGCATGATCACGCTCTCGGTCAGTTCCAGTTCAAGCAGCTCGGCGTCCAGTGAATGGGCGTCGAGCGCGTTGCGCACCTGGTCGACCAGGCTGCCGCGCCAGAATTGCAGCG
Source organism: uncultured Halomonas sp. (assembly GCA_964548715.1). Classification (GTDB taxonomy): domain Bacteria; phylum Pseudomonadota; class Gammaproteobacteria; order Xanthomonadales; family Wenzhouxiangellaceae. The sequence goes on along the minus strand of CAZJSH010000005.1, from coordinate 6,202 downwards.
CCGAGACGTTGACTGCCACCGGCAGCGCGGGGAGCCCCTCGCGCATCCATTGGGCGAGTTGACGGCAGGCCTCGTTGATCGCCCAGTCGCCGATCTCGACGATCAGGCCGCTCTGTTCGGCCACCGGGATGAACCGGTCGGGCGGAATGTCGCCCTGCTCGGGGTGGGTCCAGCGCAGAAGCGCCTCGGCACCGAGGATTGCGCGGTCGGTGATGCGCACCACCGGCTGATAGTGCAGTGAGAGCTGGCCGCTTCGCAGGGCCTGGCGGAGGTCGCTTTCCAGGGTCAACCGCTCGCGGGCCCGGACGTTCATTTCGGGGGTGAAGAACTGGTAATTGGCCCGGCCGCGCTCCTTGGCGGCGTACATCGCCGCGTCGGCGTTCCGGATCAGCACCTCGGCGCTGCTGGCATCTTCGGGGAACAGCGAGATTCCGATGCTCGGACTGACCCGGAGCTCGTGACCCTCGAGGTCGAATGGTTCGATGAACAGGTCGAGAATCCGCTGTGCGCCGCTTGCTGCAGCCTCGGCATCGACGTGGGCGAGCACGACGAGGAACTCATCGCCGCCGAGCCGGCTGACCGAATCATCGCTGCGCAAGCCGCTGCCCAGCCGTTTGGCCACCTGGATCAGCAGCGTGTCGCCGAGGCTGTGGCCGAGCGAATCGTTGATGGTCTTGAAGTGATCGAGATCCATGAACAGCAGCGCCATCGATTGCCCGGCCGCGCGGGCGTGCTGAATGGCCTGCTGCAGGCGCCGGTCGAGCATGGCCCGGTTGGGCAGGCCGGTCAGCGCGTCGTAGTGGGCCAGCCGATGGACCTGGGCTTCGGCTTCCTTGCGTTCGGTGATGTCGTAGATCGCGCCGTCGAAGTACTCGACGTTCCAGTCGCTGTCGAAGTGCGCCACGGCATTGTTGACGCCGATGAAGCGCGAGCCATCGGCGCGCAGGAATTCGACCTCGACGTCGCGATAGAACCCGTCGCGCTGCAGGCGTTCGAGCAGGTCGTCGCGCTGCTCCGGCTCGGCGTAGAGGATCGGCCCTGCGGCGTCGAGCATGGCCTCCGGCCGATCGTAGCCGAACATCCGGGCCAGTGACTCGTTGGCATAGACCAGGCCGTCGTTCGGGGTGCCGCGATAGATGCCCTCGAAGATGTTGTCGGTGATCGAGGCCAGCAACCGTTCGCTTTCCTCCAGCTTGCCGCTGGTCTGCGCAGCGAAGGCACGGGCCCGTTCGCGGGTCCGGAACAGGGTCAGCAGGTAGGCGACCAGCAGCCCGGTCGACAGCAGGCCGGCGAGCAGCACGATCGCCGCGGCCCAGCTGTGGTTCTCGGGCTCGGCCAGGGTCAGTCGGAAGGTGCGGCCGCCGGCCTCCAGTTCCCGCTCGACGCGGATCGTCGTACGGCCGAACAGTCCGCGTTCCTCGGCCGGCAGGCTGCCGTAGACGGTCTCGGGATTCCGACGTTTGCCGGTGACGTCGAGCACCTCGAAGCCGCCGCCCCGACGGGTCGGGTCGGGGCTGCCGAACAGCTCGGTGAAGCGGATCGATGCGCCGATCCAGCCGGTGTGGTTGGCCGACCAGTCCTCGATCCAGATCAGCATTACGAAGCCGGGTTGCCAGCGGTCGTCGGGCTGGACCAGCCGCAGCGGCTCGGACAGGAACACCGAAGGCTGCTCCCGGGTCAGCCGGAGCGCGTCGTGCAGCGCCTCGACGGTGCATACGTCACGGCCGATCGACGACGCATTGACCGCCTGCGGTTCGTTGTAGACGATCGGACAGTAGTAAGGTCGGTCACCGGCCGGCCGCACGACCAGCGGAGCCTCGCCTTCTTCGACCCGCTGGCGCGACAACATCTCCAACCCGGCCGGATCGCCGACATAGGGCACCCAGCTGAGACCGACCAGGCCGGGCATCTGCTGACCGGCCAGCACTTCGGCCGTGAACAGCGACCAATCCTCCCCGGTCACGAAATCGGAGCCGGCGAACAGCGCGCGGCCGGCGTGCAGGAGCGTCTCGTACTTGGCGTAATGGCCGCGCACCGTGCCCGAGACTTGTTCGATCCGTTCGGACAGTCGACCCTCCTGGCGCTGGTGCTCGCTTTCGACCACCCACACCACGGCCCAGGCCGTCACGACCAGCCCGATCAGCCCGATCACCACCAGGATCACTGGCGACGAATACGACGGACGATCGGACGGGTTTCGCGAAGGACGTCGAGACATGTGCTCGGAGATTGCGGCGGACCCGGAGCCCGGACGCCCCGAGGATGCCATGTTTCATCCCCGCGTGCGATGACGAAGGCAGACCGCGGTGTCGGTTTGTACACTCGATCCATACATTGACGCGCGCGGCGAAAGACGGTATTCTTTGTACATGGATTCTGTACAAAAATCGCTGCCCCGGCTCGACATCGACCTGGATTCCGGTGTGCCCGTCGTCCACCAGATCACGCGCGGACTGCGGCGTTGCCTGCTCGAAGGCGCACTCGTCCCCGGTGACCTGCTGCCGTCGTCGCGCGCGCTGGCGCGCGACCTCGGTGTGCATTTCAATACCGTGGCGCAGGCCTACCGGGAACTCGAAGCCGAAGGCTGGCTGGTGCTGAAACGGCGTGCCGGCAGCGTGGTCCTGGATCGCCGGGCCCCGGCGTTGACGCCGGCCGAGCAGGAGCGCCTGGCCGCCGACTACGAACACCAGCTGCGCGATCTCCAGGCCGATTTCGAAGCGCGGGGGCTGGACCGCGAAACACTGGACCAATGGACCCGCCGGGTCCTCGACCAACAAGGAGATGACGCATGACCGTCTGGATGTTCGGATTCGCCTACCTGGTGCCGCTGGGCATCGGGTTGCTGATGCTGGCCATGCCGAAGCTCACCCGAGGCAGCACCTTCTTCGCCGTCACCGTGCCCACCGGATTCGCCGACTCGGAGATCGGGCGAGCCATACGGCATCGTTACTTCGTCGGCGTCGGCATTTCCACGGTGATTGCGCTGGCCGCCATCACGCCGGTCTGGGGCTGGTTCGATCCGGAGCCGGCCATGGTGGTGGCACACCTGGTGGCGACGTTGATCGTCACCTCCGGCGCGCTGGTCGTGTTCATCCACTGCCGAGGCCGCGCGATGGCGTTCAGCCGCTCCGATGAGCTTCGGCGCACGATCGAAATCCAGCCGCCGGACCGCCTGCGCGATGTCGTACCCAAACCGCTCTGGCTGCACGCGCTGCCCTACCTGCCCGTGCTCGGTGCGATGGCGTGGCTGGCGACGCATGAACCGATCTTTTCGCCCGATGGGTCGCAGTCGGGCTTCGCTTCGGTCTTCGGTCCGCCGCTGTCCATGCTCGCTACGCTGGCGTTGATGCACCTTGTCATGCCGATGGCCCTGTTGATCCGGCGGCTGCCGGGTCACCGCTCGCGGGTGCGCGCGATCAATTGCATGCTGCTCTGGATGATGGGCCTGGTCGGGCTGCTTGGTGCTTGGGTCAGCCTCGCGGTGCTGTACGGCGAGGCGTGGGTCACCGGTCCGCTCGGCGCCACGGTCCAGCTGCTGGTGGTCGTCGGCATTCTGGTCGTGCCGCTCGTGATGTGGTGGACCGGTCGCTTCGACCGACCCGGGTCGCCGGACGAGGGCGACCGCTCGCCCGACCGCGCCTGGAAGCTCGGCATGATCTATTTCAATCCGGACGATCCGGCGCTGTGGCTGGAAAAACGCTTCGGCGTCGGCTACACCCTGAACTTCGGCCGGCCGATGGCCTGGGTCATTATCCTGGGCCTGCTGGGCGGCATCGCGCTGCTGATCGCGTTGACCGTACCGTAGCGCGGTCCCGCGACCGGGCCGCCGGGCTATGCTGGGGCCGACCCGGTGCGTTCGGGCTGGTTCGAGCGTGGCGCGTTGCGCGGCCGGATCACGTCTGGAGAACACACCTCGCGTCCTGTCGGAGGGCCGCCGATGATCCGTCTGCTCGTTGTCTGTTCCGTGCTGCTGCTGTCGCCGAAGCCGGTCGCGTCCGCGCCCGATGTCGTCGAATTGACGGCGCCGTCCGCCGTGCCCGGGCGCAGCGTCGAGCTCTGCGTCTACCGACCGTCCGGTCCGGGCCCGTTCCCGGTGGTGCTGTTCAGCCAGGACCTCGGTGCAAGCTGCCACGCCAACGCCGACCTGGGCCGGCACTGGGCACACAACCGGCTGCTGGCGGTGTTCATCGCCCACCCCGGCGGCGCGTCGGTCGATTGGACCGGGCGGCCGAGGCCGCCACGCGGCCGCGATCGGCCGGCGCTGGCCCGCGAGGCGCGCATCGACGACCGCGCCGGCGACGTGCGGGGTGTACTCGACGCGCTCGAGCGATGGAACCGGGACGCCGCTCACCCGCTGGCCGGCGCCGTCGATGCCGAGCGGGCCGGGATCGCAGGCGCATTCTGGGGCGCCTACACCGCCGAGGTCGCGACCGGCCGCCGGCCCGTCAACGGCCCGCCGGTGCTGGCCGATCGACGGCTGCGCGCCGCCCTGATGCTGGACCCGGTCGGCCCCGGCGCGATCGCCCCGCCATCGGCCTACAGCGCCGTACGGACGCCGTGGATGCTGATCTGGGGCTGGCGCGGCAGCGTCCGGGTGCCGGTCGGGCCGGAACCCCGTGGCCGGCCCGGCGAGGGCGTGCCGGCGCCGGAGGCGATCTGGCGCGGGTTGCGCGTGCCGGGCTCCTACGAACTGGTGTTCCGCGGTGCGCTGGCGCCGCTGACGGCCTATTACCGGGAGCCGCGCCGCGATCCCGGTCGGGATGCCGCCGAGCGCGATCACATCGTCCGCGAGCTGAGCACTGCGTACTGGAACGCGACCTTGCGCAACGACCTCGACGCCAGGCGCTGGCTCAACGGACCGGCGGCCCGCGATCTGCTCGACAGCGGTGATCGATGGCGAAATCGTTGACCGGGCCGGGTATCCTCGGTCGACGACCATGCCCGGAGACCCCGCGATGCCCACGTCCACGCCCGATCTCTGCGACGCCCACGCCGACCATGTCCGGGTCATCACCGGCCTGCACTGGCGCATGTTCGGCGGTCGGGCCGCGTTCGGCGGCCAGGTCGAGACGGTCAAGTGCTTCGAGGACAACTCACGGGTGAAGGAACGGTTGGCCGAGCCCGGCAACGGAAAGGTGCTGGTGGTCGACGGCGGCGGCTCGCTTCGCCACGCGCTGATCGGCGACATGATCGCCGAGCGCGCAGCGGAGAACGGCTGGGTCGGGGTCATCATCCACGGCGCCTGCCGCGACGTCGACGTGCTGCCGGACATCGACTTCGGCGTCTGCGCGCTCGGCTGCGTGCCGATCAAGAGCGTTCGACGCGACGAAGGGCAGGTCGGCATCCCGGTCGCCATTGCCGGCGTCGAGATCCGGCCCGGCGACTTCGCCTACGCCGACGCCAACGGCGTGATCATTTCCGACCGGGACCTGGAGGACGCGTGAGCGGCTGGTACGTGCCGGTGATGTTCGTGCTGTTCGCGGCCCACCTCGTGCCGTTCATCGTGATCGGCCTCAAGCGGCGCGAGTGGTACTACCTGGCGCCCGTCATCACGTTCAGCCTGCTGACAGCCGCGTTCGGCCTGCGCCTGTTCGCGCCCGAGTTCCAGGTCGCCGACACGCCGCTGCACCGGCCGGTTCGCTACGCGGCCTGGGCCGCCTGCGCGGTGTCCATCCCGCTGTTCGTGCTGCGAATCCGGCAGCGCAGGCGGGATCGCGCTGAATCGGTGTCGGCGGACTGACCGGCCGGCGACGCCGGCGTACACGGACGCCCGGTCGCGAGCGACTTCAGATCGCGTACTCGATGATCAGGTCGACCAGCTCGTCGCGGGAAATGACGTTGTCGTGGTTCGCGTCGAACTCGTCGAAGATCTCCTGCCGGGTCTTCACCCCGTGCTCGCCCAGCAGACAGTCGATCAGCTCCACGAACTCGCCGCGCGAAATCACGCCGTCCTTGTTCTTGTCGAATTCCTCGAACAGCGCCTCGACCAGTTCACGACGATTCATCAGCAGCTCCTGAGATTGGGAACGGAAAGATGATACCGGTCCCGGCCCGCGGCCGTGGCAACGCGGCCCGGCGGGTTCGCGCGCAAGCGCCCTCCAACAGTCGAATCCTGCGCCGGCGCCGGACCAGAGGCCTGTTGGAGGCCGCTTGCGGGCGAAGGGTGACCCGGCCGGTTCGCGAGCAAGCTCCCTCCAACAGG